>CAZGPE010000006.1:0-85529 GCA_964527585.1 uncultured Eubacteriales bacterium
TCGGAACGGCATAGGTTGAAAATCTAACATTTTGAGTTATATCAAAATTATCTATCGCTTTTATCAGTCCGATACAGCCGACTTGAAATAAATCGTCAAGATTTTCTCCACGGTTTACAAATCTCTGTATAACCGATAAAACAAGCCGTAAATTCCCGTTAATCAACTTATCTCTTGCGGTTTTGTCTCCCGATCTGATTTTTTGCAACAGCTCCATTTTTTCTTTTTCTTTCAAAACCGTAAGTTTAGAAGTATTAACACCGCAAATTTCGACTTTACTGTATTGCACACGATCATTCCTTTAAGAAAATATGTACAAACAAAAACCTCTGTTCTTATTATGAACAGAGGTTCTGATTTTTATAAAATTTTCTATTAGAATTTACTCGCTGTATGCATATTCGCAGTCGCTTCGTGTTATTTTTACTTTTACCGGAACACCGACCTCAAGCAAGGTGTTTTTAACGAGAACCGGTGTATAGTTAGCGGTATATCCGAAAACATATTCTCCGTCGTGTTTTGTTTCCGGAATTATTTCAACTGTTTTTCCGATTTGATTTTCAAGGAAATCCGTGCGCATTTCCTTAGCAGCCTGAGAAAGAACCGAAACACGATTTTCCTTTACGGATTTTTCGATTTTTTCACCGAAATCAGCGGCTCTTGTTCCTTCTCTGACGGAATATGGGAATATATGTATTTTTTCAAAGCCGACCTTTTTGGCAAAATTAACGGTTTCTTCGAAATCTTCTTGCGTTTCTCCGGAAAAACCAACCATTATGTCTGTTGTTAATGTGCAATCCTCAAAGTTTTTACGAAGTTTTTTACAAAGTGAATAATACTCATCCGCAGTATAATGCCTGTTCATTCTTTTAAGCGTTCTGTCGCAGCCGCTTTGTAAAGAAATGTGAAATTGCGGACAAAGTTTTTTGTTTTTCGAGAGTTCGTTAATTACTTCATCGGTCAAATGGTCGGGTTCAAGAGAACCGAGTCTTACTCTCTTGATTTTATCGTTTTCACAGGCCGCCTTTACGGCGTTATAAAACTTTTCTCCGGTATCCTTACCGTAAGCGGACAGATTTATTCCGACTAAAACGATTTCGTTAAATCCTTTATCCGCCAAAGCGTTTACTTCACTTTTGATTAGTTCGATCGGTTTTGACCTAACCCTGCCTCTTGCGTAAGGAATAACGCAGTAAGAACAAAATCTGTCGCATCCGTCCTCGATTTTAACAATTGCTCTTGTTCTTTCATTGAATTCGTAAATCGGTTTTCCGCAAAATGCCTCACCGCTTTTATGCTGATTTATTTCAACAATCCGTTCTCTGTCTTGAATGTATTTTTTCAGTTTTGACACCAAAGTTACATTGTCTCTGTTTCCGATTACAACATCGGCTTGTAAAAGGTCTTGCGCCATCTTCGGAAAAGCTTGCGGCATACATCCCGTTAAAACAACTATGCTCTGAGGACTGTTTCTTTTCAAGTGTCTTACGGTTTGCCTTGTTTTTCTGTCGCTTTCGGAAGTAACGGTGCAGGAATTGACAATAAAGACATCGGCATCATCATCTTTCAAAGTAATCTCAAATCCGTTTTCGATTAAATCTTCGGTAATTTCCTGCGTCTCATATTGATTGACTTTACAGCCGAGAGTATAAAGTTTGACTTTCATTTATTTCTCCTAAGCGTTATATTGATTTCACACGGAAAATTCTGACACCGTGAGGCATAACACGGGCATTTATGCAGGCGGTTGTAACATCAATTTCCTTGCTCCATAAATCAGTAAACTGATATGCTCCGAAGTTTACCAAGTCGGTATAACTTAAATCGGCAATTTCTCTAAGCGAAACGCTCATCTGCTTTTCACTGTTTGATTTGTTGAAAAAGCAAATAGCCACTTCCCCTTTATTAAGAGGTTTAACGAGTATATCCGAAATCGCATTCGTCTTGAATCTTCTGCACTGTACACCTTTTTTGTCCTGATTTACGGCAATCAAATCTTTATTGGTTACGATTTGCAAAATTTTATTGTTGTAATCAACATTTCCATCACTATCAATAAACTTTCTGACATCATTGCCGAGAATCAGCGGTGCATTTAACATACACCAAAGAGTAAAATGCGTTTTATTTTCTTCAACGGTAAGGTTTCCGTTTCCGACTTCAAGCATATCGGGATCATTCCATCCGCCTATGCCGGAATAATCGGCAAGTTTAACATTAACTTCGTATATTCCGAGAACAGATGCCCAAATCGGCTTAATATCCGGAGTGGTTCGCCAAAGATTGCCTGCCTGCGCACCCCATTTCCACGGTTTATTGCGTCCCCATTCGCAAATTGAGTAAACAATCGGCTTTTCGGGAACATTGTTCTTTTGAGCATACAATTTTGTCGCACGCTTGAGTTCTTTTCCCATATTCGTATACTGCGTAGCGGCACTGTCCATTTTCGATGCAATCGGATTTTTAATTTCAAGCGTATTTGCACCTTCAAGAAGATTAACGGTAATTTGTGTTCTGCCTGTTTTACTCCAAGCCTTAGTAGGCGGAAAATTAACGGGATAAACATCTTTTCCGTTTACGGTTACGGTTGCGTATTTTTCGGTTTCACCGTTTTTTCTGAAAACAACAGTGAGAATATATTCACCCTCACAAGCAACATTTACAAAACTGAATTTAATACTTCCGAGATTACTGTCAAGGCGTGAAACATAAGCTCCGTCATTATCCTCGATGATTTTTGCCGAACCGTAAAGTTCGCCGTTTTCAGCTTCTAAAACTTGCTCGTTTTCGCCGTTTTTATCGGTGATGATAATTTTATCAATTAACGGAGCTTTTGTGCTTATAGGCTTATTATGACAAAAATCGTACTTGAAATATTCAATTCCCCATTCGGCAAATGTTTCGGCGTCTATTCGTTCGTTTCCTAAACTTGCCGGCAAATCCTCACAGGTTAAAGTTCCGTTCGAAGAATAAATGCCGACCTTAAATCCCATAGAATTCAAATCATCAACCAAAGGCTTAATTCCTCTCGGAAATGTTGCGAGATCGCCTTGAAGTCTACCGTCTTTATCTCTCATCGAACTGTGCCAGCAGTCGTCAATATTAACGAAATTATATCCCGCATCAAGCAAACCGCATTTTTTCATAGCGGATGCTGTCTGAAGAATTTTTTCTTCACTGATTTCGTTTCTGAAGCAGTTCCAACTTGCCCATCCCATAGGCGGAGTAAGTGCAACGCCGTTATTGTAAGTATCGGTGGATTTTATATGAACTCCGAGTTTGGATACGGCTTTTCTGATATCGCATTCCGGGCAAAAATCACTTTTCTTCTTTTTTGCGACAATTCCGACAGTTGCGGCAACACCTGCCAAAGCCGCTGCGGATAAAACTTTACCTAACATTTGCAAAACCCTTTCCGTAAAAAAAGAGGATAGCGAAAACAATTTCACTATCCCCCTGTTTAATAAAATTCAATTATTCTTCAACAGCTGTTTCTTCTGTTTCAACAACCGCTTCTTCAGCAGCAGGAGGATCAAGAAGAGCTTTAATCGAAAGGCTTACACGCTTTTTATCAAAATCAACATCAAGAATCTTAACATTAACTTCCTGTCCGACTTTGAGTACATCCGCTGTGTTTGCAACATGTGAATAAGAAATCTCGGAAATATGGATAAGTCCGTCAATTCCGGGAATTATGCTTGCAAAAGCACCGAAAGTTGTAAGACCTACAACCTTTGCGGTAAGTTCAGTGCCTACGGGATAATCTCTCTTAAGGATTTCCCACGGATTGTCTTCTACTTTCTTGAATCCGAGAGAAATTTTCTTGTTTTCGGCATCAAGAGCTTTTATGTAAACTTCAACGGTATCACCGACATTTACAACTTCCGAAGGATGCTTAATTCTTGTCCATGAAAGTTCGGAAATATGGATCATTCCGTCAACTCCGCCGATGTCAACAAAAGCACCGTACTTTGTAAGAGAACGAACAACACCTGTATATTTCTGTCCTTCTTCAGCCTGACTCCAGAACTTCTCGGCCTCTTCTTTGCGAATATCTCTGTTAGCGGCTTTAATTGAGCCTACAACTCTGCGTCTTCTCTTATCAGCTTCGATAATCTTAAATTTAACCGTATTGCCTACCATTTCTTCAAGAGAATCGTTTCTGCTGAATTTAGAAAGAGAAGCGGGAACGAATACACGGATACCGTTGTACTGAACATAAAGTCCTTTGCCGTCTCCGACAACACCGGTAACCTTACCTTCAACAACTTCATCGCTGTCCGCATTGATAGTTTCCCATGCTTTAGCGGCATCGTAACGCTTCTTGGAAAGCATTACGGTTCCTTCAGCATCGTTTGTTTTCATAATAATGAGATCTAACTTATCACCGATTTTAACTTCGCTTGCTAAATCGCAATTGGGATCAGTGCTGAATTCGTTTGCGGGAATATAACCTGTATGTTTTCTTCCGACAATCTCAACTTCAACTTCAGACGGTGAAACACCGACTACTACGCCTACAACTTTTTGATCTGTGCTTTCATCTATATATTCTTCAAGCATAGCAGCAAAAGATGTATCTTCAGCCATTGTTGCCTCCTCCTTTACTGCATTTGTGCTGACTGTTTGTTCTAATTTTTCGGTCATTGTTTTCAGTACCTCCTTAATTATACTGTCGGGAGTCGATGCTCCGGCAGTAACGCCGACTGACTCAAACTCGGAAAAATCAATATCTTTTAATTCTTCGTAAGTTTCAATCAGATAAGTAGGGCAATTGGATTCACACACAGATTTCAGCTTAGCCGTATTAGAACTTTGACGGCCGCCTATGATTATCATGGCGTCATTTTTAAGCGAAAGCTGAGCGGCTTCCTTTTGTCTTTCTTCTGTCGCATTACATATTGTATCAAAAATTACGGCGTTTGTATAGTAATTTTTAATTTTTTTTGCATATTTTTCAAAAGATTTTATAGAAAAAGTCGTTTGCGAAACCAAAATTAGATGATTATTTACTAAATCAGGATTAGAACTAATAATTTCATCAAGTTCTTCCTCGGTATTGAATACATAAGAAGGTCCTTTGCAATAGCTTCTTATACCGATAACTTCCGGGTGAGTCTTATCCCCCGCAATAAATGTTACCGTATCTTCATTTGAGTTTTCACTGACAGTTCTGTGAATTTTCGAAACAAACGGACAAGTAGCATCACAGTAATTCGGCGAAGCCGACTTAACATCGTTTAATATTTCTTTTGTTACTCCGTGAGTACGGACAACCAATACATCATTTTCACCGCATTCGTCAGGATGATCGACAATCCTTACTCCTCGTTTTTCAAAAGACGAAATCACCTGCGGATTATGAATTATAGGCCCTAATGTACAAACACTTTTGCCGTCATCAACTAATTTTTCGAGCAGATTCACCGCTCTGTTTACTCCGAAGCAAAATCCCGCCGTTTCAGCAAGCGTTATTTCCCGCAATGTCCTTCCTCCCAAAGTGCCGTAATATCTCCCATAATGCGTTTTGTCGCATCACGGAGTTCTTTCGGTGAATGTTCATCCGAAAATCCGAATTCTTCGTTTTTGATAACCTTACCGAAATGAACGGTAAGTCTTGTTCCTTTTTTATATTCATCACAAGTATAAATACAAACAGGCAAAACATCGGCACCGGTTTGTTTCGCAATAAGCGCCGTGCCCGATTTACCTCTTTTGGAAGGCTTAAAATCCTTAGATCGTGTGCCTTCCGGGAAAATACCGAGTATATATCCGTTTTTTACAATTTCCTGTGCAAATTCAACGGATGCCGTATCCCCTTGTCCACGCCTTACCGGAAAAGCGTTGAGATGTTTCAAAAACAGTCCGAGTGCATTGTTTTCGAAAAGTTCTTCTTTTGCCATAAAGTGAATTGTTCTTTTTACACCTCTGCCGAGTATTATGGGATCAACACCGCTTTGATGGTTACAGGCCAAAATCAATCCTTTATCTTTAGGAACATTTTCAAGTCCGATATAATTGACCTTGTATCTTAAACAAAAAATAACCGCAACAAATCTCAACACCTGATAAAGTTTATATTCCTTGAGTTTTGAAAAGTCGTATTGCATTAAATTCTCTCCTTGATAATACCGACAATTTTATTCTTAGCGGCATCGAAATCCAAATCCGATGTATCGACTATTATACTGTCATCGGCAGGTTTTAACGGTGCTATTTCACGGTGTGAGTCTTGATAGTCTCTGATTTTCAAATCTTCGAGAACTTCCTGCAAAGTAGTTTCAACACCACGGGCAATAAGTTCTTTATACCGTCTGTTAGCACGCTCCTGAGCGGAAGCCGTTAAAAATATTTTAATCTGAGCTTTCGGAAGAACAACGGTACCGATGTCTCTTCCGTCCATAAGGCAGTTGTTTTTCGAAGCGATTTCACGCTGCAAATCAAATAAAAACGCCCGTACACACGCTATTGCCGAAACATCCGAAGCCGCCATAGAAGCATCCGGAGTTCTTATATCGAAAGAAACATCTTCACCGTTGAGGTAAACATACTGAACTCCGTCAATAAATTTTAATTCCACTTTAATTTCACCGAGAATACTTTCAATACCGGAACTGTCTTTTGTATTGATTCCTTTACGCAAAGCATAAATACCGACTGCACGGTAAAGCGCTCCGGTATCAACATAGATATATCCCAATTCTTTGGCAACGGCACGGGAAATGGTGCTTTTACCTGCACCTGCCGGTCCGTCAACAGCAACATTTATAAACATAATATCTATCCTCTCTGACAAATTATTTATACACTCATTCCCGCAACATATCCCGTTGAAAAGGCTATTTGCAAATTAAATCCGCCTGTATACGCATCGACATCAATAACTTCACCCGCAAAATAAAGGTTTTCGCATAGTTTTGATTCCATTGTTTTCGGATTGAGTTGTTTACAGTCAACTCCGCCGGATGTTATTATCGCTTCTTCGATCGAGCAGAAATTCAAAACCGTAAGTTTCATATTCTTAATTGTACTGACAAGGCTTTGGCGCATTTCTTTTGTTACTTGATTACACTTGGTTGCAGGGCGTATTTTAGAAAGCCTTATTACCGGATTTATAATCGCTCTGGGCAAAAGCATCCCCAAGGAATTGGAAATCGCCTTATTGCTGTTTTCAAGTAAATCACGCTGGATTCTCTCGTCAAGTTTATGCTCATCAAGTGCCGGCTTCATATCAATGTATATTTCATATCTTCCGCTTTCCATATTCCTCATATGAGCACTTGCGGAAAGAATCATCGGTCCCGATACACCGAAATGAGTAAAAAGCATTTCTCCGAAATCGGAATAAATCTGTTTTCCGGTTTTTGTATCAATAACTTTTATTGCCGCATTTCTCAGCGAAAGTCCCATCGCTTCACTGCAATACCCTTCACGGCAGGTAAGCGCCACCAAAGACGGTTTAATATCGACAATATTATGTCCGACGCTTCTTGCCAAAATATATCCGTCTCCCGTTGAACCGGTTTTAGAATAAGATTTTCCGCCTGTTGCGATTATAACCTTATCAGCAAAATAAGTTTCGCCGTTTTCGGTTTCAACACCTTTTATCCGAGAACCCTCGAGAATCAGTTTTTTTACCCTTGCCGTTTTACGCTTAACCGATGACTGAGTGATAAACTTATTAAGCGCATCGACAATATCCATCGCTCTGTCGCTTACGGGAAAAACACGGTTCCCTCTTTCAACTTTAAGCGGAACACCGAGATTTTCGAAAAATTCTCTTGTCCGGGTTGTATTAAATTCGGAAAAAGCGCTGTATAAAAATCTGCCGTTTTGCGGAACATTGGAAATCAAAGTCTGAATGTCCGTTTCGGCATTCGTAACATTGCATCTTCCTTTTCCGGTAACAAGAACTTTTCGTGCTATTTTATCGTTTCTTTCAAGTAAAAGAACATCATTTCCGTTCTTTGCCGCAGTTCCCGCTGCCATACATCCCGCAGCACCGGCTCCGACAACTATAACTTTACTCATCGTAATTTTCCTCTTCTTTCTCATAAACCTGATATTTTTCCCATACATTCTCAAGTTCGTTAAAATTACGGTAAGCGTCATTTTTTCTGCTGAGAGTTACACTCGCAATTAAAGCGTTTATAAGGCTCAAAGGCGCAGCCAAAGAATCTACGACCGATGCCATATTGCTCTTTGCGACAAGAAGGTGATCACTAAACGGAGCAATCGGAGATTTATCGGAATCGGTAATCGAAATTACCGTTGCTTTCCTATCTGAAATAAAACGAAGAGTATTAACCGCTTGCTTTGAATATCTTGGGAAACTAATCGCTATACAAACATCACCCTCGCCTATTCTGAAAACCTGTTCGAACATCTCCGAAGCACTCGATGAATTAACAAGGATAACATTATCGAAAACAAGATTGAAATAAAAAGCAAGAAAACTCGCTAAAGCGGATGAAGAACGGACACCCAATATATATATTTTATTTGCACTGTTAATAGCTCTGACGGATTCTTCAAACGCCTCTTTCGAAACAGTTTCCGCAGTCTGTCTTATAAGGTTTATGTCATCGTTTAACACCGTACTGATAATATCGTTATTACCTATGAGTGATTGCGAAACTTCCATTCTTTGAACGGTTGTGAGTTTAGACTTAATCATTTGCTGAAGTTCTTTTTGAAGTTCCGGATACCCCTTAAAACCGAGTTCGGAAGCAAAACGCACGACAGTAGACTCGCTTACTCCGACTTTTTCACCTAAAGCCGCAGCGGTCATAAAAGCCGCTTTATCGTAATTTTCCGAAATAAATGCTGCTATTTTTTTATGGCTTTTCGAATACTTGGCGGTTTTATCGGCAAGTTTCGTCAACAAATTAACTTTCATTAAAGCATTTTTCCTTTATTTATGTTATTTAGAATATTATAGACGAGAAAAGACCGATTTGCAAGATTTCTTGCAAAACTATTTTATCTTAACGGGAAAATATGTTCTTTCGAGCGAACACTTCTTTGTTTTTTCCAAAATTAAAGCGTAAAAGTCCGACATCGCACTTTCGCTTTCAAAAGTTTTCACGGCATTTTCGTTATCGGTTTTCTTTACATCGGAATATGAAACAACAAACGGTAAATTGCAGTTTTTAGCACACTTGCCCAAGACTTCGCAAGCACTTTCGTTAAAGCCTAAAAGCCTAATATAAGCAACCGATTTAGAAACATCTTTCTTTTTTATACCGAACGCAACGGACATTACCGCCCGTCTTATTCTCGAATGGGTATATCTCTTTGTTTTCGCAAGTGCATATATTTCATCAAGCGAAGTGCCGTTAATAATAGCTTCTTTAATTCTGTTTTCAAGTCCCTCGGTCATATTTGCAAAATCGGAGTCGATTTTATTTACATTGTTTCTTAAAAGCGTCATCATTGCATTTTCGTATTTTTCCCGATTGACAATTTCGCCGTTTTTTACGGCTTCTCGGTAAACTTGCGCACTTTTTTGATCAATATATGAAGTATAATCGCAGTTTTCATATATCAACTTTCGTATCAATGTTGCCGAAGCAAACTCTCCGTTTGCATTAAGGGAATGATACTCTACACCTTTTCTTTTAACGGCAATCGGTTGAATTTTATATCCGTTCTTTATTATCGCTTTAATATATTCAACCGCAAGAATATCATTTGGAGATGATAATTCAAAAGAAGCTCCGCAGAAATCAAGAGCCTTTTCTCTTGCGTTCGGATAACTGAGACCTTTGTTTCGGTATTCGCTGAATATCTTTTCGAATTTTTCGCTTAAAAGAATTTCCGCAGTATTTTTCAGTTGGGTTAAATTTCCGTTTTCGGTTCCGAATACAATTTTATCACATCCGAAATCGCAAAGTATTTTCACGGCGTTTTCGCAAAAGATTTCCGCACTTGCACACGAATATACAAACGGAAGTTCAAGTACAATATCGGCTCCGTTTTTCAATGCGCAACTAACTCTTACTTCTTTCGGAAATACCGCCGGCTCACATCTTTGAACAAAGTTTCCGCTCATAACACAAACAACTGTATCGTTTTCTTCTTTTACACTGTCGATAAGATACTTATGTCCGTTATGAAAAGGGTTAAATTCACATACAATTCCTATTAGGCTCATCAAGTATCACACTCCATTTATCAATCAGTTTTTCCAATGAAAAGGCTGCATTTGCCGGGCTTGTCGATGGCAAAGAAATAATTTTTCTCTTTACGGTTTTCTTTGTATAACGGTTATACAGTTTTTCGGCTGTTTTTCCGTTTGCGTAAATTCCGGTAATATTTGCTTTACTTAAAATTACCGAAATATCATTAACCGTAACGCTTTTTATTGTACTGTCATCGGAATTTGTAATTTCACAGGACTTTACAACATCCCAAATCGCTATTTTGTTTTCAAGGAGCATTTCTTTCTTTTCTTCAACGGTTTCGGGCACATCGCATTTCAGAAGTGCCGATAAAACTTTCCAAAATCTGTTTTGAGGGTGAGCATAATAAAAATTATTTTCTCTTGATTTCACCGACGGAAAAGAACCTAAAATTAATATTTCCGACTCATTATTATAAATCGGTTCAAAAGAATGTGTATAAATTTCTCCCATATTTTCCTCTTCTGTCATAATTTTGCTTTTCTTCTTGAAAAATGATATTGATAAGTATATAATATTTAATGAAAAAATTCAACCTGACTGTTTAGGAGGAAAAACAATGAAAATTCTCGTCATAAATGCCGGCAGTTCTTCGCTTAAATATCAATTGATTGATATGGAAAACGAAAACTTGCTTGCCAAAGGTATTTGCGAACAAATCGGAGACTCTAATGCAACTTTCACCCATAAAGTTCCGAGTTCACCCGAAAAAACAATAAAAAGCGTTCCGCATCTTATGGCCGATCACAGCGAAGCAATTCAGCTCGTTCTCGATACCCTTGTAAGTCAAGAGCACGGCGTCATTAAGTCAATGGACGAAATCGGAGCGGTAGGACACAGAGTTCTTCACGGTGCCGAAAAATTCTCATCTTCTGTTCTCGTAACGGAAGAAATGAAAGAAACAGTTAAAGAATGTTTCAAATTCGGTCCCCTTCATAACCCCGCAAACCTTAAAGGAATCGAAGCTTGCGAAAAAATAATGAATGTTCCGCAAGTTGCCGTATTTGATACCGGATTCCATCAGACTATGCCCGATTATGCATTTATGTATGCCCTTCCTTATGAATTGTACGAAAAAGACGGAATCAGAAAATACGGATTCCACGGAACATCTCACAGATATGTTTCGGGAAGATGTATTGAACTTCTCGGCGGAAAAGCAGAAGGCACAAAAATCGTTACCTGTCATCTCGGAAACGGTTCTTCTATTTCAGCCGTTAAAGACGGTAAATGTTTTGACACAACCATGGGACTTACTCCTCTTGAAGGAATAATGATGGGTACCCGCTGTGGCTCGATAGATCCTGCAATCATCCCCGTAATTATGAAATCTCACAATCTTACTCCCGATGAAGTAGATACTCTTATGAACAAAAAAAGCGGTATGCTCGGACTTGCGGGAACAAGCGATAACCGTACAATTGAACAAATGTCAAAAGACGGCGATTATAAAGCACAGCTTGTAGAATCAATGCTTTGCCATCAATTGACTAAATACATCGGCGGCTTTGCTGCGGCAATGGGCGGTGTTGATGCAATTGTATTTACCGGCGGTATCGGTGAGAACAATCCCCATTACAGAACAAGAGTTGCGGAAAAAATCAAATTCCTCGGAACTGAAATTGATGAAGAAAAGAACCAAATCAGAGGCGAAGAAGTTGAAATCTCCGTACCCGGTTCAAAAGTTAAAATGTATGTTATACCTACAAACGAAGAACTTGTTATCGCAAGAGATACGCTTGAAATCGTAAACAGCCTTTAATACATATTGAATAAACATTTCCCCCGTAACCAAACGGTTACGGGGGATTATTTTTACTGTTTAATTTTAATTGTAACGATTTCAAACGGTTTAAGAGTAATCGGTACAGATCTTCCGTCATGTACAATAACTTTCAAATCGTTTTCGAGTAAATCACACAAAGTTACACTTTCAAAATCAAATCCGAGATTGATAACGGCATTTGTTCTCTTATTGAAACTTTCATACATTCTGACAATAATGCCTTCGCCGTTTTCGGCTTTCTTTACAGTTTCGATGATTACATTTTCGTTTTCGGTTGAAACAAAAGAGTATTCTTCGGGAAGATTTCCGGAATGTTTGCCAATCTTAAATGCAGTCATAGGATTGTTGAGATCATACGACTTTGCAATAGTTCCGGCAGATTTGTAATCATCAGCGTGAGGATACAGCGAATATGTAAAACAGTGTTCGCATTTATCCGCTGTCGGATCGGGATATGTGCCGCTTTTAAGCATTGTCAAAGACATAACGCCGTCGTGAATCGAATGTCCGTATTTACAGTCGTTCATAAGACTTACACCGTATCCGTATTCGGACAAATCGGCATACTTATGCGCACAAACCTCAAACCTTGCGCTGTCCCAACTTGTATTATAGTGTGTAGGACGCTCAACCGAACCGAATTGAATATCGTATGTTGCTTTATCTGAGTTAACATCAATCGGGAAAGCGGTTTTCAAAATAATATGGGATTCTTTCCAATCAATATATGTTTCGAAATCAATCCTGTCAATATCATCGTAAAGCCATATTTTTTGAACGAGTGTACTGCTAAGGAAAGTCTTTCTTATTTCAAGACCGGCTCTCGCTTTATCGAAAATCGGAACCATACTTTCAAGCGTATCAACTTCCCATGACTTATCGGTGTAATAATTACTTATTTCCCAGTTATCGTAATCTCTCGGTAAATCTTCATAAGCCGTAATCACATTTCCTCTGCCGTTTTTCTTGAGAACTTCTCTTGAATTTCTTTTATCGTAGAGTTCGGTGATTGCGCCGGTTTGATCAAACTTAAGTCTGAAAAATCCGTTTTCGATCGAATCTTCAGTTACACTTACAGATTGCTTTGCGGTCGGCATCGGGATAACCTTATATCCTTTTGCGGGAATTCCGCTTACCGTATATGTTTCTCCGTCGATTTTAACGGTTGAATTTCCTTCAAATGAGTTCGGATTGAAAACAATTACTCCGCCGTCAGTATTTATGTTCTCGATTATACCTGAATATGATTTCGAGACAATTTCGTTTCCGGCAAGTTTTAACTGTTCATATTGCTTTGAAGAAACTTCATAAACTTCTTTTATCGACGAACCGGGAATAATATCGTGGAACTGATTGAGAAGTATAGTTTCCCAACCGTCATGAAGTTCTTTCTGCGGATATTCCGAACCGGTAAGGATTTCACTTTCAAGCGCAAGGGTTTCGGCTTTTTCGTAAAGGAATTCACATTTACGGTTATTTCTCTTGTTCTTCGCCTGAGAAGTATATGTTCCTCTGTGATATTCAAGATAGAGTTCACCCTGCCATGTCGGAGTTTTCGGATTTTTCTCCGCTCTGTTTTTAACTCTTTCAAGCATTGAACCGGCAAATTCCATTTTTGCTTTCGGTACACCGGTAAGACCTTTCTTCAAAACATCATAATATTCAAGGTCTTTTCTGATGGGTCCGCCACCGCCGTCTCCGAATCCGAAGGTAATCATTATATCATTGTTAATATCCTTCTGCTGATAACGGTCATAACCGCCCTGCAACTGATTGGGATTGAGTTTAGCGTTATATGTACTGTTGGTAGTTGTCGGAACGCCTCTGATTTTATCCTGCGCTGTCATAAAATATGAGAATATATCCGTTCCGTCAATGCCTTTCCACCAAAATGTATCATAAGGCATTCTGTTTGTTTCGTTCCAGCCGATTTTCGAAGTTACAAACTTATCGACTCCGGACTTCATAAGTATCTGAGGCAACGCTGCGGAATATCCGAAAACATCCGGCAACCAAAGAACTTTCGAATCAACTCCGAATTCTTCCTTAAAGAAACTCTTTCCGTAAAGCACCTGTCTTACAAGACTTTCACCGGATGAGAGGTTGCAGTCGGCTTCAACCCACATTGCGCCCTCAACTTCCCATCTGCCTTCTTTGACAAGGCGTTTAACTTCTTCGTAAAGTTCGGGACTTTCTTCTTTAAGATATTTATACAACTGGGCTTGGCTCGACATAAATTTATATTCGGGATACTTTCTCATCAAAGTAACAACCGTCGAAAATGAACGCAGAACCTTTTCTCTTGTTTGAGCAAGCGTCCAAAGCCATGCAACATCAATATGCGTATGACCTATACAAATCGCATTAACATCTTCTGCTTTGCAGTATTTACCGAAAAACTCTTCATCAAGATATTTCTGTGCTGCGGTAACCGAATTTTGAAATTCAACACTTCCCTTTACTCTCATATCAATAAGATTGATCGCATTTATTATATGATTTCGAATATCAATGTAATTTTTCTCATCGGGATTAAGATATTCGGTTATTTCAAAAGGAACGCTCAAACTGTAAAAAAGTTTTCTTGCCGGTTCGTTATAAACTTTCATTTCCGCTTCAAAATCAAGATAACTGTCCCCGTTCATTCCCGAATATGCGTAAATGTAAAGTTCATAACTTTCCTTAGCGTTGTCAAGGAAAATTTCTCTGTGGTTAATATCAAGTCCCTGAACAAGTACACCGTCAAGATAAACTATAAACTGAGGATTCGTCGCATCCCAACTGTACTTCTTATAAGCATCGGTTGAAATTACGATTTCAACATTCTTGCCCTGAAATTCTTCGGGAACTTCGATTTTCTTATAAAACCAAGCGTGCTCGTCCTGTTTTCCAGCCCAGCGTTCATCCTCTGCGAAAATTCTGAAACTGTCATCTATTTCGGGTAAAGTATTATCACTTTTGTAGCCGCATTTTTTATAATAAAATCCGTCGATTTTCTTTTGCGCAAGTGTCATATGATCGGTAAAAGTTTCAAAGAACACACGCATTCTGTCTTCATAAAAATCTGTCATTTTTATACCTCTTACTCATTAAAAATATCCGAAAGCAAATAAAACGATCCGCAAATCAGTACAAATTGCGAACTGTTTACCGCTATATCATAAGCGATTTTAGGATTATTTTCAATATCTATTTTTTTAATATATTTCCGTGCGATTTGACTGAGATTTTCGGGAGTTTCGGAGCGTGGATTATCGGGCTTAGTAAAGATCACACGCTTACAAAACGGAAGTACATTCGCCAAATACTTTTCACATTCTTTATCCGCCATCATTCCTATTACAGCGGTAATTTCTCTGTTTGAATAATTTTCTTTAAGCAAAGCGGATAACGCCTGGGAACATTCTTCGTTATGTCCGCCGTCAATCAGAACATTATCTTTTATAAGTTCCATTCTGCCGTGCATCACGACATTTTCAAGAGCATATTTTATAGAGTCTTCGCTTATATTTTCAATGCATTTCGCCGCCTCGATAACACCGAT
Source organism: uncultured Eubacteriales bacterium (assembly GCA_964527585.1). Taxonomy (GTDB): domain Bacteria; phylum Bacillota; class Clostridia; order Oscillospirales; family Acutalibacteraceae; genus Fimenecus. Next base: position 15,515 of record CAZGPE010000006.1, read on the forward strand.
TGCATTTTCGATTTGATGCCTTCCGGCAAGAGCGAGTTTATACTCTTCCCCTTTATATTCGAAAATAGAATATCGGGCGGTTTCTTTAATAATCTTAAGTTTTTCGCCGTCGGCAACCGTTAAATCGGCATCATTGTCGCAAGCTGTTTTTTTAATAACTTCCAACGCTTCTTTATCTTGAAAAGAAGTTGTTATAACATTTGTATTCTTTTTGATAATCCCGCATTTTTCAAATGCGATTTTTTTAACCGTATCTCCTAAAATTTTTGTATGATCGGTTGAAACCGAAGTTATAACAGCAACTTGAGGACAGGGAATAACATTCGTTGCATCAAATCTTCCGCCGAGACCTACTTCCATTACCGCATATTCGCATCCGCTGTTGCGAAAATGCAACAATGCCGCTGCGGTTATAGCCTCAAATTCGGTAATTACAATTCCCTGCTGTGCCAACTGTTCAATATAAGGTTCAATAAATGAAACACAACTTGCTAAATCGTTCTGAGAAATATTGGCAGAATTAACTTGAATCCGTTCACAGAAATCAAATACATAAGGAGAAATAAACAATCCGGTTTTATATCCGGATTTACACAGTATATCCGAAAGCATCGTTGAAGTAGAACCTTTACCGTTTGTTCCGGCTATATGCACGAATTTCATACTGTTTTGCGGATTTCCGAGTTTTTCTAACAAAGCGCTTATTCTCTCAAGACCGGGTTTAATTCCAAAAACAAGCAACGAGTGAATATATTCAACGGATTGTTTATAATTCATTTGACCATCTCCGATTAGAAAGTATACCATAATTAAGATAAATATCAATATTTTTATTTACTTTAGCGACTAAATTTGATAAACTATTTGTGTATAAAATAAGGGGGTATTTTATGTCGCAAAGAACACTTACAGGCCGAAAAAAGTTAGGATACTGTTCGGGCGTAATAACCGAGTCCTTACTATATAATATGTTCTGTACATACTATCTCGTATTTCTGACGGATGTAATTCATATGAAACCCGTTCTTGCGGGAACGGTCAGTTTCATATCAATATGCTGGGATGCGATTACAGATCCGATTATAGGGGCCTATGCCGATCAAAACGGCGCCGATAAGCGTAAGTATATGGCAAAATCTCTGTTCCCTCTGGTATTTTTATTTATTGCATCTTTTTTCAACATCGGAACAGATAACAGTGTTATTCAATTCGTTTATTATACTTCTGTCGCAATGCTTTTCTGGTTGGCATATACCGTATATACAATTCCGTATTATGCGATTGTTGCCGAAATAACTCAGGATTACGACGAACGAACCAATATAAGAAGCACAAGCTCTCTCATCAACACCGCCGCAATTTTTCTCGGCAACGCCCTGCCCGCCGTAATACCGAGTCTTTTTGCCGGAGTTGTAATTTCGGGAAAACATATCGGAGATTCTTTGGGTTGGGAAATCACGGCAATTATTATGTGTGTTCTCTCTTTGATTTTCGGAATTATAACGGTTAAATCGTTAAAAGGCTTAAAGTTGTTAAAAGCCGAATCTGTTTATGAAAAATCCGAACGCAAAAAGATTAAAGCCATTTTCTCCGAAATGCTTGAAGTTCTTAAAATAAAGCCTTTCAAATGGTTTGCAATGTTCATCGTCTTTTTCCTCATTGCTTCTTCAATGATTCAGTCATCGTTTGAATATATGATTAAAGACTGTGTCGGTGCCGATCCGGAGTTTTATATGGTTATCGTTATAGTTGAATTGGTTGTTGTAATGGCGGCGTTTATTCCGCTTGTAACCAAAGTATCGGAAACAAAAGACAGAAGATTTTCAAGTCTCTTATTTATGTCGGTAATGTGTATCGGACTTATTATCTGCAAAATAATAGGACTCACTTCCATCCCCGTTGTGCTTGCCGTAACTTTCTTTATGGCAATCGGTATGGCAAATTTCTGGACGGTATTTTATTCCATAGCATACGACCTTGTCGAAGTCGATGAATTCGCATACGGAAGCCGCCGTGAAAGTGTAATTACCGCACTTCCGCAATTTTTCCAAAAATTCGGTTCTGCAATCGGCGTATGGACAGTCGGATTTGTTCTCCAACTTGCCGGATATGATAAAACTTTGGAAACTCAACCCGATGCCGTCGCAAAAGGTATTGAAAACAATGTAACCGTTTTACCGGCGATATTCTTGATTCTTTCGATTATAGGTATTTACTTTTACCCTGTTACAAGAGAAAAATTCGCACTCTTAAAGAAAGAACTCGAAAAGAAAAAAGCCGATAAAGAATATTCAACAAACGGGCTTGAAAAGCTCGTATAATAAATTAAAAAGGAAAAAATAAAAATGAAAAAGACACTTCCAAAAAGCAAAATGATCAGATACTGCCTTTCGGATATCGCCAAAGGTTTGTTTAACGGTATGATAGGCAACTATTTGCTCTATTTCTTTCAGCCGACAGTTAAAAGCGGTATACCGACTCTTTTACCTCAAAACAAATTTCTCGGTTTCGTTACCGTAATAGCTCTTTTAACAGGTATAGGAAAAGTTATTGATGCGGTAACTGATCCTTGGGTTGCCAGCCTTTCCGACAGATGCACAAGTAAAAACGGCAGAAGAATTCCTTTTCTTAAAGCCGCAGCGGCACCTTACGCCATTTCCGTTCTCATGATATTTATGGCTCCTTTCAAGCAGGGCTCTGCCGCAAATGCCGTCTGGGTAGGATTTTTCCTTATAGCATACTATGTATCTTATACATTTTTCTTTATTCCGAGAAACGCACTTATTCCCGAAGTTATCCCCGATGCGAAAGACAGAGTCGGATACTATGCTATCAGCACAGCTTTCTTTATGGGATCAAGTTCGTTTATGTATGCCGCAACCCTCTTTGTCGACTTAATCAAGAAACTCGGATTTAACGCTCTCTGGTCTTGGAGAATAGTATTTATGTTCTTCTCCGCAATCGGACTTGTCTGTGTTATCCTCGGTGCAACGGCTTTCAAAGAAAAAGATTATGTTACCGAAAACATTATTCCCAAACAGTCTCTTTTGTCTTCGGCAAAAACCATATTCAAAAACAAAACTTTCGTTACTTTCTTTGCCGGAGATCTCTTCAGCTATATTTCAATGGCATTTTTCCAAACGGCTATGCTCTACTACATAACAATGCTGCTTAATGTTCCCGAATCACAATCATTCCTCGTTATGCTCGCCGCAATTGTAGTAGCGCTTTGTCTGTTCCCGATGATAGTCAAACTCAGCAAAAAATACGGTCAGAAATCTATGCTCGTTATCGCAAGCGTAATATTTACCGTTGTATTCGCATTTATTTTCTTCGGAGATAAAATTTCCGCTCTTGTTCAGGGTTATGAACTGTACCTCGGATTGCTTATGGGTGTTATCGTTGCTTTCCCGTTTGCCGCAATCAACATTCTTCCCCAATCCGTTATGTCCGACATTATTCAAAAAGACAGTATCGAAAACGGAGTAAACCGTGAGGGATTTTTCTCGGCAACAAAAACATTTATCGAAAAAATCGCATATTCGCTTGCAATGGTTGTCGTTTCAAGCGTTCTCGCAATCGGTGCTCCCGAGGGTGAAGCTGTCGGTATGCTCGGAGTTAAGCTCACCGGCGTATTTGCAGGCATATTCGCTCTTGTATCCTTAATTTTCTTTGCACTTTACAACGAAAAAAGTGTTGTTAACTTTATCTCGGAACATACGAAAGGAAAAGAAACCGATGAAGCAAAATAATTTGAAATCAATTGAAGAACGCTGTGCAGTCTCAAAGGAAAAGACCGCAGAATATGTTGATATTCTTTCAAAAATGGTAAATTGTAAAACCGTATGGACTTATAACGGCGAAAATGAAAACGAATACCAAAAGTTTTACAAAGTTTTGGAAGAGTCATTTCCCAATCTTACGGCTAAAGCAAAAAAACTTACATTCGGCGGCGGATGTTTTGTCTATGTAATTGAAGGCAAAAACGCTCAAAAAAACATTATGCTTATGTCTCACCACGATGTTGTCGATGCAGACAGTGAATGGAAAACCGATGCTTTCAACGCAACTGAAAAAGACGGCTATCTTTATGCCAGAGGCACTATTGATACAAAAACGCCTCTTTTCGCCGAACTTATGGCGTGTGAAGAACTCATTAAAGAAGGCTATGATTTTGAAGGAATTAACCTTTATATCGGTTCTTCAAACAACGAAGAAGTGTGCGGAGACGGAATGGTTCTCGCTACGCAGTATTTCAAGGATAATTCGATTCGTTTCGAAGCCGTTCTTGATGAAGGCGGAGCGATAACCGAAGGTCAAATCCCAACTGTAAACTGTAAGAGCGCAATGGTTGCCGTTCACGAAAAAAGCAGACATATGTTCCTCTGCAAAACGGAAATCGACACCAAAGGACACGGCGGTTTCGGCGGAGCAACAGACAGTGCGGTTGAAAGACTGAGTAAGTTTATTGCCGAAGTAAGTAATAACAGTAAGAAAATTTACAAAGGAAAATTTTATCCCGAAGTTAAAGCAACTTTCGAACGCCATGTCCCCTATATGCCCTTCCCGGTAAGTTTCCTTTTCAAACACATTTCCTTCTTCTCTCCCGTTATCAAAAAAATTATGATGGGTATTCCCGCAGCAAGTGCAATGCTCTCAACCGGGTTAAGTTTTACCACCTTGAAAGCAGGAAGCGATCTCGACCCGCAAATTCGTGCAAAAACAGCGGAAACAACAATGTTTTTACGCTGTGTGCGTGAGGATGATCTGTATAACGGACTTGAAAAGATCAAAAAAATTGCCGATAAATATTCCGTAACTATCGAGGAAGTTGAGAGAGATTACTGTCAGCCTACCGACTTTAACAACAGACCGTTCAAAATTTTGGAAAGTGTTTTGAATAAAGATTTTCCCGATGTTGCCGTATCCCCCTTCCTTTTGACTGCCGGAACAGATGCAAGGCGTTTTACGGATGTTGCCGATAATATTCTCAGATTTGCGCCGATTGATCTTAACAAAGAACAGTTTGCAACCATACACAGCGCAAATGAACATATCGGAATTAAAAACATCGGTGAGTGTGTTGTTTTCTATAAAGATTTTATTAAAATGATATAAAGGACAGGTAAGAAAAATGAGTATTGTAAAAAACGAACCTAAGTATAAGAATTGGGCTTTGCAATCAATAAGAGCACAACTTGAACACAGAGCTTTTTGGCTTTATTTACTTTGCGACGAAGCCAAGAAAAAAGGGCTTGATCCCAAAGAATTCGCAAGCGATGCAATAAGACGGTGCGGTCTTTCACAGGGCAGCGACCTTGTAAAAAAAGGAAATACAGATTCGCTTAAAGGATTAAAGAAAACATTGTTTTCAAAACCTGCGCAACTTGTTTTCGAAATGAAAATTCTCGAATCGACCGATGATAAACTTTCGATTGATTTTCACTACTGCCCTCTTGTTAAAGCATGGCAAAACGCAGGTTGCTCGGATGAAGAAATCGCTACGCTTTGTGATATTGCAATGTGCGGAGATCACGGTATCGGAGAATGTTATTCAAGTGTTCTCGATTTACCCAAATGCATCGCAAAAGGCGACGACATCTGTTCATTGAGATACCATAAAAAATAATGAATTCAGGGAACATCAAAACGATGTTCCCTTTTTTATTTCAAAGTTGTTTAATTAAATCAAGAACTTGACCGATATTCTTTTTACCGAAGTGTACTTTATCGTCGTTTATTACCAAACACGGAACGCTCATAACATTAAAACGCTTTTTCAATTGAGGAAAGTATTTAATATCGTATACATCTGCACTTATATTACTGTTCAAAGACGCTATCTTCTGACAGGCAACAACCAAATCGGGACACATAGTACAGCTTAAAGAAACAAAAATCTGCATTTTTACAGGTTTATCTAAATCGGTTATTTCTTTGTATATTTCGCTGTCGATTTTCTGCCCATGTCCAGATGCATTATAAAGAGCCAATACAAAAGATGTGAATTCGTGCCCTGTCGGGATACCGTGAAAAGAAAGATTTTTGCTTTCACCGTTTTCCGTTTTAATTTCGACATAAGGCAACTCATCACTCTGTGTATCTTTATGAACCTTAAATGAAATTTTATCCGTCAACTCACACAGTTTTCCGATAAAACTTTCAAGTTCGGCGGAAACTTCCGTTTCGTCAAGATACAAATGCAGAACCAGAGTGTTTTCCATTTTATCAAATACCGTATTCAACTGTTCGGTCATTTGCTCTGAAAACAGTTCATCATTGTTCAAAGTATCTTCTGAAAATGAACCGTCTTTATTTATTTTAACAACAGGTTTTTTCGGATATATACCGCTGCTTTCCTGAATTTCAGCAACATATTTTTCAAGTTCGGTAGCAGCCAAAGCACCGTCTCCGGTTGCGGTTACAACCTGCCTCAAAGGTTTAATACAAACATCTCCTGCGGCATAAACGCCTTCACAGGATGTCTTTTGAGAATTGTCGGTTATAATATATCCGTGTTCGTTTAATGAAACCGTTTCTTTTACAAGGTCTGTTTCCGGTGAATAACCCGCAAATACAAAAACTCCGAAATAATCATCTTCATCTGCACGGTATTCGACGAATTTATTTGTTTTCGTATTTTTATATCTAATATAATTAACGCAATTATCTCCGCTTACTTCTTCGACAACTGTATTTGTTAAAACGGTTATTTTATCATTGTTTTTTGCTTTATCGGCAACCGAAGCGGCACAGGTAAAATCATCTTCACGAACCAATACCGTTATATGCTTTGCGAATTTTGTTAAAAAGACACTTTCTTCCGCCGCCGCATATCCGCCGCCTACGACGAAAATTTCTTTATCGGTAAAAAACTCACCGTCGCAGGTTGCACAGTAAGCAACCCCTCTCCCCTTGTGTTCTGCTTCGCCCTTAAATCCGATTGTTCTCGGATGAGCGCCGGTTGCCAATAAAATACCGAGACAGTAATATTCTCCACGCTGTGTTCTTACGGTTTTGATATTTCCGTTTAATATAATTTCCGTTGCTTGAGTTAAAACACATTCTGCGCCAAACGATTGTGCCTGTATAAGCATCGACTCTGTTAGACGCTTTCCGTCAGTTCTCTCGATACCGGGATAGTTTACGACTTCATCGGTAATTGTTATTTGTCCGCCGAACTGCTCTTTTTCAAGGACCAAAACCCTGTATTTCGCACGGGATAAATAAATAGCAGCCGTCAGTCCCGCAGGACCGCCGCCGATTATTATTACATCATAAAGCCGTTCAAAATCAAACTCACCGTTATTTTTCATTACAACTGCCCCACCAGGTCAAGACTCGGTTTTAATGTTTCTTCACCGGGTTTCCAATTTGCAGGACAAACTTCATCTCCGTGAAGATGAACAAATTGACACGCCTGAACTTTTCTGAATAATTCCTCGGCATTTCTTCCTACATTGCCGGCAGTTATTTCGTATCCGACAATTTTTCCTTCGGGATTTACAATAAACGAACCTCTTTCCGCTAAACCGTCTGATTCAATAAGCACTTCGAAATCTTTTGAAATCGTATGTGTCGGATCCGAAAGCATGGGAAAGTTTATCTTTTTTATTCTCTTTGAAGTGTCATGCCATGCTTTATGAACAAAATGTGTATCCGTTGATACGGAATATATTTCACAGCCGATTTCCCTAAATTCTTCATATTTTTCCGCTAAATCTTCAAGTTCCGTCGGGCATACAAAAGTAAAGTCGGCAGGATAGAAAAAGAATACACTCCATTTTCCGAGCACATCTTCTTTTGTTACCTTCTTAAATTCTCCCAAATGATATGCATCTGTTTTGAAATCGGAAATTTCCTTGTTAATAATAGACATTTTTATCTTCTCCTTTATATTCTAAAAGACAGAATTCATCCGTCCTTTTCAAATATAAGTATTTCCTTCAGATAAAAAATAATTCATAAAAAAAGCAAGGTGTTTACCTTGCATTAAAATTCCAATTTTACTAATTTCAAAAAATAAAAAAATCCGTCTCCCTAAGGAAACGGATTTTTGGTCGGAGTGACAAGACTTGAACTTGCGGCCCCTAGACCCCCAGTCTAGTGCGCTACCAGCTGCGCTACACCCCGAAATTCACACGGTTTTTTCAACCGCCCAAGTATATTATCACATATTCTTATCTTTTGCAAGTGTTTTTTTATTTTTTTCTGAAATTTTAAGTTTTTATTTATTTTTCGCTGAAACAAATTGTTCAATGTCTGGTCTTGTCGTCATAACATTCACAGTATCTCGCCTGAAAAGACGGTGTTTCATCCCCTTTATACAAATGGCTTAAATCACCGTATTGAACGCAGGTAAAAATCGCTTTACCTTTTTCTCTTTCCTGAGTTACCAATCTCGTTACCGAAGTCGGAAGAGCAACGAAATTATGCCACATAATCATAGGAGAAACGCTGAAAATTCTTGAAAGAATTACACTCTCTACTCCGAAATGACAGAATATTGCGATTTTATCGTGATTGGAGCCGATTGCTTTATAAATTCTCCCCTCTTTTTTATAACCGTGATTTAGCAAAAGTTCATCAACACCGTCGTTGACAGTTTGAAAATGACGCTTTACATCGCCTTTTTTCATCAACTTTACATCAAGCCATTTTTCGTATGAATAATACTCATCGTTTTCTGTCCAATATGCAGGTTTTCTATCCCAACATTGCTGTTTTTTCAAACCTTTACCGACAGTTCCCTGAAATTCTTTTGCCCAATCGAGAGTAATAATTTCTTTTTCCGGATATTTTGCCATTGTGTATTCCGCCGTTTTTTGCGCTCTGCCAAGCGGAGAGCAGTAAAAATAATCTATCTTTTCCTTTTTAAGTCTTTCAGCAAGTAAAACAGCTTCTCTTTCGCCTTTTTGTGTGAGAGTATCGTTGCGGTAATCCGGATCTCCGTGTCTGATTATAAAAATTTCCATACTGACCACCTAACTGAATTTTTAATGTTACTTTTACTCTAACACAAGATAATAATATAAACAAGATTTTTTTCGCCCTATATAATAGAAAAGAATATTTTTATTAAAAAATCGCAAAAAGTATTGACATTTTTCGATTTTATCTCTAATATTTATTTCATACCAATTAGGGCTTGTCCGTATGATTTTTTCGGGCTGCCCAACTATATCTATCGGTTGGAAAGGGGCTGCATAATTGAATAACAATCCTGTAATAATTGATCTTCAAAATATCAGCGTCAGTTTTGACAATCAAAAAATTCTTAATAATATCAGTCTTCAAATTCATGACGGAGAGTTTGTAACTCTTTTAGGTCCGTCAGGCTGCGGTAAAACAACGACTTTAAGAATCATAGCCGGCTTTTTACAGCAGGATGAAGGAAATGTTGTTTTTGAAGGAAAAAATATCAATGGTGTTCCGGCTTATAAAAGGCAGGTAAACACCATTTTTCAGCGTTATGCGTTATTTCCGCATTTGAATGTATATGAAAATATCGCTTTCGGTCTTAAAATAAAAAAAGTTAAAGAAAAAGAAATCAAGAAAAAAGTTGAAGAAATGCTTGAACTTGTAAACCTTAAAGGCTTCGGTTCGAGAAACATCAATTCGCTTTCCGGCGGACAACAGCAAAGAGTTGCAATCGCAAGAGCCTTAGCTGTAAATCCCCGTATTGTTTTACTTGACGAACCTTTGGCTGCGCTTGATCTTAAACTTCGAAAAGATATGCAAATCGAATTGAAAAACATTCAGCAAAAATTAGGCATAACTTTCATATATGTAACTCACGATCAGGAAGAAGCGCTTTCGATGTCTGACACTGTTGTTGTTATGAACAATGGTGAAATTCAGCATATCGGAACCCCTCTTGATGTATATAACGAACCTAAAAATGCTTTCGTTGCCGACTTTATCGGTGAAAGCAATATTCTCGACGGCGTAATGCATGAGGATTTCTCAGTTGAATTTTCGGGTATGCGTTTTCAATGCGTTGATAAAGGATTTACAAAAGACGAACCCGTTGATGTAGTTATCCGTCCCGAAGATATTGATGTCGTCAGTGTCGAAGAAGGTATGCTCAGCGGCGAAGTAACTTCCGTTACATTCAAAGGCGTGCATTATGAAATAATCGTTGACATTGACGGATTCAAATGGATGATTCAGACAACGCAAAAAAGCGAAGTCGGAGATGTTATCGGCATTTCCATTAAACCCGATGAAATGCATATTATGAAGAAATCCGAATATTCGGGACTTTACGGCGATTACAGTTCGTTCAGCGAAGAATTTGACGAACTTTCGGATCCTACCGTAACGGAGGAAGAAGAATAATGAAACATTCCTCTGCCCTTAAATCACTTATAAACGCACCCTATATGATATGGTCGGTACTTTTTATTATCGCACCGATGATTATGGTTGTTTATTACGCTTTTACAGACAGAAACGGCGACTGGACACTTGATAATATTACTGCATTGAGTTCATATTCGCATACATTTATGCGTTCGATATGGTATGCCGCAATCGCAACTTTTATCTGTCTTTTGCTTGCATATCCCATAGCATATATTATGTCCCGTTCAAGCATGACAAAACAGCGCACGATTATGATGCTTGTTATGCTCCCGATGTGGATGAACTTTCTTATCCGCACATATTCTTGGATAACACTTTTGGCTAATACCGGTATTATCAACTCCCTGCTGTCTAAAATCGGCATCGGACCTTTCAAAATGATAAATACACCGGGTGCGGTTATTCTCGGTATGGTGTACAACTTTTTGCCGTATATGATATTACCGATATTTTCGATAATGTCAAAACTCGATCACCGTCTTATCGAAGCTGCACAGGATCTCGGCTGCAATTCGTTCACAGTGCTTAAAAGGGTTATTTTCCCCTTAAGTCTTCCCGGTGTTGTTTCGGGAATAACAATGGTTTTTGTGCCGTCCGTAAGTACATTTTATATAAGCCAAAAACTCGGAGGCGGAAAATATCTCCTTGTAGGAGACTCGATTGAAATGCAATTCCAATCGGCATACAACTACAATTTAGGCGCATCTCTTTCACTTGTCCTTATGTTGATGATTATTGTTTGTATGATAATTCTCAACAAAGTTTCCGACAGTGAGGAAGGAGCGATGATAATATGAAAAAAACTATTTCCAACATTTACATCGCCCTTATTATGATATTCTTATATGCGCCTATGCTTGTTATGATCGTGCTCTCATTTAACGCTTCGGCAAGTACAAGTGTTATGACAGGATTTTCACTGAAATGGTACGGCGAACTTTTCAGCGATACAACAACATTAACCGCTTTGCGAAACACACTGATTCTCGCAATCACTTCTTCGGCTATTTCATTAGTTATCGGAACTGCCGCCGCAGTCGGAATAAATACGATGAAAAAGAAATGGGTGCGTTCTTCCGTTCTTACGGTAACCAACATTCCTATGACGAGTCCGGAAATCGTTACCGGCGTTTCACTGATGCTGCTTTTTGTATTTGTCGGAAAACTTGTCGGTATGACTGATGTTCTCGGTTTTCCCACCCTTCTTATTGCACATATAACCTTTAATCTCCCCTATGTTATACTTTCGGTATTGCCGAAACTCCGACAGATTGATACTCATCTCTCGGAAGCTGCACAAGATCTCGGCTGTACACCTGTCGGCGCCTTCTTTAAGGTTGTATTACCGAATATTTCATCGGGAATTATAACGGGCTTTATTATGGCATTTACCCTTTCGCTTGATGACTTTATCATAAGTTATTTTGTCAGCGGGCCGAAATTTCAAACGCTTCCGATTGTTATTTTTTCAATGACTAAGAAAAAAGTAAAACCCGATATGTATGCTTTATCAACCCTTATTTTCGTTGCGGTACTTTTACTTCTGATTATTATGAATGTTACTCAGGCTAAAGCCGAAAAGAAACAGCAAAAACAAAAACAGGAAGTTTAATTTAACAATTAGGAGAAACGGTAATGAAAAAGTTAATTTCTGTTATTTTAACATTTGTAATCGTTATAGGTGTTTTATCCTTTGCCGGTTGCACAAATGAAAGCCAAACACTTGATGTTACGGCTCTTAAGTGCAATTATGATATTGAGGAACTCAGAGGCACCGAAATAAATGTATATAACTGGGGAGAATATATTTCAGACGGCAGCGAAGGTACGCTTAATGTCATTAAAGAATTCGAAAATATAACCGGAATTAAGGTTAATTACAATATGTTCGACTCCAACGAAGACCTCTATTCGAAATTCAAAAGCGGCGGTATAAGTTACGATGTTCTTATTCCGTCGGATTATATGATTTCAAGAATGATTTCGGAAGATATGCTTCAACCGATTGATTTTGAAAATGTTCCGAATATATCATATATTGACGATTCGTACAAAAACGCATATTTTGACCCCGAAGCAAAATATACCGTCGCCTATACCGGCGGCAGAGTCGGTATTATCTACAACACGGCAATGGTTGATGAAGTGCCTGACAGTTGGAGTGTTTTATGGGACGAAAAATATTCCGGCGATATTCTCACCTTTAATAATTCCCGTGATGCTTTCGGAATAGCACAGTTTGTTCTCGGATACAGTGTCAACTCCACCGACAAATCGGAATGGGACAAAGCGTGTGAAAAGCTTATCGAACAAAAGCCACTTATTCAGTCCTATGTAATGGATGAAATTTTCGATAAAATGGAAATGGGAGAAGCTGCCATCGCTCCTTATTATGCAGGTGATTATCTTACAATGGCGGAAATAAATCCCGATCTTGCGTTTGTTTACCCCGATGAAACAACAAATATTTTTATTGATTCAATGTGTATTCCCGCAAACGCAAAAAACAAAAGAGCTGCGGAACTCTTTATAAACTTTATGTGCGAACCCGAAATCGCTCTTGCAAACGCAAATTATCTCGGTTATGTTTGTCCGCACACCGCTGTTCTCGAAGACGACAGATACGAATATAAAGATAACGAAATTCTTTATCCATCAAAAGAGTTAAAATGTGAATATTTCCACAATCTCGATCAGGAAATGCTTGATTATCTCGCTTCTCTTTGGGAAAAAGTAAAATTAGCCTAACATTAAATCACTCTGAACTTTAATCGGTTCAGAGTGATTTTTTTAAGCGATATTTTCGGCAATATATTTGAAAACAGGAGCACAGTCAACCGTTCCCCCGATTCCGTTTTCCTTAAAAACAGTTACTGCATATTTCGGATTTTCATAAGGAAAATAGCCGCAAAACCATGATTGAATAATTTCGTTACCGTTTTCGTCAAACTGACCGCTTTGTGCGGTAGCGGTCTTTCCCGCAATATTTATATTATCGGGTTTTGCTTTTATCGCACTGCCGTTTTCAACCGCATAATACAGCAATTCTCCCACCTTTTTTGCGGTTCGTTCGCTCATTACACGCCTTGAAGCAGGAAGTTCGGCTTTCATATATTCGATTCTGTTTTTATCGACTATCGAAAACATTAAACTCGGTGAACGGTAAATTCCTCCGTTGGCAATTGCAGCGTAAACGGCTGTCATTTGTAAAGGAGAAGCAAGTATTTTACCTTGCCCGAAAGCTATATTAGCAAGATCCTGAGACGATACAACGCTTTCGGCAGATGGCATTATTCCGCTTTGTGTATACCATCCGTCGCAAAGTTCGATTTCTTTTCCGAGGCCTAAATTTTCCGAAAGCGTACAAATGCTTTCTTTCCCCACTTCAATCGCAAGATTTATAAAATAAGGATTACATGAAACCGCCATTGCCTGAGCCATATCGAGAGTTCCGTGCCCCGACTTTTCATGGCATCCGAAATTTACCGCACCTATCCCAACAGAACCGCTACACAAATAACTTTTTTCATCCGTAACATTGTTTTCCAGAGCCGCAGCGGCTACAATACTCTTAAACACCGAACCTACCGAATAGGGCGTAATCGCACGGTTGATAAAAGGTCCGTTTTCGTCGTTCAAACTTTCCTGCGGCGAGTTCTGAGAAAATTCGGGAACACTTGCCAACGCTTTAATTTGTGAAGTTTTAACATCAAGAACAACAACTGCCCCCTTTTCGATTTCGTACTTTTTCAACGCTTCTTCGCATACGGATTGAATTTGCTTATCAATAGTTAATACAACTCCGGCGTACGAACCGTAATTACTGCTTTGAACGGTTATTTCTCCGCCGGCAAGAACATTTCCTTTTGCATCAACCGGACACATAATTCTCAATTCGCCCGAATTTTCATTTAACAAAGTATTGTAGTATTTCTCAATTCCGCAAACTCCCTGTGAGTCATAATCTGTATACCCTATTAAATGCACGCACAATCCGTCATCTTCATAGCGTTTAAGAAGAGAAAATGTAATTGCAGACTCCGATGAATAGTTTTTATCGGTTTTTACAATGCCGATTTTTTTATCGGAAATTTGCCCGTAAAGAGTTTTTTGTTCATCTTGAGAAATTACACCGTTGAGTTCGGAAAGCACCGAAACGGTCGGTTTAACGGCAATATATGTCTCTTTTTCGGTGTTCACAAGCGGTTGCATATTACAGTCATATACCGTACCTCTGCTTTTGTCCGCTGAACAACTTAAATTATTCTTTGTATTAACCGTGTTCGTATCTTCCGAAATGTCAATAACAACAATTCTTGCCAACAGAACACCGAAAAACAAACACAACAAAAAGAACAGTTTCGCAACCCGTTTATACATAAAAACACCTCCGCTTTTATTATTGAGCAGAGGTACTGTTTTTATTTAATTATAAATCCGTATCCGTTTCGAAATATAAGATAAATGTTTATTTTGCGTTCTCAAAACCGCCTGATAATTTCTTATTATTCCTATCATTCTGCCTGTTTGCGAAGAAGAGTCCCGCATGGAAAATCAAAATCACATTTAATTTTTGCTTTCATCATCGCATGAGGTGCACTTAAAACATTTTCGCCTTCTGAATTTATTATTTCGTTTACCGTAAACGATACCGGCTTCTTTCCGAATTCGAGAGCCTCAAGTGTATCTCCGACGGAAAATTTGTTGCGCTGTTCGATGAAGGCGTATCCGTTTTCACACTTTTCAACAACAGCCATAACATCCCATTCTCTGCGGTATCCGCCCTCATAAGAAACATTAGCGTCAATTCTCGGTGCTTCATAGAAAAATCCTGTGCCGTATTCTCTGTAACTGACTTTTCTTGTCTCATCTATTATCCACTGTTCAGGAATATAATCATCGCTCGGATTTTTAAGATAACCGTCAATTGCCGATCTGTATGCATTGGTAATAACCGCTGTATAATAAGCGGATTTCGCTCTTCCTTCAATCTTAAAACTGTCAATACCCGCCTTAACAAGATCCGGAATATGTTCAATCATACACATATCTTTTGAATTGAGAATATATGTCCCGTTTTCATTATTGTCAATCGGGAAATAATTCCCCTGTCTGTCTTTTTGAACAAGAGCATATTCCCATCTACACGGCTGCGCACAGGCTCCTCGGTTTGCATCACGGCCTACAAGATAATGCGATAACAGACATCTTCCCGAAAACGAAACACACATAGCTCCGTGAACAAAACATTCGATTTCAAGGTCTTTAGGCGTCTTTGCCCGAATTTGTGCAATATCTTCAAGAGAAATTTCACGGGCCGTAACAATTCTTTTCGCACCGAGATTATAAAATTCATTTGCCGAAAGATAGTTAACTATACCGGCTTGTGTTGAAATATGAACATCCACATTCGGAGCATATTTTTTACAGTATGAAAGAACACCTATATCCGCAACTATAAACGCATCTACACCTGCCGCTGCCGAATTTTTAATATATTCGGGCAACATTTCGATTTCACTGTTCATAGGAACGGTGTTAAGGGTAAGATATATTTTCACACCCTTTTTATGAGCAATATCACAAATTTCTTTAAGCTGTACAGTATCAAAATTTTTCGGTGCCGCTCTCATTGAAAACATTGTCGAACCGACATAAATTGCATCCGCACCTGCTTGCAAAGCGGCGTCAAAACGCTCTCTGTCGCCTGCCGGCGCCAATAATTCGGGTTTTATCATAATAACTCCTGATTTTCTCTGAATTAAAGCGGAGAACGAATTCTCCGCTTATTTTACTTGGATTTTTTGCTGTTTGCGTTAAGTGCCGCAAGTGAATTGGCATTGTGTTCCGCATCTGTTGACGCAAGATAGATTTTCTTATCGTTATCGTGCAGGAAATAGTAATACCCTGTACTTGCGGGATTAAGCGCCGCATTGATTGCATCATTACCCGGATTGCATATTGCACCTACCGGAAGTCCGGCACATTTATATGTGTCGTAATTTTTTTGATAAATACTCAATTCGGCGGAATTGGTAACCGATTTTGAAATATATTCACTGACATATTCTTTCGTCGCATCCGAACCCAAAGTCGGATAAATTCCCGATTTTTTAAGACGGTTGTGGAATACGGAAGAAACAAGAGGCATTTGATCCGCACCGTATGCTTCTTTCTCGATTATTGATGCGAGTGTAACAATATCATCAACAGTCATTCCGAGTTTTTCCGCCTGTGCAGCATACTCGTCAGTCCACTTGTTCTTGAAGTTATCGAGGAATTTTCTTATAACGCTTGAAGCGTTTTCACCGACATAAAATTCGTAAGTATCGGGATAAAGATAACCTTCGAGGATTTGATAACGCTTATCTTTTTCGTCCATCTGCGAAATAAACGAATATTCGGTGCTGAAATCAACATCTCTTACCGTAGCGAAAAAAGCGGTTTGAGTACAAACTTCGTATTTTTCAAGTTTTTCCGCAATTTGATTTACGGTATAACCTTCGGGGAAAGTCAATGTTACGGTCTCGCCCGTCGTCATGGGTTTCTTAAAGGTAGAAAGCATATTTTCCAATCCCATAGACTCGGTAAGATAATAAATTCCCGAAAGATAGTTATCATCACGGTAATCGAGGAATTTCGCAAAAACCTTACAAAAATATTTATGCTTAATAAGTTTGTTTTCTTTAAGAATGTCAATCGCACCGCTTGTATCGGTTTGTGCCGGTACATTTACCGTAACAAAATTTTCGCTATCCCGTTTGATTGCGAGAATATCGTTCATACAGCTTATCGCATAAGTTGAAATAAGAACGGCAACAGCCAAACAAATTCCGAGTGTTATCCAAGCTTTTTTATTTTGCTTAAAGAACAGTTCGATTTTTTTCTTTGTCGGCAAATCGCTTTTTTTGTAAATAACGGTTTTCCCGTTTTCTTGCGCATATTCCGGTTTTTTATAAGGCGTTTCGGCTTTTTTACGATTTGAAAGTTTCGAATAAAGCGCTGCCTTCGTTTCTTCTATGAAACTTTTTTGGGAATTTTTCGGAGCTTTCGAAGTTCTTTCGTTCGGCTGATTTTTATATTCGGGACGGATATTTTCCGCACTTTTACGGATATACCTTTTGTCATCCTCAAATGCAGGCATTAAATCAATGCCGTTATCCTGTTTATTATCCGAATACCTGTGCGCAGGTCTTTTATCAACCTGAGGTTTCGTATAAACTTCAGTGCCTGAACGGGTGGGAACGGAATTCCTTTTCGGAGTTCTGATTTCGGAATCAATGTTCTTAATATCAACTTTGAATTCCGTTTTCGGTTTAGGCGCAGTAACACGCTGTCTTTGTGCGAAAACTCTTTCCGCTGTGTTTTCTTTTTTAGAAGGTTGAGAGTAAGACGAATAAAATTCAAGAAGATCATCATACGCTTGCTCATCGCTGTTTATACGCTTTGCGTTAGGCGTTCTGTTATCATCTTTACCTTGCATTTTTTACCTCCTTGAATTTATTTGCATTTATCATTTTACTTTGTGTAATGATTTTATCAATCCGCTTATCATATTTTCCGTGCGGAAGCTGTTCTTTTACACAAGCATTATAACATATTCCGAGCGTTTCGCCACAAAAATTTAATAAAAATCTGTCATAATATCCTTTTCCGTATCCCAAACGGTATCCGAACATATCAAACATTAAACCCGGAACAATACAAAGACCTGATGTGAAATCGGTCATTTTTTCACACTTTTCGGGAATAGGTTCAAGCACACCCATAAATCCGCTTTCGAGATCATCAAAGCTTTTAATGAAATAAAATTCCATAAATCTTGTATTCTCAACACATCTCGGCACAGCCACTTTCTTTCCGTCGGCAAGTGCACGGGTTATTACCGTTTCGGTGTTAACTTCGATTTCGGTCGAAACATAACATAAAATAATTTCGCTTTCACGGTATTGCCATGTATTAAACAGTCTGTTGGCAATTTTATTATCAAGTATGTTTTTATATTCACTATCAAGAGATCTTCTGTACTGTTTGGACTCGGATCTGAGTTTTTGCTTAATCGGTCTTATGTCGTTCACAAAAACTAATCGGCTTGCACTGTCGATTTTATCGAATCAGCCTTTTCCTTTCCCTGCAAAGCCGCAAGTATCTCCAAACCGAACTCAAGCGAAACTCCCATACCTTTTGCCGTTATAATATTGCCGTCTCTTACAACCGACTTTTCGGAAATTTTTGCCTGATAAAGATCTTTTTCAAAGCCCGGGAAACATATTGCTTCTTTACCTTTTAACAGTCCTTTGTGTCCGAGAATAGAAGGTGCGGCGCAAACGGCACAGATAAACAAATTGTTTTCACTTGCAAAATCTATAATCTCAGAAACGGTCTTATCGGCTTCGAGGTTAAGTGTTCCCGGCATACCGCCCGGTAAAATTATCGCCTTGATACAGTCGCTTTTTTCAATGCTTTCAACAGTCGTATCGCAACAAACGGTAACACCGTGTGAACCGGTAATTTCCCGAGAACCGACACCGACTGTTATAACATCTTCCCCTGCTCTTTTTAACACATCAAGAGGTGTCAGCGCTTCGATTTCTTCAAATCCGTTTGCCAAAAAAAGATAAATCATATTACTACCTCACTCTAAAGTAATTCCGAGATAAATTTTGCTGTCGGGTTTTATATCGGACAGACACTTAATCATTCCCGTTTTTTCATAATTTCCGTCGGTTTGATTTGCGGGTAATCCGACATATATTTTTTTATCGTAAAAAGTGTTTTTAATTTCTTCAATTAAAGCAAATACATCTTTTGAAACAAACCTTTCAACCGTTATTCTGTCTTTTGAAATATTAAGACTTGCATATCCGTTTGTTGTTTGAAAAGGGGTATTATCGGAAAAGATTTTATCCGCTTTAATAACATCGTCATTCCACTTAACATAATCATATTGATATTTAGCCGTAGAATTATATAATGTATTCCGATTTTGAAAAAAAGCATTTTCGAAACCGTTATTACGGTAAAAGGAATACAAATATTCACTTGCGGGTTTCAAAAAAAGGAAATAGGCATTTCTGCTTTTCGCAATTTCGCCTGCATATTCAAGCAATTTTGACATTATGCCTTTTTTTCTGTATTTTTCATCCGTTGCGGCGGCATAAATGTAAAACGCTTTATAATTATGAGATTTAATTACGATTTCACTTTCGAAAAGTAACAGCATTGACACAATTTCGCCGTCAATACAGCAAACAAACAAATTCTCGTTTGCAAAGTTTTCAAAAAAATAATTTACGGTATCAGAAGTATCTCCGAAAGTTTTTTGCCATAAAACAGAGGCTTTGTCATAATCTTTTTTTCGGGCAATTCTGTAATCCAAAATATCATTCCTTTAACAAAGCATCGTATTTTTCAAGAAGTATAGCAGGATTGTATGAAAGTTTTGCTTTACGCAAGCCCTCATCACCGGTGTCATCTTCACGGTTAATAAACTCATACTGCATAAGTTCGTTTTCACAAAACTGCTGATTTACGGTCGGATATGCACCTCTGATGTCGGAAAACGCTTTTTCGACATGAGTGCAAAAAACATTTTCGTTTATCGGTTCACCGAAAGTATATCCGACAACTTTTCCGTCCAGTCTGATTAATCCGCCGACAAAACCGAGTTCAAAATACTTGTCAAAAGCACGGTTTATCGCTATCAGTTCGTTGGAAACACCCTCACCTTTTTCGCTGTTAATTATTTCCCATTCCTCATTCATTTTATAACATTCAGAGATGTTACTTCGGTCGATTTTTTCATATTTCCAATTATAATTATTCTTAAAGAAAGAAATATGATTTCTTTTTGAATGATACTTTCTGCCGGAAAGAGAGTTCAGCGACTGAGAAGTGTATATATAATCAAAAGAGTCCCTTGTCGGCTTAAATATAAATTTATCCGGAAAAAGTTCGTTTAACTCTTTTACCGATTTTTCGGAAAGGCTGTATAACACAAGCTTTTTGTTTTTATTTCGACAATATTCTATAATTTCGTTTATTGCATTTTTCTTATTTGAATTTCCGCAAGGATAAAGAAAACTTGCAGTATTTTCATTTTCGGTTTTCGCTAAAAACAATCCGTTATATTCTGCGATTTCGGTTGAATAAACCTTTGACCATATATATAAATTTCCGAAACAGTATTCGCAAGACATTTCTCCGGACTGTTCCATCGCTTTTTTGACCCATTTACTGTCTGATATTTCAGGGTCCTTAAATTCAATCACTTAAATTTTCTCCTATTTTTTTCATAATTTCATCATATATATTATTACCGATTTCTTCGATTGAAAACGGATTTTCTCCATCGGAACATTTAATTACCGACCAGCCGAATTTTTCGGCGGCAAACATTGCGCTCTCTCTGCACTTCTTCAAATATTCTACATTTGCTTCGTGAATATCTTTTTTGTTTTCGTCATCATTATACCGTTTAGACATAAGACGCTGAGAAATTTCCACGGGCATATCAAGATATATTACCGCCGTAGGTTCGGGAACGCCCATTTTATTGTATTCATAATCCGTAAGCCAAGAAAGATATGCATCCCATTCGTCTTTCGGAAGTTTAACTGTTTGATGGACAGCATTGGAAGTCGCATATCTGTCGGCAAGAATAACGGTACCGGAAAGGTATTCTTTACTCCAATGGCGTTTATAACTGGCATATCTGTCAACAGCATAAAAAGACGATGCGGCATAAATATTTACATCATCCGGATTATTTCCGAATTCACCGCCGAGATACATTCTGACAAGTGTACTTGACTCATCGTCATAATCGGGAAGTTTAATTTGTTTTACGGGTATTTCGTTTTCGGTAAGGCGTTTTTTCAAAAGTTCAACCTGCGTCGATTTTCCGCTTCCGTCAAGTCCCTCGATTACAATTAAATTATTAGACATATATTTTCACCTTAATTTCAACAATTAAATATCTTAACCGACAGCAAAATATATTTTATCATTTTTCGCCATACTTTACAATATAAAAATAAAAAAACGGTTTCATAAAGAAACCGTTTTTTGTTTGAAATCAGTCTTTCTTTTCTTTTTTCTTTGAGAAAAGAATTTTATCTACGGGGAAATAAAGGAAGAACTGAATCGCACCGCAAATCGCACCCGAAAGAGCAAGTGAAGCGCCTTCCATATTATGATTGCAGAAGAAAGTTATAAGTGCGGGCGAAAGCCAAGCCGAGAAGCAAATAAGAGCGATTGTAAAGACTATGTAGATAGGAAGTGTTACCGCAATATTAGCATCGGAATTAAATGTCTTATCTCTGTTAATAAAGAAAGATACAATCTGTGCAATTACATTACTGAGGTTTGCGGCAATAAAAACTCCGAGTCCGGCAGCGACGATACCTGTTGCAGCATCAGCAGGTTCACTTTTGAAAATCCAAAACTCATAAGGCTGATGAAGAAATTCTTCGGTCATGGGAAGTTTGATAAGATAAGGTAAGAAAGTCTGAATAACAAACGCTCCGAGACTTACTACGATAAATTTTACAAACTGCCAAAGGGTTTCAAGACCTTTTCCCTTAGAAGCGGCAGCCTTATCAATGTCATTTAATTTTGCCATAATACTAACTCCTGTTTCTGTTAATTTTTAATATAATGATAGTTTAACATATCAACGATTTTTATGCAACTGTTAATTATCTGTTTTTGATTTTTTCAATTGCTTCGTTGATCATTTCCATTTTCTCGGTATGCTTTGCGAGTTTTTCGCGCTGCTCATTTACAAGATTAGCAGGTGCTTTTGCTACAAAGTTGGCATTGTTGAGTTTATTGGAAATAAAATCAATATCCTTTTGAACCGCTTTCTTTTCTTTTTCAAGTCTTTCAAGTTCGGCTTTGAAATCTACAAGTTCATCTAACGGGATATAAATTTTCGCATCTTCCGTTATTACGGTAACCGCTGTATCGTCCTCATAGCCTGAAATAATTTCAACGGAACTTGCAGAAGCAAGACGGATAAAGAATTCAGCCGCATTTGTAAATGTATCGACAAAGTTAGTGTCGATAATTACTTTTGCTTTCTTCGAAGGAGCAACATTCATTTCACTTCTTCTGTTACGGACGGCTTTTATTGCTGTCATAACTCTTTCCATTTCTGTTTCTTCGGCCTTAAATTTAAGTTTCGAAGAATAAACAGGCCACTCGGAAATCATAACAGACTCATCATCATGCGGAAGAGTAAGCCATATTTCTTCGGTAATAAAAGGCATAAACGGATGAAGAAGTTTAAGTGTATTGCTCATAACATATACGAGAACAGCTTTTACGGTTGACTTTGCGGTTTCATCATTGCAGTTAAGACGGATTTTGGCAAGTTCTATATACCAATCGCAGAAAACATCCCAAATGAAATCGTAAAGTTTAGATACGGCAAGTCCGAGTTCGTACTTTTCAAGCGAATCCGTAACGGATTTAACAAGATCGTTATACTGAGACAAAATCCATTTATCTTCAATCGCAAGATTTTCGGGAATATAAGGTTTAGGTTCGTCGTCGGTAAGATTCATGAGAATAAATCTTGCCGCATTCCATATCTTATTTGCAAAGTTACGGCTTGCTTCGACTTTCTCATCGGAAAATCTCATATCGTTTCCGGGGCTGTTTCCTGTAGCGAGAGTAAATCTCAATGCATCCGCACCGAATTTGTCGATTATTTCGAGCGGATCAATTCCGTTACCGAGAGATTTTGACATTTTTCTTCCCTGTGCGTCTCTGACAAGACCGTGAATAAGAACCGTATCAAATGGCGCTTTATCTGTATATTCGAGAGCTGAGAATATCATTCTCGATACCCAAAATCCGATTATATCGTATCCGGTAACAAGAGTATTTGTCGGATAATAATGCTTCAAATCTTCGGTTTGTTCGGGCCAGCCGAGAGTTGAAAACGGCCAAAGAGCCGAAGAGAACCAAGTATCCAATGTATCGGGGTCCTGCGAAACTTTTTCGCTTCCGCACTTCGAACACTTGCAAACATCCGTCTTTGAAACTGTTGTTGCTCCGCATTCATCACAATACCAAGCGGGAATTCTGTGCCCCCACCAAAGCTGACGGGAAATACACCAATCTCTTGTTCCCCTCATCCAGCTCATATAGTTCTTTGTAAATCTTTCGGGAATAAACTTAATTTCGCCCTTTTCAACCGATTCGATAGCGGGAGCGGCAAGCGGTTCCATTCTGACAAACCATTGCTTTGAAACCATCGGTTCTATTGTTGAATGGCATCTGTAACAAGTTCCGACTTCATGTTTAATAGGTTCGATTTCTTTAATATATCCGCCTTCTTCAAGATCTTTAAGAATTGCCTTTCTTGCCTGAAGAGTAGTCATACCGGCATATTTACCGCAATCAAGAACTTCAGGTTCATTTTGTGCGGTTTTTCCCGATGCACGCAATTCATCAGCCTGTGCTTTGTCTTGTGCTCCGGTCATATATCCGTCATAAGTGAAAGTACGGACAATCGGAAGATTATGTCTGAGACCGACTTCGAAGTCATTGGGATCGTGTGCGGGAGTAATCTTAACAACACCTGTTCCCTTAGTCATATCGGCGTGCTCATCGCATACAATCGGAATCTCCTTATTAAGCAATGGTAATATAACATGGCAACCGTGCAAATGAGAATATCTCGGATCGTCGCCGTTTATCGCAACAGCGGTATCACCGAGCATTGTTTCCGGACGGGTTGTCGCAAGTTCGAGTTTTTCTCCGGTTTCTTTTACAGTATAAAGAAGGTGCCAGAAATTCGAATCTTTCTCTTCATACTCAACTTCGGCATCGGAAATAGATGTATTACAGTGAGGACACCAGTTAACCATTCTGTTGCCTCTGTATATTAAATCTTTTTCGTAAAGACGAACAAACACTTCACGGACAGCTTTGCTGCATCCCTCATCAAGAGTAAAGCGTTCTCTGTCCCAGTCGCACGAAGAACCCATTTTCTTTAACTGTTCAATGATTCTTCCGCCGTACTGTGCTTTCCAATCCCAAGCTCTTTCAAGAAATTTTTCTCTGCCGATTTCTTCTTTGGTAATTCCCTCTTTGCGCATTGCTTCAACAATTTTCGCTTCGGTGGCAATCGAAGCATGGTCGGTTCCGGGCAACCAAAGTGTATCATATCCCGCCATTCTGTGATAGCGTATAAGAATATCCTGTAAAGTATTGTCAAGTGCGTGTCCCATGTGAAGCTGACCGGTAATATTGGGGGGCGGAATAACTATTGTATAAGTCTTTTTCCCCTCTTCTCGCTTTGCATGGAAATATTTATTTTCCAACCAAGTATTATAAATTCTTTCCTCAACATTTTTAGGATTGTACTGTTTTTCAAGTTCTTTAGACATTTTTTCCTCCTTGCAAATAAAAAACGCCTCATACGATGTATGAGACGAAAAAATCCGTGGTACCACTCAAATTGCCAAAAACGGCCACTTAATATTTATAACGCAATAACCCGTCCCTGCTTAAATATCGGCAGAGCCACTCCGAAGCGACGGCGAAACACACTTTGTATTGCCTTGCACCGAACGGCAACTCTCTGAAAACAGTGAATGTATTTCTTAACTTCTTCTCAGTGTTTTATAATTTAGAGATATTTTAACATTTTATCGGCAGTGTGTCAATCAAATAATCATTCAATTTCAAGCAAATCAACATACTCGCTTAAAAACATTCTTATATCTGTACCTTCTTTGCTGTTTCCGTTTATATAAATTTTTACACCCTGATATGTATAGTTTTTTATATCGTCAAGATTATGCGTATCAAACGAAAAAGTAAATTCGGCTGTATTATTACGGGAAACCGAGATAACTCCGGTTTCAACGGCATTATCGGGAATATAATTACCTGTTGAACCGTTTACAAGTTTGAATTTATATGTATTAAAATCGTAAAACCAAGTATCTGCCGTAGCATCTACTGTTACATGATAATAACCGCTTTGATCTTCATATTCCTGCGCCGCTATTTTCGTTACCTGAAAATCAATTTTGTGCCAACGGTTCTTTATAATGTTTGCACCGAGAAAAACAAGACCGATTATTATGGCAACGGCAGATATTTCAAAAAAAGCAACTACCGCCTTACGCTGTTTTTTATTCATTTTCACACCTCACGATGTATTTTATCAACATTGTCTTCAACTGTCAACTTATTCTTATACGAAACGGCGAATGTCAAACATTTAACACTTTGTGCGTTTGAGAGCAAAAGCATTTTGGCACATTCATCAAGAGATGCGCCTGTTGTTTTAACATCATCTACGAGTAATATTCTTTTGTTCTCGACATTTACCGCTTTTTTAACATCGTAAATTCCGAAAACATTTCCTTTTCTGAACGCTCCGGGAACCGAATGCTGTGCCGGTGTATCGTAAATACATTCAAGTGCATCGCAAACGGGAATCGAAGATAAAGACGAAAGTTCTTTCGCAATTTCGCAAGCCTGATTAAACTCACGCTTTCTCGATTTGCTTTTCGAAAAAGGAACATAACATATACAGTCGAATTCATCCGCTATATACTCTCTTAATAAAACCTCATACATATCTTCCGCCATTACTTTGCATAAAAACTTTTTCTCGTGGAATTTCATTCTCGATACAGTCTTTTTTATCGCATCTTTGTAATAAAAAGCACCGACGGATTCTTTGTAAAAATGTTTTCTCCCCTTACAGTCGCAATCATTTTTGCTTCTTGCACACAGTTTGCAAACAGGCGGTTCGATTCTCGGCAGAGAGTCTTTACAGTTTCGGCAAACCGTTTCATTATACCGTATAACCTCACCGCAATATTTACATCTTTTCGGGAAGAAAGAACTGATAACAAACTCTTTCAATTCACCTATGTCCATCGTCGTTCTCCAAAAGCATTGATTTAAGTGCGGAATAGCGCCTTGTTATTTTATTGTTAAGCGCCATTTCTTTCATCTCTTCACTACTGCCGACAATTATCAAGCGCTCCTTCGCTCTTGTAACCGCAGTATAGAGCAAATTTCTGTATTTCAGCTGAGAAATCACCGATATAATCGGTAAAATAACCGCTTTGAATTCGCTGCCCTGACTTTTATGCACCGTAATTGCATAAGCAAGTTCCAACTCAATAAGCTGTTCTTTCATATAAGTTGCTCGGCGCTCATCGTCAAAGCACACAACCGCACATTCGTTTTTCAAATCAATCCGTTCTATTATTCCTATGTCTCCGTTGAATATTCCCTCACCGGAATCTTTGCCTTTTTCCCAGACGATATTATAGTTGTTTTTAATCTGCATAACTTTATCGCCCTCACGGAAGGTTCTGAACCCTACCGTAAGTTGATTTTTTGTTTTCTCCGGCGGATTTACAAGTTCTTGCAGCATTTTATTCAAATTAACAGTTCCCGCTTCACCTTTTTTCGAAGGGCATATAACCTGAATATCCGTAAAAGGAGAATATCCGTAAGCGGCGGGAAGCCTTGCGGAATAAAGCTGTGCAACCGTTTTGGCGGTATCGTAAGCATTTTTCCGTTCCATTACGAAAAAGTCGCTATCCTTTTTATCGGTAATAAGATTTTCCGAATTGACAATTCTATGTGCATTCGTAACAATCAAACTGTCAAGAGACTGTCTGAACACTTCTTTAAGTTCTACAACAGGCAAAAGTTTTGAATTTATCAAATCGGAAAGCACATTACCCGCTCCGACTGCCGGAAGTTGATCGTAATCCCCGACCATAACAAAACGGCATCCGAACGGCAATGCGGAAATAAGACTTGCAAATATATTTATATCTACCATCGAAAGTTCGTCAACAATAAGGACTTCACAATCAAGCGGATTTCTCATATTGCGCTGAAAAACCGGTCTGTCGTATTCATCCCATTCAACTTCAAGCAATCTGTGAATTGTTTTTGCTTCTTTCCCGGTTAATTCACTCATTCTTTTTGCTGCTCTTCCCGTCGGTGCGGCAAGAGCGATTTCAAGACCTTCGTTTTCAAAAACTTTTATTATTCCTTTAAGCGTTGTCGTTTTTCCCGTTCCGGGTCCGCCGGTTAAAATCAACATTCCTTTATTGATTGCGGTTTGAATCGCTTCTTTTTGTTTTTCGGCATACTGAATTTTCAGCATAACTTCAACGGCTTCGATTTCTTTATATAAAGTTTTTCTTTCGGGAGGCGGAAACTTAAGCAAAACTTTAATTCTGTCGCTTATCAATTTTTCATCAATATATGCGGATGTTAAAAAAACAAATTCTTTTGCGTCTATAATTTTTGATATAAGTTTGTTTTCCGAAATAAGTTCATCAATTAAAATATCAACCGTATCCTTGTTTACGGACAAGTATTCAGAAGCAATTCGAATAACCTTATCTCTCGGCAGACAAGTATGCCCGTCAGCATAAAGATTGTGTGTGATAATATGTAATATTCCCGCTTTAATTCTTAGATTAGGCTCAGTTTTATTCGGTAAATTTTCCGCAATTGTTTCCGCACGCTCAAAGCCGATTCCGGTTCCCGAAAAACACAAATCAAAAGGATTTTCAAGAACTTTTTCAACTGCTTTCGCTCCGAAAACACGGTATGCTTTTATACACTCATTCGGAGTCATTCCGTATGTTTCAAGATTCATCATAATATTTCTTACGGCAAACTGTCTTTTGAAATCTTCAGACATCATTTTGGCTTTTTCCAAAGATATGCCTTTTATTTGCGCAAGGCTCTCCGGCTCATTTTCAAGCACTTCAAACGAGCGTTCCGCAAAAGCGGTTATTATTTTTTCAGCCGTTGCGGGACCTATTCCTTTAACGGCACCGGCGCAAAGATAATTATAAAGTTGTTCGGTATTCGCAGGCATATTTCTTTCGTAACTTTCAACCTTAAACTGTCTGCCGAAAGTAGAGTGAAAAGTCCAATTGCCGCAACATTTAACATTTTCACCGATTGAAATATCCGAAAAAACACCAACGGCCGTAATGAGTTCATCATCACAGCCTACTTCAAGCACGGTATATCCGTTTTGTTCATTTCTGAATTTAATATCCTCAACGGTACCGCTGATTATTTCATTTTCCTGATTACCGTTCATTAAAAAGATCCTCTAATTCATTTGAGGTAATAAGATAAATCCCGTTTGTCTGCCGACAAACATTCAAGCACGACAGTCTTTGAGATTCATCCATTCCCGTATCTACAACAACAACCTTGCCGTAATTTTCATCGCCGATGAGATTAAGTTTGGTTCTTGCCGAATATGCGGCCTGTGTTATGTTTTCGTTACACAAATCCGATGGAATCAATATGTAGTAATCATACCTTCCTTTCGGCATAAGCAATCGGAACATTATCCCGTAAGAAACGGCAAGCACACCCAAAAGTACCAATCCGACAAATATACAGGCAAAAACAGTTTCCAACATTAAAATCACCCCATAACATTGTATGAGGCGAAAATAATAGTGTGAGTAAACCTATAAGCCGAGTTCTGTCATTGAAAGCAATTATCTGTCTAGACGCACCGTTACCGATACGCTCAAGCCATCCTTTGAAGTATCTGCCCAGCTGACAACTTCGCTCGATGTTGCATCGGGTAGGGTTTACTTAGCAATATTGTTACCAATATTCTGGTGAGCTCTTACCTCGCCTTTCCATCCTTACCGTAATAAATACGGCGGTATATCTCTATGCACTTTCCCGAAGGTCGCCCTTGGCGGCCGTTAGCCGTTACCCTGCTGTGTGATGCTCGGACTTTCCTCACAGACAATAAAGCGTCTGCGCAATTGCTCAGTCTACTCACATAATATATTTTATAATAAATTTCATTTAATGTCAATTGCCGTAATCTCTTAACGATTTGAAAACATATCCGTTTTCCGTTGCGTAATCAATTATTCTTCCGAGTGCTTCCGCATTATCCGGAGAGACAGCGTGTAAGAGTATAACCGCTCCGGGATGAAGTCTCTGCGTTACGGTGTTAAATGCATAATCCGCACCCTTTTGATTATTCAAATCCCAGTCATTATATGCAAGAGACCAAAACACGCTTTTATATCCTACTGACGATACCAAATCAAGTGCATTTTCCGAATATTCCCCCATCGGAAATCTGAAGTACGGTTCGGAATATCCGAAATTAGTTCTCAAATAATCATCCATTTCCTGAATTTCAAGCGCCATTTGTGTTCTTGTTATTGTCGGAAAAGACGGATGTGTTACCGAATGATTGCCGAGAATATGGCCTTCGTTTATCATCCTTGCCGCAATTTCCGGATTTTGTTTAACCTGAGGTAAAGTGCAGAAAAAAGCCGCATTTACATTCTTTTCCTTGAGTGTATCGAGAATTTTTTCCGTATATCCGTTTTCGTATCCGCAGTCAAATGTAAGATAAAGCACTTTTTCTTGCGAAAGCGTGTCAAGACACAAAGCATTAAATCCGCCTTCATCAAAGAACTTTTGATTGTTTACCGAAACCGCATTTGCCTGACCGTCTTTCGCCACACCGAACCCATATCCTTTTTTCTCGGTTGAAAGTCCCCGTGTGTTTTCCGGATCGCTTATCTTAAATTCAACACAAGCAAGTCTTTCAAGTCCGGTATATGTCTTTCCGTCTTCGAGAACGGCATTTCCCGTTCCGGCAGGCAGAATATCCGAGCGTATTCCCGTTTCTTCAATGGGTTGAGTTGTTAAAAACTCATTCTTTGACCCTTCCGATTCGTATGTCTTTTCGCTTTTAGAACATGAACAGACACAAACCGTTAACAAAAAAGTTAAGATTATAACAAATGTTCTTTTAATCATTGTATCACCTAAAGGAAATTGTCCGTCGCCGTCAGGCAACGGACTTTTCTTGATTTTACATCATACTTTGCATATTATCAACTATATTCGAAAAAGTATTCATAGCCTTTTTAGCCGTCTTTTTCATATTTTTTGCGGTGCTGTCATTCATAACCGAACCTATCATCGCCGCCGCTGCACCGATAGCAAGACTTGCACCTACGGTTTTCATTGTTTTTTCGGTTTGTTTCTTCACTTTTTTCACCCCTTGTTTTTTATTGTAATAATATTCTTTGCTTTAAGAAAAAAATAATTATTGTATAGTTCTTTTATTTTTTGAAAAATATGTTAAAATAATAAAAAACAAACAGGAGAAAACTAATGGCAATCAATATAGTTATGGTAGAACCGGAAATACCTCAAAACACGGGAAATGTCGCAAGGACTTGCGCTTTAACGGGTGCACGGCTTCATCTTGTAGGCCCGATGGGATTCAAAATAGATGACAGAAAACTTAAAAGAGCAGGACTTGACTATTGGTATCTGCTTGATATTACATATTACGAAAATCTTGATGAGTTTTTTGAAAAAAACGGTGAACACTCGGATAATTTTTATTTCTTTACAACCAAAGGAAGACATATTTATTCAGATGTTAATTATCCCGATGACTGCTGGCTTTTCTTCGGAAAAGAAACTAAAGGCCTGCCGGAAACACTTCTTTATAACCATGAAGAAAACTGTGTGCGTATGCCGATGCTTAATCATGAACGGGCAAGAAGCCTTAATCTTTCCAACACGGTAGCAATCGCAACATACGAAGTATTGCGCCAATGGAATTTTCCGGATCTTTTATGCGAAGGGAAACTTCACGAACTTAATTGGGACGAATAACGCAAAAAGGAAAAGAGTTATTAACTCTTTTCCTTTTTTTAATCTTTTAGATATTTTGTTAAAAGCAACGCATCCTCTTTCGGAGAAGAATAAAAGTTTTTTCTCACACCGACTTGAGAAAATCCGAATTTTTTGTAAAGAGAAATAGCATTTTGATTCGAAGCACGAACTTCAAGAGTAATAAATTCGGCGTTTTCCGACCTGCTTACCGTTTCAAGACGGTTAAGCAAAGCGGTTGCAACGCCTTTTTTTCTGAATTTTTCTTTTACCGCTATATTTGTTATCGAAACCTCACCGACAATATTAAACGAACCTATATATCCCACAATCTCATCTTTGATTTTCGCTTTGAAAAATTTTGCATTCGGATTATACAGTTCTTCTTTAAGAGAATTTTCGCTCCATGGCAATGAAAAGCACTCATTTTCAATATCGGCTATCTGTTTTATATCGTTCTCGGTCATCTCGGAAATTTGAATTTCATTTGCAATAACAAATTCAATTATGCCGTCAAAACATCCGACAATTTTTTTCGCCGTTTCTCTGTAAACCTCAATTCCCCGCATATACGGATCGGGGATGTTAAGTGAAATCGCCTTTGCCTGTGCATATAACTTTTTTATCGCTTGCAAATGAGAGTCGGTCATACATACAAAATAATTCTCATCCGTTAAATCGTATACACTCAGAGTTCTTGAACGGTGGGAAGAAATATCCGCACCCAATTCTTTTGCGGCAATAATCGCATTTTCGTTCGGACAATCACCCGTAAAGCATCCTAATCCTGCCGAAGATACTTCAATACCGTTAATTTTACGCTCTTGAAGATACTTTTCAAACAGACCTTGCGCCATAGGACTTCTACAAGTGTTTCCGGTACATATAAATACTACTTTTTTCATTTTACCCTTTCGCATCGTACCAAGTTTTTCCGATATTGGCATCGCTTACAAGCCTTACTTTCATTTCACAGGCGTTTTCCATTTCTTCTTTTACAATTTGCTTAACTTTTTGCGAATCTTTAACAGATGATTCAACAATCAGTTCATCGTGAACCTGCAATAAAAGTCTTGCATTTAATTCTTCGTCTTTAAGTCTGTTGTAAACTCTTATCATTGCGATTTTTATTATGTCCGCCGCAGTACCTTGAATAGGCATATTCCGTGCAACCCGTTCACCGAACGAACGAAGCATACCGTTTGAAGAAGAAAGTTCGGGAAGATATCTTCTTCTTCCGAAAAGAGTTGATACATATCCGTCTTTTTTTGCCTTTTCGACAATGTTTTTCATATATTCATCAACGCCGGAATAATGATGAAGATAATCTTTTATATATTTATCGGCTTGCGCACGGGTTACACCGATATCTTTTGAAAGTGAAAATGCTCCGATACCGTAAACAATTCCGAAATTAACAGCCTTTGCTCTTGAACGCATAACAGACGATACTTCCTCAATCGGTATTTTGAAAACCTGAGAAGCCGTAGTTGTATGAATGTCAATTTCGCTGTTAAACGCTTCTATCATATTGCCGTCATTTGCAATATCGGAAAGTACACGCAATTCAATTTGAGAATAATCGGCATCAACAAAAGTCATTGAGTCCTGTGCAACGAAAAACTTTCTCATTTCCCTGCCGAGTGGTGTTCTTACCGGTATATTCTGCAAGTTGGGTTCGGTCGATGAAATTCTTCCCGTTCTTGTTTCCGTTTGATTAAAATTAGTATGAATTCTTCCGTCAAAGTCGATTTCTTTTAACAGTCCGTCGCAATAAGTCGATTTGAGTTTCGCAAGCGTTCTGTACTCAAGAATATACCTTACAATTTCATATTCTTCGGCAAGACCTTCAAGAACATCGGCATTTGTGGAATATCCTGTTTTTGTTTTTTTCTTAGTCGGAATCTGAAGTTTTTCAAACAAAATATGTCCGAGTTGTTTCGGAGAATTGATATTAAAATGTTCATCTGCAAGAGAGTATATTTTATTTTCCAACTCTTCGATTCTTACTGCAAGATCCCGTGAAAACCGCTTTATTCCCTCTTCGTCAACCTTTATCCCGTAAATCTCCATTGACGAAAGGACTCTTGAAAGAGGCATTTCGATTTCGTTAAACAATTTTGTGTTATCGGTGTTTTCAAGTGCAGTGGAAATCTTTGACTTTAATGCTCTGTATGTTGCGATTTCGGACAAATTTTCATCTTCGTATTCAAAATAAGCAACAGAATTTTCAGCTGCCAACCTTTTGACAGAGTAGTCTTTTGCGGAAGGATTTACAAGATATGCGCCGAGCATTATATCAAAATCAATATCTTTTGAGAGTTCTCTGTCTTTTTTCAAAAAATGCGAGTATACTGCTTTAGCATCGTATGTGCAGGACTTAATTTCAGGATTTTCAATCAAAGACATTACTTTTTCTATATCGCTTTTTTCCGAAAAAGAGTATACAAAGCAACTGTCAGCGGCATAAATCTTTTCGCTCATCAAATCGCCGCTTTTAAGCAAAAAGAAAATTTCTTTCTCATCATTTACCGACTTCTCAAGTCGTGCTATATCATCGGAAACTTGAGGCTTTTCGATTATGCTTTTTTTATTATGCACCGAGTTATCCGCAGGGTTGAGACCGAGTCTTTCGATTATTTTGAACATTTCATATTCCGTAAGTAATCTCTTTGCTTTTTCAACATCCGCATTTTCTTTTTTGTAAGAATTTATATCTGTGTCTATCGGTGAAGAGGTATTGATTGTACCCAACGCCAAGCTCAAATATGCTTGATCCTTTCCGTTTCTTAGTTTTTCTCTTACCGATTCTTTTATGTCAATTGTATCGAGAGAAGCGTAAATTTCGTCTATTGTTCCGTAATTTGCCACAAGAGACGAAGCGGTTTTTTCACCTATTCCGGCAACACCGGGTATATTGTCCGAACTGTCGCCCATAAGTGCTTTTATATCTATGAGTTTTATAGGTTCAACGCCGTATTTTTCTTTTACCGCAGGAATATCGTAAACAACCGTTTCCGCTTTACCCATTTTTGTTGAAGCAAGAAGAACGGTTACATTTTCTCTTACAAGTTGAAGGCTGTCTCTGTCTCCCGTTGCGATATAACTCATATTTCCTTCCCCGCAATTTACTGCGAGAGTACCTATCAAATCATCTGCTTCAAATCCTGATTTTGTAACTATTTTATATCCGAGTGAAGAAAGAATTTCTTTAAGCACAGGCATTTGCGAAGCAAGTTCTACCGGCATCGGTTTTCTTCCAGCTTTATACTGATCGTACATCTTATGTCTGAAAGTCGGTTCTTTCAAATCAAAAGTTACGGCAACACTATCGGGTTTGATATCTTCTTCAAGTTTGAGAAGTATATTCATAAATCCGTATATGGCATTTGAATATCTGCCATCTTTAGTTGTAAGAAGTTTAATTCCGTAAAAAGCTCTGTTAAGAATACTGTTTCCGTCTAAAATCAATAGTTTCATTTTTTCACCGTATTTTCACAAAATATATTTCTTTGTTTATTGTACCATATCTTTAATATTTTTGCACTAAATTTATGAGTTAAAAGTTGTTAATCGGGTTTGTTTATGATAAAATATACTAAGTTTTATATGAGGTTGATTTTAATGAAATTAAAAAATATGCAAATCGACGGTTTTGCGGGACTTGCCCCGATGGCCGGAGTTGCCGACAGAGCATTCCGTGAATTATGCCGTGAATACGGTGCCGCTTATACGGTTTCCGAAATGATAAGTTCCAAAGGCGTTACCATGGGAGATAAAAAGTCTAAGGAACTTATGCTTTTGAATGAAAAAGAAAGACCTGCCGGAGTTCAGATTTTCGGAAGCGATGCGAAAATAATGGCTGAAAGTATTGAAAGCGTACTTGAAGTAAATCCGGATTTTATTGATATAAACATGGGGTGTCCCGCACCTAAAATAGCCGGTAACGGCGGCGGTTCATTTTTAATGAGAGCTCCCGAAAAAGCCGAAGAAATCATTAAAGCGGTTGTTTCTTCAACATCTCTTCCCGTAACCGTTAAAATCCGTTCGGGATGGGACAGCGAGTGTCTAAATGCCGTTGATATTGCCGTTCGTGCCCAGCGTGCCGGAGCATCTGCGGTTACCGTTCACGGAAGAACCCGACAGCAAATGTATGCTCCACCGGTTAATACCGATATTATTGCTCAGGTAAAAAATGCCGTATCAATTCCCGTAATCGCAAACGGAGATATAACCGACGGACAGTCGGCGGCGCTTATGATTGAAAAAACAAACTGTGATTTTCTTTTAGTGGGTCGTGGTGCTTTAGGCAGACCGTGGGTATTTTCTCAAATTAACGCATATTTAAGCGAAGGAAGAATAATTCCCGAACCGCCCGTTAGCGAGCGAATGAGAGTTATGGTAAAACATATTAAAATGATTTGCGATTATAAAGGAGAAAAAAT
Organism: uncultured Eubacteriales bacterium; assembly: GCA_964527585.1. Taxonomy (GTDB): domain Bacteria; phylum Bacillota; class Clostridia; order Oscillospirales; family Acutalibacteraceae; genus Fimenecus. The sequence goes on from CAZGPE010000006.1 coordinate 51,028, forward strand.
CGGTATTAAAGAAGCGAGAAAACACGCAGCGTGGTATATGAAAGGTATCCGTGGCTCAGCGGAATTCAGACGGCAGGCAGGAACACTTGAAAGCGTTGAACAGCTTGAAGAACTCGCATTTAATGTTATGATGCAAAACAAATAAAAAAACATAAAATCAAAAAAGACAGAGTGTACGGAAAAATGCGTTATACTCTGTCTTTATTTATTTCAAAAATCCTCGTCTTATCGCAACAGCGAGTTGCTTATTTTATCTGCGCAATCAGAATATAAACTGCATTGTTAAGTACGGATTATTTTTTGAAACTTTGTAAAAAAACTGCATAAAATGATAATGTGCAAATAGGCAACGGCTTTTAAGCGGTGGCATCAGCCCTCAGAACAGCCGCTTTATTCGGGCTTTGCACAAAAAATTAGGGAAGCTCCGCTAAGAGCTTCCCTTTTGACTTATATAGAATAAATCAGTCTTCGTTTTCTTCTTTTATTTTGTCTATTGTTTCCTGAGAAATCGTGTTTGTTTCGCCGTGTTTGACCTGAGACATACACAACAAAGCAAGCGCAAAACAAATCGGGCAGTAAATAAACAATGACCAATAGTTTATTTCGCCGGTTGCGGAAAACAGTTTTGTCATATCAAACATACCGCCTACAAGTACAGGACCGACAATCGAAGCGGAAAATGTTGCGGTGTAATAATAGCCGGTAAATGTACCTACTCTGTCCGTACCGCCGATTTCGAGTACAAGAGGAAGTGTGTTTATTGTAACAAATGCGATAAGAATACCGCCGAAAACAATTGCGATATAAAGCAAAGGTTCCCACTGTGAAATAGCATATGTCAGGAAAAGAACAAGAACACCGGCCCAACCGCTCATAATTGTTTTTCTTCTGCCGAATTTTTGACCGAGTTTACCTGCGGGGATCGCACCGATTACCGTCGCAAACGCAAAGAGAGTAATTACCAAAGATGAATCCGCCGCCGAAAATCCGAGTTCGCTTGTCGCAAAAGTCGTAAAGTATGTGTTAATCGAATCCGTTGCATTAGCGTTAAAGAAAAGTGCTACAAGCATAAAGATAAGACTCTTTTTCTCGCCTTTGGTAAGACCCATTGATTTAAGAGACGACTTTTCTTTTTTACCGCCGTGTGTTTTTTCGTATTCGGCTTTCATCTGCAAAGATTCCGCTTTTGAAATTCTGTTATCGGGTTCTTTTACAAAGAACATTACGACAAACAGGCATATAACCATTACAGCCGAACCGAAAATGAAAACATTATTTCGAATTTCAGCCTCGGTGGCATTAGGTGTAATAAAAGTAATAATCTTACCGGAAACAGTACCGAGAACAACACCTATACCGCCCATAATGTTAATTATCGCATTACCTTCTCCACGAATTTCAGACGGAGTAAAGTCGGGCATCATCGCTATAACGGGAGAACGCCAAGTTGACATAATGAAGTTAAATACAATAATGTCAAGCATCAATATTCCGAGAACCTGTATTCTCGGTATAAAAATGAACAACAACGCACAAAGCGGAATTCCGTACATCAAGAACGGTTTTCTCTTACCGAATCTTGTATGTGTTCTGTCGGAAATTCTTCCGAATAACGGCTGAAAAACGACACCGAAAATGTTGTCGATAACCATTATAATACCAACGGCAGTGCTTGACCAAGCAAGGTTTGCGATTGTGCTGTTTTCCCTTAAAATAAGCGGAACATACGCATTATAAATTATCCAAGCGATTTGAACTGCCATAAAGCCGAAGCCTGTAAGCATCGTATGGGGATAATGCAGTTTTCCGTTAGGTTTAGCACAGAAAAATTTGCTTTCCATACCTTTTTCTCCTTTAGAATCCTTTTTAATATAAAGTGTCTGATGACAACTTAATACTACCAAATCTTCAAAAAAATTGCAACAGTTAATCGTCAAGAATAACTTTAGAATGTCTCCATCGGTCAGATTTTACATACCAAAGTCCTATAAATACACTGAATACAGATGCGCATCCGATTGCAAGACCTACACCGTTAAATCCCATATTCAATAAATATACCGCAGCATACGCCAAAGGTACACGGACAATTATAGAATTGAAAAACGAATTAAAAAGTGCAAATGAAGTATTACCCGCCGCTATCGCAAGACCGTTAAACGAAAACATAAATCCGGTAAATAAATAATCAATTGCTATAAGTCTCAAATAAGGTACACCGGTTGCAATAACTTCCGCATCGTCGGTAAAAGCTCTGAAAAGCACTTGCGGAAATGCTTCGACAACACACATAACGGCGACGGAGAACGAAAACGCCAAAAGCATACCGATTTTCATTGTTTTCTTTGCACGCTCATATTCTCCCGCACCTATATTTTGCCCTGCCATTGAAGAAATTGCGTTTGAAAAAGCCAAACCCGGTAAAATCGCAAATGAATTTATTTTGCTTCCCACACCCTGACACGCTGCCGCAACTTCGGCGTTGGGCAAAGAATTAACAAGTGCCGTCAAAGTCATAAACGACAACGAAATTACAAGGCTTTGAATTGCACTGGGCAACCCTATCTTAAACAGTAAAACGGCTTTTTGTTTGTCAATCTTAAAATCTTTAACGGTATATCCTTTGAAAAATCCGGTTAACGAAAGATAAATAACCGAGAGAATAAAACTGACTGCCTGAGAGAATATTGTCGCATAAGCCGCACCCGCAGCACCCATATTAAAGTGTCCTACGAGAACCAAATCCAGCACAACATTTATCGCTGCCGCAATCATTACAAAATACAGAGGTCTTTTGGAATCTCCGAGTCCCCTCAACACCGCACAAACAGCATTATAACCGAACATAAACACAGTACCTGTCATACAAATATTAAGATAAGAAAGTGTTTCCGAAAAAGCACTTTCGGGAGTTTTAAGTAAAACAAGCAAATCCTTGCCGACAATAAGCATTATCGCCGTTATAATTATACTCAAAACCAAGTAAAGCGATGACATTGTTCCGATTGTCTTTTTTTGCTCATTGTATTTTTTTGCGCCGAGATACTGAGCGACAAGAATCGTTCCCGAAATCGCAAGTCCGTTAGCCGCACCCGTGATAAGTATATTTATCTGTCCGCCGATTGAAACGCCGGTAATTCCAGCCTTACCGCAATACTGTCCGACGACTATCATATCGACAACGCTGTAAAGAGCCTGAAGTATGTTGGATGCCAAAAAAGGCATTGCAAATTTAATAAGATTCTTTGTTACGCTTCCTTTTGTCAAATCTTTTCTGAATTTATCTGTCATTATCACATTTCCTTTCTATTTTATAAAATCAATAAGGACGGGATGTCCGTCCTTATTTTTTATATTTGTTTTTCCCGTATAATTTTTTACCGATTTTCCTGAGTTTGATACTCTTATTTCTGAAAATCTCAAATGCCGCTTCCATAATTATTAAACCGATTACTACCGATACCGCCGCAACTATTCTTCCTTTAGTAACCGTCGAAGCGGAATTATCGCCGGAAACATCGGTCAGAGAATTTACTGTTTTGGAAAGTTCGTAATATTCGTTTTCTATTTCATTTGCGCATACACTTTGGGAATAGACACGCTTACTTTCAATAAGTTTTTCTTTCAAAGCATTTGCCGAATTTGTACTGCAAAGTGTCAAATCGGTTTTTGAAGCGGAATCAATCGCATCAGCCAATCTTTCTCTTGCTTTTTGTGTTCTTTGCGAATACTCGTAAAACTGTTCGGGATTTTCTGTAATTATAACGGAAAATCCCCTTGAAGTTACATCGTCCCAATAAAGCGGAGTATCTGTTCTCTTTCCGCAAAGGTCGGGATCGGTCATATCAATAACCGCCCGCATTTTATTGTCTGTTTTCGCAACGGTGTTTTTATTAAAGGTCATTGAATAAGCGTTTGAACTGCAAAGCACAACACCGACAGCACCGGCTTTTGCGGTCTTTTTAATAAACGATCTCGATTTCCATACAACCGTACCCTTAAACTTTGCGAAAACAAGCGGCATTGCGGTCTTTTCGGAAAGCCAGGACGAAATATCCCCCTTATCCGCCTGCAAACACAGAATACAGGAATTGAGCCTGTTTTCGTTAACGAGTATTTCGTAAATTTCATCCTTATATTCGTAAGCGTTTTCGATTACGATAACCGTTTTGTCCGCTGTCTTTTCAAGCACTTGAGAAAGAGGTTGAATTTTATATGAAGTAACGGATTCCGAAACACCGCCTTTACCGTTTTTCAAATAATAACTCTCAAGTTCGGAAAGACCGACATCCGATATGTTTTTATCAACGGAATTTCCGTCCTCATCGGCAACGGTCCTTGAAAGATTGTCATCGCTTAATAAAACAAGAATTCCGTCTGCTGTTTTTTTCACGCTGACAAGAACCATATCCGCACCTTTTTCGGCAGCGGAAAGAATACCTTCGGCTGAATTTTCCGGGAAAGACACGGTATCTCCGTACTTCGCTATACCGATAAGTTTTGTAAAATCGTTTTTCATTACATCAACAGTTGTCTCGGCAGAAGAAATACTCTGTTCTTTTGCACACACGGAAACTGTCATAGCCGAAATTAAAACGGCTGTACATAAAACAATCGAAAGCAATCTTCTTTTTACAAATTTCATCGGTATCGCCCCTTTAATATTGATATTTTTCGTTTTTTAATAACCTACGCTGTCTTTTGATGTATTATTATAGCAAATAAAAAATATTTTTACAATAGTTAACCTATATATTTTGACAGCTTTCCGCTCTGATTATACAACATTTTGTGGACAGAAAAACTTGCACAAAAATTCGTAGTAAATTTTTAACTTCGAGAGCGTTTTTCCTTGTTGCACAAGGGCTTTTTTTATGCTAAAATACCCCTGATATACAAATTTGCACAGGGGAAGTATTATGTCTTTTAACGAAAAATTCAAACAACTCCGACAGTCAAAACTTCCGCCTCTAACTCAGACGGATCTTGCGAATGTGCTCGGAATGACGCAAAGAAAAATATCTTTTCTCGAAACCGGCGCCACAGAGCCATCTTTAAGAGATTTGAAAGCAATATGCCTGTATTTTCAGGTATCTGCCGACTATTTACTTGATTTACCGAATACTCTTGAAAGAAAATAATGACAAAAAAGCAACTTGCCGTTAAATCCGTTGAGGCACTCAAAGAATCATATCCCGAAGCAATTTGTTCACTTGTATATTCAGATCCGTTACAGCTTCTTATTGCCACAAGGCTGTCCGCTCAATGCACTGATGCACGGGTTAATCTCGTTACACCGGCTTTGTTCGATAAATACAAAACACTTGACGATTTCGCTCAGGCAAAAGTCGAAGATGTCGAAGAATTGATCCGTTCCTGCGGATTTTATCACAGCAAAGCACGGGACATAATCGGAATAGCACAAAAGATCAAATCCGATTTTAACGGTGAAGTCCCCTCTTCAATCGAAGAATTGACATCTCTCCCCGGTGTCGGCAGAAAAACAGCCAATTTAATTATGGGTGATGTTTTTCATGCTCCGTCAAGTGTCGTTGCCGACACACATTTAATTAGAATTTCAAACCGTATAGGACTTGTAAGTACAAAAGATCCGAAAGCAGTGGAATTCGAATTGAGGAAACTCCTTCCGCCGACGGAAAGCAATGACTTTTGCCATCGAACCGTTCTTCACGGCAGAGCAGTCTGTACGGCAAGGAAAGCAAAATGCGATGAATGTAATCTAAAAGAATTTTGCAAAAAAAAGATATAAGGAAATAATATGTTTACACTTAATCCGACATATTACAATTCGGTTTTGGTAGTACCGAAAGTAATGATTGAAAAATATATAAAAATGGCAAGTTTCTGTGCCGTTAAAACGCTGCTTTGGATATTAAATAACCAAGGCGGTAATTTTTCTGTTGAAGAAATAGCTAAAGCGATCGGCTCATCTCCCGCAGACACAAAAGAGGCTCTCGATTATTGGATAAACGAAGGCATACTATTAAATTCGGATACCGACAGCAATTCGGCACCTTCTCCAACTCGCAGCGATTCTTACTTAAAAAAAGAGCCTGAGTCTAAACCCGAACCTTCGCTTCCCCTTCAAAACATAAAATCCGAAATTCCCGAAATAAAGTTAATTCGTCCTACTTCCGCTCAGGTCAGCAACCGAATTGACACCGATTCGACTTTTTCGGGACTTCTTAACCATATTCAAGTTATTCTCGGCAGACCTATCGGATACGATATGCAATCATCTGTTTTAATGATGTATGATTCATACGGACTTGATGTCGAAGTAATCTGCACATTGATACAGTTTTGTAAAAATCAGGGAAAATCCGCTAACGCTTATATTCTCAGTATGGCAAAATTATGGTATGAAAAAGATATAACAACGCTTGAAAAAGCAAATGAATATATAGATATGAATAACCGTGTTATGAAAATTTATACCGAATTCTGTCAGTTAACGGGAATTGATGTTCCCAAGCCCACACCGAAACAGACAGAAATGTTCGGTGAATGGGACAAAATGGGATTTTCGGTAGAGATGATGGTACTTGCATACAACGAAACCGTCGAAAGAAAAGGAAAAGTCCAATTCGGATATACAAATAAAATACTTTTAAGTTGGTTTGAAAAAGGTTATAAAACCCCTGCCGACATTCAAGCCGGAAAAGAAAGTTATAAAAAACAACAGGAAAAACTCAATTCGGGTAACCGTTCTTATGACATTAACAAAGCAATTGAACAGGCTACTTCCGGAGATCTTATTTACAAAAAGAGAAAGAAGGCTGAATAATGAACTATACAAACAAGCAGGTTTCTCTTGCTCTCAATGTTATCAATTCACGCCGTCAAAGTGCCGAAAAATCAGCATCGGAAAGGCACGATGAATTCGCTAAGCAGCATCCGGAACTTCTTATAATCGAACAGGAAATGTCAAACACCGGACTTGCGGCTGTAAAAGCAATGAACGATTGCAAAGATCCGAGAAAAGTTATATCGCAGCTTAAAGAAAAAAATCTCGGCTATCAAAAAGCAAGAAGAGATTTATTGGCTTTATGCGGTTTAGATGAAAATTATCTTAAGCCGAATTATACTTGCAAAAAATGTTCCGACACGGGATTTTGCAACGGTGAAATTTGCGATTGTCTTGACGAAATACTAAAAAAAGAGGCTTTCAAATCACTTGCCGGCTCTTCCCCTCTTAAGATTTCTAAATTCGAAGATTTTGATCCGTCGCTCCAAAGCGATACTTTTTCAAGAGATAAAACCAATAAAATTTATAATTTTTGTAAAGAATACGCCGACGATTTCAGTAAAGAGTCTCCGAGTTTATTCTTTTACGGTAATACCGGCTTAGGAAAAACCCATCTTTCTCTCGCAATTGCCGGAAAAGTTATTGATAAAGGATACGGAGTTGTTTACGGCTCTGCGCAAACACTGTTTAACCTTCTTGAGCGTGAACATTTCGGAAGAAGCAGCGATCCCGACGGCACAACGGAAGACAAACTTATGTCTTGCGATTTACTCATTCTCGATGATCTCGGTGCCGAATTTACCACTCAGTTTACCGTCGCCGCACTATACAACATAATCAATACAAGAATGGCAAAAGAACTTCCCACCATCATAAATTCAAATGTTCCGATCGAAGAACTCGAAAGCAGATACTCGGAAAGAATAACCTCAAGAATTATCGGTACTTACCAAACAGTTCAGTTTGTCGGAAAAGATGTAAGACAGTTAAAATCATTTTAATCACTGAAAGAGATGTTTCAAAAACATCTCTTTTATTTTTTTAGAATACTATTGACAAACGGAAAATAATGGATTATTATAAAACTGTGCTAATCGTAATAGCACAGTTGACACAGTGCATTGTTAAATTACAGGAGGTGATTAAAGTTGCAGATTTTTATTGATTACCGGTCAAGAACTCCGATATACGAACAAATTAAAACTCAAATTATCAAACTGATAAACTGCGGAGAACTTAAAAGCGGTGATCAGCTTCCGTCTTTAAGACAGCTCTCGGCTGAACTGTCGGTTAACATCAACACCATTAAGCGTTCGTTTTTTGAACTCGAAGAACAGGGAATTATATATTCCGTTGCGGGAAAAGGCGTATTTGTTACGGAAAAGCCCGATTATGATGTTTACCTGAACAATTCCTTGGATAATATCAAAACAGCGATTATCAACGCCAAATCGGTGGGAGCAACAAAAAACGACATTATAACTTTAATCGAAAATATTTATTCGGGAGATGATGACAAATGATAGAAATCAAAAACATCACAAAAAAATTCGACGATTTTACTGCCATAGAAAATATCAGTTTTAATGTTAAACCGACTTCGATTTACGGTTTGATCGGATACAACGGCGCCGGTAAAACAACGCTTTTGAAAACAGTAGCGGGAATTTACCGTGCCGACGCAGGTGAAGTTCTTCTTGACGGACAGTCTTCATACAACAACAATGATTTAAGGAAGAACTTATTTTATATCCCCGATGATTTGTACTTTCCCCTTAACTCAACTCCGCTGAGCATGGCAAAGTTTTACTCGAATTATTATCCTAACTTCAATATGAAAACCTTTGAAAATTTGATTGAAGTTTTCGGATTGGAAAAGAAAAAAAGAATAAGAGGATTTTCAAAAGGTATGCAAAGACAAACCGAAATTATCCTCGGACTTTCGGCAAATCCGAAATATCTTCTACTCGATGAAACCTTTGACGGTCTTGATCCTCAAAAGAAAGAAATATCGAAAAAACTTTTCATTGAATATATCGCAAAAAACGATGCTTCGATAATTATTTCTTCCCACAACCTGACCGAACTTGCAAATCTCTGCGACCATGTCGGACTTATTAACGGTAAAAAGCTCACTATGGATTGCTGTGTAGATGACATATCGGCAAATTACAGTAAATTCCGTCTTATATTCGACCGAAATATTACCGAAGAAGATTTTTCAAGTTTCAAATACAAATCTATAGATATTGATTCTAAAATCGTTACGGTTATATTTGAAGGAAACGCAAAAGAACAAGCGGAAAAACTTAACGCTCTGCGTCCTATTGCAATTGACGAATATAAACTTACTATGGAAGAAGTATTCTTAAATGAAATGGAGGATAAGAAATATGATATTACAAAAATCTTTGAATGACAGAGTCGCCGCTAACGACCTCAGAAAAAGTTTCATAACTATCCTGCCTTACAGTATAGTTGCGTTTTTGGTCCTTTGCACCACTCATATAATTCCGGTATTGAAATATATATCATCCGACACATTCAAATCAAAGCCGCATAACAACATTCTTTTAATGTTTTGTGAAGACTCAACCGTTACTAATTTAATTCAAATCGGTATGGTTTTATGCGGAATGATAATGGCAATAACACTGTTCAGGTTTTTACTCACTAAAAAGAGCGTTAATGTTTATTTGAGTTTCGGCATCACCCGTTCGAGACTTTATTTCAACAGAGTTTTTGCCGCTATGCTGTCAATTTTCGCAGCGACATTTATTCCCAACTTTATAACTCTTATAATCAATCTTTCGGCTTTCGGATACAGTTCTCACTTGATGAATGTATTCTGCTACGAATTCCTCTTTTCCTTTGTAAGCGGAATTTCCGGCTTTGCTCTCGGAACGGTCAGTATGATAATATCGGGATGTTTAGCCGAAGCGCTCTTAGTTAATTTCGGTCTTTCGCTTTATTCGTTAGGTGCATTGTTAACGGTAGATTCATTGAAGAACACAATGCTCCGAGGATACATTTACTCTACATCCAATTATATAGATCTCAGAAATAAGTTTTATTTGTTTTCGATTTGGAATTTTGCAATAGACTTAGACTACGATCTTACCGAAAGCAGTTCCCTTTTATCCGCAATCGGCGCACGAACCGAACTTCCCCTTGACAAAAGTGTAGTTGTTGATTTAGGCGTTTTGCTTCCCCTTCTTGTTTGGATCGCTATATCGGTTGTTCTCATCGCTTTAGGCTGCTTACTGATCAATATGCGCAAAAGCGAAAACTCAAATTCATTCGGAAAGATTTATCTTCCGAGTGCAATAAACGGTGCTACGGTATTTTTAGTTGTATTGGCATTGTGCTGTAATTCAATCACAAACGCTTATGCATATTCAAGTACGACACCGCTATATCAGAATTTGAAACTTTGCTTACTTATAATATTTGCGATTTCGTTATTTGTTTTTATCGGAGCGGAACTTATAATCAAGCGTAATTTCAAAAAAACTCTTAAGACCTTACCCGTTTTCGCTGCTTTATTCATTATTTCGGCATTCGGTATAACCGTTATCTCAACCGGTTATTTCGGAAGTTATAACAAGCTTCCCGAACCCGATCAAATCAAATCTGCCGCATTTGATATAAACGATGATAGGAACATTTTCAATTACGGTGCAACAGCTCATAAATATTACAGCGAAAACTCAAAAGACATTGAAAAAGCCGTTTCGCTCTTCAATATGATAGCAAACGATTCATACTCAAAAGGCGACGAATATGCTAACTACATTTCATTTGCCTTCGAACTTACCGACGGAACAACTTACGAAAGACGCTTCAGAGTTTTCACGGAAGATGTTTACGATCAGTATACGAGAGGTGTTTATGACACCGACTATTTCAAAAACTATATAAAAAGGCTCTTCGTTGACATAAATACCGAAACTACCGATGATGAAGCCGAAAATAATTATTACGGCTCAATTGTCTATTCATCGGATACAGGCGAGTACACTCCGGGTGCGGCAAAGAATTGGAATTGGTATTATGTCGGAAATCAATTCCTTGTCGACAATTACTCAAGTGCTTACGGAGAAGGCAAACTCAACACAGTGGAAAACATTGACGGATTACTCGAAGCACTTTATAAAGACTTGATTACGATGTCATACGATGAAATTTACAGTAACGATGAAAAACCGATTTGCGTATTGGCAACAAATATCGACAGAGCCGAATTGACAACCGATAAAATCGAAAACAACTACGGTTGGTTGGAAAGAACGGTTATAGTCGATGACTTAAGTTATCAAAACGACTATGTTCAGGAAACCCTCAGTTCCGGTGTGGTTTATCGCTTTATCAATGTTTATCCGAGTATGAAAAACACGATTGATTTTCTTAATTCGCAAGGCGAAACACCGTTAGTATATTCGGGAAAAATTAAAGAAGTATATTACTGTGATTCGGATGTTTATCCTTGGAAAATACTCAAAGACAGTAGCGAAAGCAAATATTTCAGCGTATCCGAAGGATTTTCACACGGCAGTTACTATTACGGATACAGTGAAGACGAAAACCTTCCGGAAAGCATACTTCTTATTGATTATATCAAATACACTTATGAAAAAAGCGGTAATAAACTTATCTGCATAAGCGATGCTGACAAATCGGCTCAAATTGTATCAAAAGCCCTTCCCTTCTATACTTTCTCGAATTCAACCGAAAAAGGAAGATATATATTTGCGGTTTATGATGACAACACCATCATTCCCCTTTATGTCCCTGCCTCAAAATTAGAAGTGTTTTTTAACGCTGTATAATTCTTAAAACAAAACAGAGCTGTTTCTTTAATTGAAACAGCTCTGTTTTTTATATAAAATTTTATAAAAAGACAAAAAAATAACTCCCCTATTGGAGAGCTACTTTTGTTGATGTCGGCGCCGACCTATTTTCCCGGGCCGCTTCCAGCCAAGTATCTTCGGCACTAATGAGCTTAACTACCGTGTTCGGAATGGGAACGGGTGGACCCTCATCGTAATAAACACCGACTGAGAAACTTTGTCTTGCGACTTATCTCTCAACGACAAGACAAAGTATATCACAGTGTTTTTCAAAAATCAAGTCTTTTTTTCATATTTTTTTAACTTTTTGTGATTTATGACTTAATATACACTTTTTCGATTTGTCCGATGTAAATTTTGTGAAAATCGCCGGCTGCATAATTGTTCATTATACTTTCATCAATAAATCCGGATTTGTCAATTGTGTCAACGGCAATTTTCTTAAGGACAAATACAACTTCCGCCTGTTCGAAGGTTACACTCTTTTCAACGCTTATCGGAATGAATCCGGTTTCTTTTGCTTTATCGGTGTCTCTCCCCGACTTTGAACCGCAAATGCCCAATTCTTTTTTATAATTTCCGCCAAAGAAAGAAAGAGTAAATGTATCGTTATTTTCCATATATCCGAATGTATGTCTCTGAGGACGAACAAAACACGCAACAACATCTTTGCCCCAAAGTTCCCCGACCATACCCCAACTTACCGTCATCGTATTCCAATCACCGATATTTCCCGCTGTAAGAAGAGCCCAATCGTTCGCTATCATCTCAACCGGTGATTTCTTAAGTTGTCTTACATCTATTTCCTTAAGCATATTTTTCCTCCTAAAATTTCTGTTAAATATATTATATACCGATTTTGAATTTATGACAATAAAAAGGCGGAGAATTTCTCCGCCTTTTCAGATTTAACTTTTAATCAGTTTTGCGAACCCTGTCCGTAGAAATAACTGAATGGATTATATGCCTGAGTAGTTGTTTCCTGATAAGTCGATGTATCGCCTTTATCTTCAACCAAAACAACTTTTACATCAAATTCAGTAAGTTGATAATTATTATCAATATGGCATACGGTAAGCGTTAATTCGTCGCCTACGCTTGAATTTTCGATTATATCGGGAAGTTTATCCGCAGTATCCAATTCTTCGCCGTTTACCTTTATAATAAGGTCTCCGACAGTAACCTGAGTGTTTACAAGCGGACTGTCCGTCGATATGCTTTTAATAACAAGCGAACCTGCCGGCAAGCCTTTCACTCCTACGAGCATACTGTATGTCTGGCTTGACTGAGCCGGAGTATAAGTAATACCGAGTTTTGCTCTGTTAGTAACATAACCATTCTTTACAATATCGTTATAAACTTCTACAAAAGTCGAACTCGGTACCGCAAATCCCATACCTTCATAATCCGTGCTTGAAATTTTCGATGAGTTAATTCCGATAAGCTGACCTTTTGAGTTAACAAGTGCGCCGCCTGAATTACCCGGGTTAATAGCGGCTGTATGCTGAATACAGTTCATTTCATATCCGATTTCACTGTTTATCGGTCTTGCAATCGCAGAAACCATTCCGTTAGTAAACGAACCGGCAAAATCAGTTCCGCCGGGATTACCGATTGCATAAACAGTCTCGCCTACACGAAGTGTATCCGAATCACCGATCTCAAGCGCCGAAAGTCCCGATTTATGAATTCTTAAAACCGCAATATCGGTTTTTGCATCATATCCGACAAGAGTTGCATCATACTGAGATTCATCATGAAGCTGAACTTTTATAATTCCGCCGTCGGAAACGACATGAGAACAGGTTATAACATAAGTGTATTCTCCGTTGTCGTCTGCGCCGACTATGACTCCCGATCCCTCACCGCTGAGCGTTGTGTTTGAATATCCCGAATAAACAAGAATTCCGACTGAAGATTCTTTTATTTTTTCGTAAACTCCGACTCCCGTAAGTTCACCTGTCGCATCCGTCATGGCAGCAGAATCCGATTCTTCAATGGAAAGAGTCGGACCGTCTACTTTTACTTTTTCACTCTCGGTTCCTTTTATGCCCGCATAAATCATCGCAATCAAACCGATTACAACAGCGGCGCATAAAATAATTATGAATATTTTCTTTCCTTTTTTATTTCCGTTTGTGCTGTTTGAAGGAACAAATTCGCCGTTCACTACATATCCGTCATTTGAATGACCGGTGTTATACGATGCGTTAAACGGACGGTTCTGTCGGTAAGAATTGTCATTATAAACATAATTCGGATTGTGTCCGTAACCGTTACTACCGTAATATCCGTTATTTTGGCGGTTATATCCGCAGTTGTTTTGGCCGTATTGATTGGCATTGTTGGGATTATAATTGTTTTGCGAATATGAATTTGTGTTATTTGCACCGTAATTGCCGTCGGAAGAATCCGTGTTCGGTGTCTTGTTTTCATTAAAATCGCTCATTGGAAAGGAACCTCCTGTTTATATAAACCGTTTCCGTATTTATCTTTTGAAATTCGGAATAGTAAATTCAAATTGCGTGTATTCATTCTCGATACTTTTCGCATTAACCGAACCGCCATGCAGTTCAACAATAGTTTTCACAATATAAAGACCCAGTCCGGCGCTCTTTGTATCGTAACTTCTGGATTTATCAACTTTATAAAATCTTTCGAATACTTTCGAAAGTTCCTCAGTTGAAAGTCCAACGCCGGTATTCCGTATCTTTACGCTCACCGAATTATCGGCATTTTCTTCGACAAAAACATATATTTGACCGTCATGCGTAAACTTAACCGCATTGTCTACAAGGTTATAGATAACCTGATGAATTAAGTCTTCATCCGCCCAAACGCTTACGGGGTAAAGGTCTTCAAGCCCGCAAATTTCAATGTTTTTCTGTTCTATCTGCTGTTCAAAGGAAACCAAAACATTAAAAATATCGTTACAAATATTGAAATTAACGATATTAAGATTTAACTCCCCTGCTTCGATTTTAGAAATATTCAGCATTGATACCACAAGCCGTGAAAGGCGTTTTGTTTCATTCGAAACAATATTGAGATAATGTTTTTCCTTTTCCGGCGGGATTGTTCCGTCAAGAATACCGTCAATAAAGCCACCGATAGTCGTCATGGGAGTTTTTAATTCATGCGACACATTTGCCACAAAACTTCTTCTTGAACTTTCATAAAGTGCAAGATTGGTTGCCATCAAATTAAATGCCCTCAACAAACGGCCTAACTCCGTGTCGTCATTTTCTTTAACTTTTACACGGTAACTGAAATCACCCATTGCATAGAATTTAGTCGCTCTCGACATATCTTTAAGAGGTCTGAGCAATCTGTTTGTAAAGAAATATGCGGCAATCGCACCGATTATCAATGCAAACAGCGAACCGATCGCAAAAATTTTAAGAGAACTTAAAAGATAAGTCCATGCACCAGTAGAAGCCGGCTTAACCGCAAAAACAACGCAAACCGTATTACCGTTAACGATAACAGGCGATGCCGAATACATTTGCGCTTTTTTGTAAACGCCGTCAAGAGTTGAATATTCGCTTGATGTTCCGTTCTGCGCTACCGATTCAAGCACCGATTCGGGTATATTATAAAACCCGTGAACAAGACATTCTCCGTTATTGCTTATTTCGTAATTATCCGAAACAAGATCCTGACACAGAATAACCTCTCCGCTCATATTACTTACGAACACATCGGCATCAATCGCCTTGGAAATCATCGAAATATTATTGCACAGCATAAATGTTGCATTGCGCATATCGTCTTGCAATCTGTTTTCGAGAATTTCTTCGGTTAAGTCTGCAACTCTCTGTGTGTTATCGGACATAAGTTTGAGTGTTTCTTTTGTCCAATTGTTAGTTCCGATAAAACTTACGGCAACCGCAAGTACAATAAAGCAAAAAAACTCAAGCACAAACATTGCCGAAAAATATTTCAAAAATATGGTTCTGTTATTTATTATCCGTTTTATACGGGCAATCAAGGTCTTGAACCTATTCTTTTTCATAAAATGTTAGTCCTTAGTCTCAAATTTATATCCAACGCCCCAAACGGTTTTAAGTTCCCATTTTTCCGAGATGCCTTCAAGTTTCTCACGCAGACGCTTAACATGGACATCAACCGTTCTCGAATCGCCGTAATAGTCAAATCCCCAAACTTCGTCAAGAAGCTGATCACGGGAAAACACACGGTTTGGATTAGAGGCAAGATGGAATATCAGTTCGAGTTCTTTAGGCGGTGTATCAACCTGAACACCGTCTACTTTCATTTCGTAATTTTCCAAATTAACCGAAAGTTTGTCAAAATTGACTTCTTTTGAATTTGCCGTTGCCGTACCGCCGGCACTTCGTCTGAGAACTGCTTTGATTCTCGCTACAATTTCTTTTGTATCAAAAGGTTTGGTTACATAATCGTCCGCACCGAGTTCAAGTCCGAGAACCTTATCAAAAGTTTCTCCTTTAGCGGTAAGCATAATTATCGGTTTATCGGAAAATTTCCTGATTTCTCTGCAAACTTGCCAACCGTCAAGTCCCGGCAGCATTATATCAAGTAAAACCAAATCCGGAGCTTCGCTTTTGAAAGTTTCAACAGCGGTTATTCCGTCATTTACAATTCTGACGATATAACCTTCTTTTTCAAGATACAGTCTAAGCAACTCGCAAATATTAACATCATCATCGACAATCATTATTTTTTCGTTAGCCATTCAAAATCCTCCTGTCCTTTTCAAATGTTACCGTTATCATAAAATACAAATAATAATTAAATATGAACAAAAATCGAACAATTGTTTAATTGTGAACAAAATCAAACCGTTATTTAGAAAATTTATAAACCGTTTTCGATACAAAAGGTTTTTCGGGAGTAAAAATACAGCTTATAAATTCTTCATGGTTAGCAGCATCGGGAAAATACTGAGTTTCCAAGCAAAATCCGGTTCTGTGTTCAAGCGGTTTCCCGCATTTACCTATTTGAGTACCGTCCATAAAATTGCCGATATAAAACTGCACACCGGGTAAATCGGTATACGCCTCCATTGTTATACCGCTTTCTTCGGATTTTACAATTGCAAACTTTTTAAGAGTTGCATCGTAATTTTCTATCGCAAAGTTGTGGTCATATCCTCTTCCGATTATCAGTTGCTCATCCTGAGCATCTACATCCCTGCCGATTGTTTTCGAAGCTCTGAAATCGAAGGCAGTACCTGTAACATCACGGATTTCTCCGGTCGGAATTGCGTCGTTATCGGTCGGTGTATATCTGTCGCAGAAAAACTTTACTTCATGGTTAAGAATTGTTCCTCCGTCATATCCGTTCAAATTAAAATATGCGTGATTGGTTACATTAAGCGGACATTTTTCTGTGGGAATACAGTTATATTCGATTATTACCTCGTTATCTTCGGTAAAAGAAAAAACAACTTCATTATCGACTTCGCCGGGAAATCCTTCCGCACCGTCCGGGCTGTGATATGTAAATTTAACGCTGTTATCGGAAATGATTTCATCGTTCCAAACGGCAATTTCGTATTCGTGATTGCTGTGCAACGTGAATTTTCCGTTTACATTTTTAGTAATTTGATAGTTTTTGCCGTCAATTGAAATTCCTTTTCCGGCAATTCTGTTTGCTACACGGCCGACAGTTCTTCCCTGCGAATCGGTACAAAGTTCCTGACCTTCGATTGTATCGAATCCGACAAGAACATCTCTTAATTCGCCGTTTTTATCGGGAACGACGATTTTGTTAAGAGTCGCACCGTAACTTACAAGTTCGATATAAGCACCGCTGTTGTTTGTTATTACAAAAGAATAAACATCTCTGCCGTCTTTGGTTTTTCCGTAAAATATTTTTTCTGTTTTCATAATTACCACTCCGTCTTAAAATATATGTTCAGTATATAATTATTGACTCTTTGTGTCAAGAATTCGACAATATGTTTTATTGACTTTTACCCTATTTAATTGTATTCTTATTATATATTTTTTAAGGAGAAATAGCATGGAAGTTTTTCTTGAACAATTCGATTATTTTGTACGCTACATATTCGCCGCTATTGCCGTCGTGATACTGTTGCGATGTGTTTTTTCGCTGTTTCGTTCAAGACCGAGACGGGAAACAATGGCAAGTCTCATAAATCTTGCCGACGATACGCAAATCGAAATCGAAAACTGGGAAACCTCAATCGGAAGAAGCCGATCCTGTGATATTTCGTTAAAAAAATACGGAACTGTCTCAAGGTTTCATGCTGTGCTTGCTTTAAGAAAAGACGGATGGTTTGTTTTCGATACCGATTCGAAAACGGGAGTATATGTCAATGCCGAGAAAATCAGGCACGCACGCAAATTATCCGACGGAGACACCGTTTCATTCGGAAATGCAGTTATGAAGTTTTCTTCAAAAGGATACGGCGACGAAGCACAAAACACCGAAAACAAGGAACTTGATTTCACCAATGCGGCAAGACTTGTCAATCTCGCAGATAAAAGCGCATATTACCTTAACGGCAGTTGTCTTTTCGGAAGAAACAGAAACTGTAATATTTGTCTGCCGATGAACGATATTTCAAAAGAACACGCCGAAGTATATCTTACAAGAGAAGGCTGGATGATAGCCGATCTTCAGTCTGAAAACGGTACATTTCTCAACGGTGAAATGGTCTTTGACTCTTTTCCTTTGTATGACGGAGATATAATAACAATCGGTGAATACAGTTTTATGTTCAGAGAATAAGGAGGAATTGACTGTGGCTATAAAAAAGCAAAATGCAAAGAAGAAAAAAAGAAAATACAGTTACAGACGCCCTGTCAATTGGCTTTTTCTTTTACTGTTAATGACCGCTTTTCAAATTTTCTGCGCAATACAAATTTTAACTAACGGCACCGAAGAAACGGTAACCGGTACGATTATCACTGTTTTCGGACTTTATATCGCTGTAGAATGGGGTTATTTTATTGTTTTTGCCGGTATTTTGAGAAGAAAAAGTTTTGAAGTTGAGTTAATTGCCTTCTTCCTTTCGGGAATAGGTCTCGCCTTAACTACCGGCGTATATCCGGATAAAGCATACACACAGTTAATAGCCATTTTTCTCGGAATAGGTGTGTTTGTTGTATTGCTTTGGATTCTCGGTGATATTGACAGAGTTATAAAACTCAGAATTCCTGTTGCGTGGCTGTCAATTGCAGCGCTTATTTTCACTTTAATATTCGCAAAAAACATTCACGGAACTCGAAATTGGATTGTAATCGGAAACGGACTTTTATCCATACAAACTTCCGAGTTGGTAAAAATCGCTTTCGTTTTTGTCGGAGCGGCTACTCTTGAAAGTTTGCAGTCGACAAAACTACTGACTAAATATATTATATTTGCGGTTACCTGTGTAGGTTTGCTATTCATAATGAAGGACTTCGGAACCGCTCTTATTTTCTTCTTCACATTTATTATTATCGCTTTTCTGCGTTCGGGAGATATAAAAACAATCTTCCTGATATGTGCGGGTGCTCTCATCGGCGGAATAGGTGTTCTGACATTTAAGCCTTATGTCGCCGAAAGGTTCAGTTCTTACAGACATGTTTGGGAATATGCGGATACAAGCGGTTATCAGCAAGTCAGACTTTTAATTTATGCGGTAAGCGGCGGTTTGTTCGGGCTCGGACTCGGTAACGGAAAACTGCGTGGCGTTTATGCGGCTACTGAAGACCTCGCTTTCGGTATGGTTTGCGAAGAATTCGGAATCATAATCGCATTTACGGTTCTTTTAACATTTGTGGCGTTGGTAGTTTACAGCATACGCTATTCCGTCGCCGCACGCTCGTCATTTTACTCAATAGCCGCCTGTGCAGCATCGTCTCTTCTTCTTTTCCAAGCATCGCTTCATGTTTTCGGCGTAACGGATTTACTTCCGTGGACGGGAGTTACGCTTCCGTTTATCAGCCGAGGCGGATCAAGTATGATGTGCTGTTGGGGACTTGTGGCACTGATTAAAGCAATAGATGTAAAAACTTATAAGCGATACGATAAAATTATAAAGGAGTGATAACAAATGAAAACGCTTTCCAAAAGAGCTTGGATACTTTACTTGCTTGCGATTTCCTTTGTTGTCGGCGCCTGTGTCCTGTTTTATACATTCTTCACCAATGCAGATTCGTGGGCAATGAAAAAAGCAAACAGACACATATATTCTTCCGGAACGCTTACAACAGCCGGAGCGATTTACGATGAAACCGGAGCTGTTCTCGCAAAAACCGTTGACGGCAAACGCACATACAATAAAGATAAAGCAATCCGAACCGCTACCCTTCATATTGTAGGAGACTCTCAGGGATATATCGCTTCGGGAGTTCAGACTTCTTACAAAGATGTACTTACCGGATATGATTTTGTCAACGGAATTTACGATTTGAAAAAATACGGAAAAGGCTCCGATATTACGCTTACCGTTAACGCAGAACTTTGCAAAACCGCTTATGAAGCCCTCGGATCCAACAAGGGAACCGTCGGTGTTTACAACTATAAAACCGGCGAACTTCTGTGCGTTGTTTCAAAGCCCTCTTACGATATAGCGAATAAGCCGACAGAAAGCATTAACAATGACAAAACCGGTGAATATGACGGAGTTTATCTCAACAGATTTTTTTCGGGAGTATATACTCCCGGTTCAACCTTCAAAGTAATTACAGCCGCTTGTGCAATTGACAACATCTCGGATATAGACTCTCAAACTTTCAAATGTACAGGTGAACACAAAGTCGACGGCGGTTCGGTCAAATGTATGTCAACACACGGAAACATCAATTTCGAAAAAGCGCTTAACCAGTCTTGTAACAGCGCATTTGCTCAAATCGCAATTCAATTAGGGGCGCAACATCTCACCGATACCGTCAACTCACTGGGATTCGGAAAAAGTTTCAAAGTCGGTAACATCAAACTTGCAAAAAGTTCTTTTGACCTTACCGGTGCAAACAATCTTGACATTGGTTGGGCAGGTATCGGACAGTACACAACAAGAGTTAACCCTTGCCATATGCTTATGATAACCGGTGCAATAGCCAACGGCGGAACATCACCGAATGTTTATTTTGTCAAATCAATAACATCTCCTACCGGGAAAGTTAAACAGGCGCAAACATCCTATCTTGAGCCTATGTTTTCTCAGTCAACCGCCTCAAAACTTAACGATATGCTCCGTTCGAATGTTGTTAACTATTACGGAGACGGAAAATTTTCAAATCTTAAAATGTGCGGTAAAACCGGAACGGCGGAAGTCAGTTCAGAAGATGACGGACTTGCTCCTCACGCTTGGTTTATCGGATATTCTCAAAGAGAAGATTTGCCTCTTGCAATAGTCGTTGTCGTTGAAAACGGCGGCGGAGGAAGTTCGGTGGCAATTCCCGTAGCAAGCAAAACAATGAAAAAAGCCGCCTCAATTTACGGCGGAAAATAAAGAAAAAGCACAGTGTCGAAAAACGCACTGTGCTTTTTTCGTTTTCAAAAACCGTTATTTATAAACCTACATATTCTCATTATTGATTTAACGAATATAATATGGTATTATAACTAACGATATTTTGTTAAAAGGTGATACTGTTATGTTATATTATTTCCCCGAAAATTACGGTGCGCTCGCAGACGGTGTTTGCGATGATGCAAAAGCTATTCAATCCGCAATTGATCATGCAAGTAATAACGGAGGCGGAACCGTAGTTCTCGAAAGCGGAAAAGTTTATTATTCAAGTTCGATTGTAATGAAAAAAAATGTCGAACTTCATTTGCAAAAAGGTTCACGCCTTAAAGCAACCGAAAATATCGACGGTTATTTCCGCCCCTGCAATTTTATAAACGATAAAACAAATACTCTTATCGGAAATCCCGTTACCGGAAAACCTTCATTTTGCTTTATTTACGGATTTGAAGCAGACGGATGCTCGATTACCGGCGAAGGTACAATTGATGCCAACGGACACGCTTTCGTCGAAAGAAAAGACAAGTATTATGTAACGGGAAATTTCTATCCCCGTCCGACTGTTATTTATATTGAAAAAAGTAATCACATATCTTTTGAAAAAATAACAATTGTAGATGCTCCCTTCTGGACACTTCACCCTGCCGGATGCAACGATGTTCTTATTTCGCAAATTCGCATATTGAACGATTTGGATGTTGCGAATTCAGACGGAATAGATCCCGACCACAGTTCCAATGTCCGTATACTAGGATGCCACATCGAATGTGCCGATGACTGTATTTGTCTTAAAACTTCAAAAGGAAATTCGGAATACGGCCCATGCGAGAATATAATTATCTCCGACTGTACGCTTATTTCAACTTCGGCTGCAATAAAAATCGGAACGGAAGGCGTCGGTGATTTCAAAAATGTACTTGTTAATAACTGCATAATTTCCAAAAGCAACCGTGGTTTATCAATTCAAATAAGAGACGGCGGAAATGTAGAAAATGTAAGTTATTCAAATATTATAATCGAAACAAGGAGATTTTGTCCTGATTGGTGGGGTACTGCCGAACCGATTGTAATTACGACTTTTGACCGTGATGAAAACACAAAATCCGGACATATTAAAAACATAAGATTTTCAAACATAACCTGTAAAGGTGAAAACGGTATACTCATTCATGCAACCGAAGAAAATCCGATTGAAAATGTTACTTTTGAAAATGTTCAAATCGAACTTACAAAAACTTCGAAATGGGAAACCGGACTTTACGATATGCGTCCCGGTCTCAATAAAGAAATCGAGCACCATAAAAACTCGGGTATATTTATCCGCCATGCAAAAAACATAAAAATTTCAAAATCAAGCGTTTCTTGGGGAAAAATTTGCGAAGATTATGCCCATGCTATTGACAGCGAAAACTGTGAAAACCTTGAAATCGACAGATTTTCGGGAAATGCGGCATTTGAAAACATCGAAAGTGTGGTTTCAAAGTGAAAACACTTTATATAACAGACCTTGACGGAACATTTCTGAACAATCAGGCGCAAGTGTCAAAAAACAGTGTTGAAATTATAAACGCTTTATCAGAAAAAGGCTTACTTTTTTCCGTTGCAACCGCAAGAAGTTTACTCTCCGCAAAAGAATTGCTAAAAGATATTCACTTCAATGCACCGATTGTTCTTTCGGGCGGAGTTTTTGTTTACGATACTAAAAAAAGTAAAACCGTTCATTTTTTCAGCATAGAACACAACTCTTTCGAATCGGTAATTGATATTTTTACAAAGTCCGAGAAATCGCCTTTTGTATTCTTCTTTAACGAATTAACCGAAGAATACGATTTGCAATTTACCGACTTAAAACTTAAAATCCATCAAGAATATTATGAAAGCCGTCATAAAATGATGGGAAATACTATCCGTAAAGTTGACACGGTTTGTGCGAAAAAAGGTTTTGTTCCCGTATTCGTATCCTTATGCGACGAATATGAAGATCTTTATAAAATCACCAAACAACTCGATGCTCTTTCTCAAATCGGATATTCGTTTTATAAAGACACCTATACGCCCTATTGGTTTTTGGAAGTTTTCAATAAAGATGCCGACAAATTAAAAGGACTTGAAATTGTTAAAGAATATGTCGGTGCACAAAAAGTCATCTCTTTCGGAGATAACAGAAACGATATTCTGCTCTTTAACGGTGCGGATGAAAAATATGCGGTTGAAAACGCCGTTGAAGAATTAAAAATGATTTCAACATCGGTTATCGGGTCTAACAATTCCGACAGTGTCGCTCGGTTTATTTCAAACGATTTCAAGCCGTGATTTATTGACAAGATGGATTAAAAATGTTATTATATTCGGGTGTTATTTAACAGACGCAGAATATATGCAGAAGTGGCGAAATCGGCAGACGCTCAGGTCTCAGAAGCCTGTGAATGAAAATTCGTGTGGGTTCAAGTCCCATCTTCTGCACCAAAAAGGAGTAAACTTTGTTCGGTTTACTCCTTTTTATTTTAGAGTTTACAGTTATTAAAAATAAGGCCGATTTCACAATAAAAAGCGTATTTGAAATAAAGAATTTGTAAATTTTTATTTTATGCTTGTAAGTTAATAAAAAATAGTATAAAATATAAGGGATATTCGGTGCGACCGAAAGTTCATAGAAAAAGGATGAATTTATAATGGACAAAAACCAGACAGAAAAAAGCCAAGCAGAGCTTTACCGTGAAGAACGCAAGCAAAGAATGGCTAAAGCTGCTAAAAAGAATTCTACAAAAAGCCCGCAGTTAACCAAACTCGGAAGAATTGCAGGCAGATGTTGCGGAATTTTAATTATCGTGGCACTTTGTGTTGCTGTTATTTACGGTACTTTATCTTTCTTCGGTGTTCCTCAGAAAGTACTTACCGCAACTAAAGTCGGTGATGAAAAAGTTTCCGTAGCAAAATATAATTTCTATTACTACGATATTTTCAATCAGGTTTATTCGCAAGCTAAACAGTACGAACAGTACGGTGAAGGAATGGGACTTTCTCTTACGGGATACGATATTACAAAAGCACCCTCCGATCAGGAATATGTAAGCGATCTTGAAGGTTACAGCAATCCTACATGGGCCGATTATTTGAAGGAAACCACCCTTGATTATCTCCAATCATACATCGCTTATGCGGATCTTGCTAAAGAAAACGGAGTAACTCTTACCGATGAGCAAAAAAGCGAAGTAGAAGAACAAATTTCTTCTATCAGAGAGACCGCAGAAGATAATGACTATTCACTTAACCGCTATCTCACCAAGATTTACGGAAAAGGCGTAAATGAAAAACTTATGCGTGAAATCATCGAAGAAAGAAGCCTCGCATACAATTATGCCGTTCAAATGCAGGAAGAATACACAAGTGCGGTAACTTCGGAAGAAATTGATGCCGAATATGCCGAGAACATAAAAACATATACAACATTCGGAGTTTCACTCTTTGAAGTTGAAGCAACTGAGCAAAGTCTCGCCGATGACGCAACCGATGAAGAAATCGCACAAGCGCAAACTAACGCTATGAACGAAGCAAAAGCACTTGCCGACGGTTATCTCGCAAAAGTTACAGATTCCGCTTCAATGCTCGCCCTTGCAAAAACAAACAAAGCAACTGCTTCGGAAGACACAGTATATCTCACAGACACAAACGCTTCCACAATTTCATCTTCTTACGGAGACAAAGCGGTTGAATGGATTTACGATTCTGCAAGAAAAGTCGGAGATAAAGCGGTTGTTGAAACCGATGACGGTTATCTTGTAATATATATGACTTCTCTCCCCGCCCGTGAAACAAGAAACGCTGTTGATGTAAGACATATTCTTGTTGCATTTGAAGATTCGGATTCGGATCTTACAGACTCCGAAAAGGCTTCATATTACTCAAAAGCTCAGGAAATATACAACTCATATCTTGAAAATCCGACCGAAGACAACTTTGCCGCACTCGCAAACGAAAAGAGCGAAGATACAGGTTCTAACACAACCGGCGGCCTTTACGAAAATGTTGCACCCGGAGATATGGTTGATGAGTTTAACGATTGGATTTTCGATGAATCGAGAAAGGCCGGAGATACCGGAATAATCGAAACATCATACGGTTACCATATTATGTATTTCGTTTCAAACGACAACGAACAGGTTTGGCAGATTAACTGTAGAGCTGCAATCGCTCAAACAAAATTCGCAGATTTCGATACGGAAATTCTCGAAGGCGAAACTTACGCTCTCAAGAATAACGATACAAACATCAATTGGGCTGTAAACCTCGTAGAAGATACGGTTAAATCTTCTTTGGCAAGTAATTCATAACCAGACAAATAAAAAAGGAACTGAGTCAGACTCAGTTCCTTTTTTTATTTATTAAATTCACACTGTAATTACCTGAGCAAATACCGTCTGTTTTTGAGAACCCCCGCCGATAAGCAATCCTCTGTTAATTCCGCAATCACCGAAATCTCTTCCGTGGCTTAATTTCAGGTAAGTGTCATCAACCAATTTGTTATTTGTAACATCTATACCCTTCCAAATTCCGTTATCGTAAAACTCAGCCCAAGCATGAGTTTCTCCCGTTCCTTTAAGAATACCGGCAACATATCTCGCAGGTATATTAAAATATCTGCTCAGCGCAATAAAAATGTGTGCATAGTCCTGACAAACTCCGCATTTAATCTTCAACGCCTGATCGGCTGTTGTATTTATATCGGTTGCGCCGCTTTTATAAAGAAAAACTTTTCTGATTTCATTCATTAGTTTAACAGATGTTTCTTCCGGTGTAGTTACAAAATCGGAAGGCAAGGTTGAAATAAACCTTTCCGCATTCTCCCCTATTTTAGTATAAAAAGAAGGATATTTATAAATGCCGTTAAGTTTTTCCGGTTCCTTTTTCGAATTATCAACAATAGCCTTTCCGTTAACATTTACGCTGAAAAGACGGTGAGGAATTACGATTCTGTCGGTTAACACCGTATTTCCGAATCCGTCGGTCGTAAGCGTTTGCACATTCGACGGAGAAATTTCCACATTTAAGCGAGTTATTTTTTGAAATTCATTATCGAACGGAATACAGCGCAACGAATAGCAATGTTTAATCACATCGGATGAAAATTCGATCTGCATTTTATAGGTAAACTCAAGTTCTTTCATTATATCTCCTTAATAAAGCGGTGAAGTTATAAACAACCTTGAAAGTTCATTCAAAATCGTGTTTTTGTCTTCTTCAAATGTTTCTTTTTCAAGAATTATCGCTATCAAGTTATCGGTAGCCTCAATGTTACATTCAACTCCGACTTTGTATAACCTGTTAAGCAAAATACTGAATTCTTTTTTTATAAGCTCAGTCGGATATGAAAATCTCGTATACAAATCAAGTCTTTCAACACTTCTTCCGAACTTAAGAATATTGCGTGAAGTCTCGGATTCAACAT
Organism: uncultured Eubacteriales bacterium; assembly: GCA_964527585.1. Taxonomy (GTDB): domain Bacteria; phylum Bacillota; class Clostridia; order Oscillospirales; family Acutalibacteraceae; genus Fimenecus. Next base: position 77,559 of record CAZGPE010000006.1, read on the forward strand.
AGTCGTCGGCACTTCCCCAAAAAGCAAAAATATAATCGAAAACTTCCTGCAACTTCAAAATAGGTGCATTGCTTTGTTTATCTTTTTCAAAAGCATCTACAGCCATTTGAACATAAGACATAGTTTCACTGCTTAATTCGTTTCGCATTATAACCGCATTGTCATACGCTGCGAGAAGATTATGCATTACAGAGTTGGGATCGTTTTCATCAAATAAAAAATTTCGTATAAACTCTTGTTTATATGAGTATTTATTTGCAATCCCCAATTTTGAGCAAAAATCTTCGTAATATTTTTCATCTTTATCAATCATTTTATCGTAATATTCGGTAAAAATCCGCAAAGTAGTATAAACTCTTTCGACATATCGACCGAGCCAAAATAAATTATCCGTTGATTTTATCGAGATAATACCCATGTATCCTTAAATCCTCCGCCTTGAGAAGAATTGACTACTAAAGAATTCTCGTTTTGCGAAAATCTTGTAAGTCCGCTTCTCCATACTTTAATTTCTTCGCCGTAAAGCACAAAAGCCCTTAAATCAGCTTTCCTGTCGACCTGATTATTATCACCGAGAACTTTCAAGTCTTTGAAATCTATTACTTCCTGTGCGATAAAGCGTCTGGGATTTGATTTAATTAACTGCTTAAAATGCTCTAATTCGCTTCTTGTCATATTTTCTCCGAAAGCGACACCGTATCCACCTGACTCCGAAACATCTTTTACAACTAATTTTTCAAGGTTTTCAAGCACATATTTTATATCCTTTTCGTAAAACGGTAAATATGTCTGTGCGTTAGGCAAAATCGGATCCTCATGAAGATAATATTCGATCATTTTCGGCACAAAATAATAAATTCCTTTATCATCGGCCACACCGTTTCCTACGGCATTAACTATTGCTATATTCCCTGCTCTGTATGCATCCATTAAATGCGGAACACCGAGTAAAGAATCCGGTAAAAATGTCATCGGATCAATATAATCATCTGAAATTCTCCGATAAAGCGTTCCGACTTTTTTTCTTTTACCCGAATATTCGCTGTAATAAAGCTGATTTCCTTCAACAAACAAATCCTGAGGCATTGCAAAAACAGCTCCGGTTTTTTCCGCAAGATATGAATGTTCAAAAAAAGCCGAATTGTATCTTCCCGGAGTGAGTATTACATTTATTCCGCCGGTATTAACATAATCAAAAACTTCTTTGAGCAAATTCCCGTAAGAACGGTTATCAAACACGGAATTGTTTTGAAAGGTATCCGGACTCGCTCTTCGGCAAAGTTCTCTTGCTATCATCGGATAAGATGCTCCTGACGGGATTCGCAAATTATCTTCGAGAACATACCATTTCATATCTTTCCCCTGCACCAAATCAATACCTGAAATATGATCGAAAATGTTTTTTGAAGGTTTAATACCTTCACACGCAGGGAGAAATCCAACGGAGGTATAAACAAATTCTTCCGGTATAACTCCGTCTCTTATAATAAATTTATCCGAATAAATATCTCTTAAAAAACAATTCAATGCTTCCACTCTTTGAATTAAACCTTTTTCAAGAAAAGCAAATTCGTTTTTAGGAATGATTCTCGGAATTGTATCAAACGGAAAAAGCCGCTCATTAAACTCATTGTTTTTATATATTCCGAACTTAACACCGTAGCGTGCAAGCAATTTGTTGATTTCTTCCTTATGTTCAATAAGCCCGTACATAACGCACCACCTTTCTTATGATTATAACAATTTTTATTGACTTTTACAACAAAAACTGTGCAAAATTATCAAAAAATAATATATAAACAAGATGTTCTTATATTCCCGACAATGAAGAACAAAGTCTGAAAAATCCTGATAATAAAGTTTTTTAGGTTCATAATTCATAAATTTACGACCAAATAGAGAGAATGTGCTAAAAAGAACTTCTTGTATTCAAGAGATTCTTTTTTTATTTTTTTGTTTTTAACAAATAAATCAGTTGGTGTTCTGGAAAAAATCGTAGAAAAAATAAAAAGCCCTGTTAGAAAATTCTAACGGGGCTTTCGTCTGCTTTATTCTAATGGAATATTTGTTTGAAAATACGCTCCTTCTTTCTCAATAAAAACGGTAGATGAAGCTGAAGTATGTGATTTAATTAAATTGATCAATTCAGGATCGGAAGATTTATGTTCGGAAACTGTAAAGAAATGTCTGTTTCCGAGTGGGGATAGTTTGCCGGGCATAATAACCAACCCTCCCGCAAAATCCTTAATTGTGATTTCTGATTTTGTTAACAGCGAGAATCCGTTAAAAACAACCTCGGAATCTGTTACTGTTAAAATGTCTAATTTGTTATTGGTCATAAGTTTTCTCCTTTTTTCTTTTTTTGGATGAGTTATTCATCCTACTTTATATATAACACTATTATGATAATTTGTCAATCAAACGCTTTGTGTACAACCAAAGTAAAGATATCTATTATAAAATACCGTAATGACAGTAATAATCAGATTAAAACACCGGAACCGAATGCGGAATTTGAGATTTATTTGAAATTTCCAGGAAGTTATGGCGCAGCCAAAGAAGATGAAAAAGAAATCTTGATAATCGATGAAAACGGTGATGCTGTAAGCAAAGATCTTCCCTATGGGGTGTATCATGTTCATCAGACTAAGGGAAGCGAAGGATACTCTTTTGTAGATGATTTCGATGTAACAGTTTCCGAAAATTCAAAAAGCTATCAATATATCCTTAATAATGAAAGAATCACTTCGAAAATAAAAATCGTAAAAAAAGATGCAGAAACACATAAAGTTATTCCTGTTGCCAATGTCGGATTTAAGATCCGTGATCTTCAAACAGGTGAGTTTGTAACAATGCATTCCAATTATCCGTCAGATCAAGATATAGATGTTTTTTATACCGCTTCGGATGGAACTGTTACACTTCCCGAATTTTTGGGATATGGTAACTACGAACTTATAGAATATTCTGCGCCATACGGATATATTCTCGATACAACGCCGATAGAATTTATGGCAGACGGATCAGATATTGTTATTACAAAAGAAGATCAACCGCAAAAGGGTAAAATTACAATTGTAAAAACAGGAGAAGTATTTTCTACTGTTTTGGAAAGCGAAAATACATATACTCCTGAATATACAATTCAGGGTCTCGAAGGAACAGTCTTTGAAATAAGAGCAGCAGAAAATATAAAAACGGTTGACGGTACTGTTCGATATAAGTTGTATTACAAATTGACTTTGCATTTTATTAATGCAGAAAATGTATAAAAACAGACAGTTAAAGCATATTACTCCAACTGTCTGCAATGAATTAACCTTTCATGTACCTTTTAATTTCATCATAAAAGTTTTCTCTTGTGCCTGCCATAACTACGATTATTATTTTATTATCAACATACTCAACCCTGTAAGCAAGTTCGTAGTTTGTTTTGTTATAATAAATATCGTAACCGTACAGACCAGATAAATCTCCGTTTTTTACTTCGCCGATGTTTCGACCACACTCGGGATTTATGCCGACGTGACCAAAGACCTCAGGAAAGATGAGTTTGCAGGACTGGATGCTTATTTCCAAAAGGGCAAGATTGCAACATCTGACTTCGAGGCATCCGTAAGCCAATAAGCCAAAAGTTAAGCAAAATGGAACATAATGTACATAGACTTACGGAGATTTATATTTTTTAAAAGTTTGGAAAGTGGCTTATTTACTGGGTTTTTGAAGACTTTTGTAGAGTTACGTGAGTTTTAAAAATGAAATCCCGACAATGAACCCCAGATTTCGTTTTTATATACTCAAACATTTTAGTTTGTTCTATGACCCCAATTTTAAACTTTTAAGTAGGTTTTCTTCGCTTATATTATGTACCGCTATTAAGTTTTTTTGTTTCTTTGACATTTGTTTTGAGCGAAAACTTTCGATTTTCTTTATATAAATTATTAGGACTTTCATTTTGAAATGAGTGATGGACTGTCCTTTTGATATGACAATAGATTTCTAACCTTCTTGTCAACCTCAAAATGATAGTCATTTTCCTGTCATATAAAAATGAGTTTTTGCAAAGAAAATCATCTCAAAAAGACTGTCATTTTCTCGCAAAAACACTCTCAAAATTTTTATCATATCAAACTGATAATTGATTTCTAAAGAAATTATTATATTGGTCATTATAAAGATAATCATCATTAGAAACGATTATACTTGAAAAATAGTAGTATATGGTATGCTTTTCGTTCTTTTTAAATCGATTATAATTAATTATCAATAATTACACTTTAAGGGGAAACACATAATTCATAAATGTTAAACGAGAGAAAATCAACTAAATCCAACTACGATTTTAACTCTTACGCCGATATAAAAATAAGGCGAGGTGGTGCCCTCGCCTTGCTTTTTGCCTCTACTCGTTTTTCCAAAACAAGAGCATTTTTTTATACATTAAAAACAGTAGTTATCTCAAAAGACTTTGTTAGTTGATATTTTCTTTTTTAATAAAGTTTTTAATTCGGTCATCATAAAGACCTTTTTCCGTGCTTATATAATGAACATACAATTTTTCGTACAGATAATCATATTTTACATCAAAAAGGCCCTTTTCTCTAATCCACACCTTAAACATATCCACAGAGTTTGATTCGTTCAACACCTTCCACAGTTGTGCATAGAAATGACTCACCGCTTTATCGCGATTATCACTTTGATTGCTTATTACAAAATTACAAATTGAATTTGCTGCTTGAAGAGCGCAGTCAATAACTGAGGTCAGAAACAATGCAAAATCGTCTTTAGTTTTCATAGCGTTTTCTATTAACGATATCAAGATATCAGGTGAAGTATAATTATAAAAAACATTTCTTGGAGAAAAATCGTATCTAAGCAGCTGCTCTATAGGTAATGCAGTCTTTGTTTTTATTGATAAGGATATTAGAGCTGCAAAAACTTGAGGATACTTCAAGGTGTATTCAATACCCTCATCAGTAAAATATTTTATAATATCGATATCATTTTTTGTTTTTTTATTTTTTCCCCTAAGTGCCATAAATAACTCATTGGTATTATAAAGCAAACCCGAAGAATCTAATGGGATGACTGCTTTTTTAAACTCATTATTCAAATAAGCAATAGTATCAATTACATCTACAAGTTTTCCGTTTTGATAATCTGTCAGGAATAAATCCTTAACAATCTGAGGATCATATAAAGCCGAATAATTTTTAATTTCTCTTCGTCTGTATCTGAAATTCATATAATCAATAATTTGAGGATTATATAAAACGAACTTGTGGTAATTATATTGATATTTAGGTTGTAACAAGCTGTGAGTATAGAGGTCAGAGATTACCGCAAATACATCGCGAGTATCTGGTCCCTCTCTTCTAATTCTGTTTTTATGGGAGAGCATTTCAAATAAGCACTCAATTATTTTATCGTGTTGTTTTGGTTCATTATTTTGGATGACAACTTCGATAATCAATCGTGCCAACTCATCATAGTTTGGATCTCCAATCCACTTGTGAAGTAATTTGACAAGTTCGTTGTTATCACACATTTTACAAAAATAGAAAGCCAAAAAATATTCATAAAAAGTCTTGTGTGCAAAATCAAGATGGTTCTCGTCGATTTCTTGAATTAACTCTGTTCTTTCGACTAAATATTCGGAATATTGTTTTATGGCAGTTACCCAATTAATTTCATCCTCGACGGATATGGCTTCCTTAATAGCCTTTTCTAGTTCAGAATAATCAAACCGAAAACTACTGTTTTTCATTAATTTATTGTGTCTATAAAAAGCAATTTTAGGAACAGTTAAGTTCATTGCCAAAATGCTTTTAGTTTTATCACTTAGTTTAACAGCAGCTTTTCGGTTTTCGCGTTCGGTCAAAAAGGTATCTATACATTTTTGATAAAATTCTATTCTTCTTGTAGGCAAACTACTTTCAAAATTAAATATTACTAATGCTAACACTAGAATGATAGGATTTCTTATCAAATTGTGGCATCTTGCTCTTTTAACTTCATCTTCAAATTTGTTCCAAAACTCATCAAAATCAGTTGAGTCTTCATAATTTGACAAAAACCAATTCTTACTATATTTTTTTATTTGCTCAGAATTAAACTTATTGATTCTTATATGCAGAAAAGTTTCATCGAACCTATTTTTTAAATATCCAGCTTCCCTTGTTGAAATTATAAACCTATTAAGATAATACACCGACGTGAAAGTTTCGATTTCATTTCTTACAGTATCACGAAGCGCTTGTGTAGGAATTTCATCAAGAGCATCTAATATAACCAAGCAAGCCCCTGAATTCAGTTTTTCAGCAACCACTACCTGAAGTTCTTCTGTGGTTTGTCCCGCATACTTTATTCGCTTTCTAAATTCATTGGCAACACACCATAATACGCCTTTTTTCTTTTCGCCTATTTCTTCAGCATATTCTTTTAAATCTATCTTTAATTTTAAAGCAGTGGCATCATACAATTTTTCATAATTACAGAAAAGATAGTTAAGCGTAGTGGATTTTCCAAGTCCGGCCCCACCTATCAATATAATTTTATTTCCAAGATCAAAAAAATCTTCTAATTTTATTGATTCGATTTCTTCATCATTGTACTCATATAGCCGATCGATTTCTTTCCCAAAATAAGAGAAGGTATTTTCAACATAGAATTCGTTAATGTTTTGTGCTTTGCGACGTTCCGCACCTGCAATTCCAGTAAATCGAATTTCTCCAAATTCTTTTTCCGTAACTGTATGGTACTGCCTGATATTTTCATCACTAATAGTAACTTTTCTGTTTTCCAATGTCGCCAAATACCTCTTTAATTCGTTTTGACTACCTCGGATATTAGATATAATCTCTCTGTGAGAAATAGACATCAACTGAAAAGTCACATAGATTCCAGGGTAATCTTCTATTATTTTACTCAAGAAATCTATGTATAATACCTCTATTTTTCTGACAAATTCTTTTACATCGAGGATATTTGCAGACTTACATTCGTCACAAATCAAGGCTTCTATATTTGCGCGATAATCTTCGATACTTTGATTGTCTCTAACCATAAAGAAATAATTTCGAATAATTTCGACAAAGCGGGTACTTTTAATTAGAGTATAAAAATCATCGCTATCCAAAGAAGAATCGACAAAACAATCAAATTGCTTGCTGAGAATATCATTTAGTTTGTTCAAAACCTTAGTTTTGTTTTTGCGATCTAACAATTTCGTTCCAATGGCTTCTAAAACAGAAGGCCCCAATGCTAAAATAATTTCTCCCCACATAAATTTATATCTCCTTATTTTTCTTTGACTTGGTTATCTATACATGCACTCACATTAGATTTGTTCTTTAAATGTTTTCCTCAAAATTCTCAACTTGTTCCATGACCTTACGGAATATTTCGGGGCAAGGGTGTTGATGATAGTAGACCAACGGGCGTCCGCAGGCAGATTATATGTGCCGTCCGTAAAGGTAGCATCATCAAAGAACGCTGCAAAGATTTCCTCATCGTCTGGATCAAGCCCTTGGGCAATTAAATCTTCACGAAGTTTGGCAATACCATCCTCGAACTTCTCACCAATAAAGCGCAAAAATACAAGGGTGAGCATCATATCACGCTTCTCAAAGAACGAACCCGAATTATGTGCTTTACGCAATATATCACGACATTTGAACAGAATAGAGTCCAAATTTATTTTTTCTTCAACTTTTTTCTTAGCCATTGAATTTCCTCTTTCTAACAAATTGTTAACAACTTACATATCCATCGCATTCTCATCAAGCAAAAATTGTTCGATGCCGATATAGAGGATACCGTCATCGTCGTGCCAGGGGATGATGTTGTCTTTGACTACAATAATCTTCTTAAAGGAATCGCCGACACGCTTTAAGGAACGGATCTCTTGCTCGCGCTTTTCTTCATCTGCGACGGTTAGAGCCGACTGGATATAGTATTTTTTGCTAC
>CAZGPE010000007.1:0-78925 GCA_964527585.1 uncultured Eubacteriales bacterium
TTGCTTTCTGCCATCTCAAGTCGTTGTTCTGCCCACACACAGTATTGTGCTTCTAACTCAATTCCGATGTAATGTCGGTTGAGTTTTTTGGCTACAACGCTCGTTGTGCCAGAGCCTAAAAATGGATCAAATACAATATCACCCTTAGAAGAACTGGCAAGCATGATTTTAGCAATCAGCTTTTCGGATTTTTGTGTGGGATGTGCGGTGTTTTCTGCCATAGACCAAAAGGGAATAGTGATGTCATCCCAAAAGTTAGAAGGACAGGTATCACGATAATTACCATTTTCAGTTTCCGCCCAATCTTTCGGTTTCCCATCTACACGGTAAGGAGCAATGACCTTTTTTCTAATTTTTACAGCATCAAGATTGAATAGATAGTCGTTGCTATTTGTCGCAAACCAAATATCTTCCATCCCGTTTTTCCAATTCGCTTTTGCACCACGTCCTTTTTCGCGTTGCCATGTAATGCGGTTTCTGATATGGAAAAATTCGCTCAAAACCTTGCCGACAATCAGACTTGTTTCCCAATCACAGCAGACATAAATTGAACCATCGTCTTTCAGCAAAGGTTTAATTGCACTTAGCCATTGACGGGTATATTCCTCATAATCAGCGTCCTTTTTCTTGGCAAATGTTGTTCCGTTAAAGGATTTTGTAAGATTATACGGAGGGTCTGCGATTATCAAATCTACACTTTGAGCAGGCAATAAAGAACAGACATCAAGCATATTGCCAATAATGGTTTTGTTCATAACTCTGCTAAGGTCTGCCTGCTTTTGCGTAACAGCGATACAGCGATCAAGATAAACTTGCCCCTCGCTTAATGGGGTATCAATGGTTTTATTTCTTTCGGCTTTTACTGTTGCCATGATATACTCCTTTACTCATTAACCATTTTGTCAGCATGGACAACTTCACAAACATCTCCGATATCACAGTTTAGATATTCGCAAATGCGTAAAAGCACGGACATAGCAACTTCTTCACCCTTGTTGAGTTTGCTCATTGTACCGGGAGCAATGCCTAAGTCTTTGCGTAGTTGTACTTTTGTTATATCCTTTTGAATCAGCAACATCCAAAGCTTTTTATAACTAATTTTCATTCAAACGCCCCTCAAATATTTGTTATGCTTGTTTTCATCATATATAATACCACTCTTCATCGAAGATTTCAATATATTGATACAACAACTTATAACAAAATCTAAAGTTCTTGGATTTCCGATGCTATTAAGATATAGCAAAATTGTTTTAGCTTATATAAAACCGCTTGTTGTGATTTTTATAAAAACTTTGTCTACAGGACGAAACTATCTCATTAAGCACAACTTATACAACTCGTGCAACTAACATGCTTAATATCGAGTGATTTTTTTACATTCAATCACACAAATAGATTCAAACATATTCTACAAACAACACATCTCAGAACTGTGGATAAGCGATTTTCATCCCTTAAATACAAAAAGCAGGCAACATTCAACTATAGTTGATGTCGCCTGTTTTCTACCCAATTCTGCTCATAGTTGTCAATTCCACATTTTTCAAATTATCGTCTTATCTGCACACAGCTTTTTCAATTCTTTTTATGTTTCAAAAATCCGAGTTTAGTCTCGCTTATAACAATTCCAATAAATATCAGCACAAATCCGACGGCCATTCGTCCCGTGATATGTTCATCGGGATAAAAGGCAATCGAGAATATAACTCCGAATACGGATTCCAAACTTAAAATCAACGCTCCTGTATTTGCCGATGCATATTTAATTCCCGTGTTCATAAACAAAAACGCAAGCACGGTCGCAAACACAGCAAGATAAATCAGCGAAAACACTGCCGAAGAAGAAACTTCGCTCGGCATCTGTTCAAAGCACAAAAAACATATAAAGCAAACAACAAACGCAAAAAAGAACTGTATTGCCGTAAACAGCACTATATCCATATCTTTGCCCCACTGATCAACCGCTATCATCTGTGCCGCAAAAAATATTCCGCAAATAAGCGTCATACCGTCGCCCATAAAATTAAATCCGGTATCTCCCGTTCCCAAAGAAACAAGTCCGATTCCGACAAAACAGATAACGGCGGAAACAATATTGAGTTTATCGGGAGCTTTTTTCGTAACCGCCCAGCACATAAACGGTACCAAAACGCAGTACACAGCCGTTAAAAAGGCGTTTTTGCTCGGAGTCGTATATTCAAGACCGATAGTTTGAGTTATATAAGCCGCAGCGAGAAAAATTCCGGCCGCCGCTCCGGAGAGCAAATATTTCATATTAAATTTTTTGATGTTTTTTATTCCCGCAAGGAAAAGCAAGACCGCACCCGACAAAAACCTTACCCAAAGAATAAAATACACAGGCATCTCATCAAGTGTGTTCTTTAAGATAAAAAACGAACTTCCCCATATCACAGCACTTAACAGCAAAAGTACCTTCGCCGTTATTCCGTTTTCTTTTAATTTAATCATATTCATCTCCGAAAAAGTTATCAAAAAGAAAAACACGCCGCAGCGTGCTTTTCACTGTTGTTTAATTATATGTATTTTTTCGCAAGAAAGAACGAAACCCAAAGCGCAATAACAAACGCACCCTCGGCAGGTATCGCAAGTTTGGTGTAAGGGCATTTCCATCCCTTATCAACACAAAGGAAAACCGACCTTGTAACAAACACCGTCGTTGCGAAAAACATTCCGCCTACAAGTGAATGATAAGCGGTACCGGTTGCTATTGCAAGATAAATCAAAAACGCACCCAACGCAAAAGAAATTCCGCCGTAATAAACACGAATTTCGGTTTTGCCTGCATTGTCAACGGGTTTAATCGAAAAACTTTCCGCATTTTTCAACGGGCTTGAAATAAAAACTATTGCCATTCCGAAAAAATATGCCGCAAGACAAAGTGTCGCAAATGTTGCGGGCGGATTTGCCGTCCATAAATTTCTGAGAATTTCCATATAACCACTCCCTTATCAAAGTGAACCGAGTATACCATAAAATCAATAAAATATCAATATTTATCTTACCGTTGTCTTTTTGCGTGTTATTCGGTAAAATATGCTAAAAGCATATATTTTTTCTCTTTGAAATTCCGATACACCGAAGGCATATACAAATCGGATATATTCATTTTTTACGCAATGCCGTATAATTAACTTAAGCCGGCAACACAAAAAAAGGAGAATAACTATGACATTCAAACACGAAGAAAACGAAAAAATAGGCGAATATCTCTCTAATCTCATTAACGGCAAATACAAAACTCAACGGCAATTCTGCATAGCGTATTTACTTCATTCCGGTATGCCGACCGACGATTACGAAGTTAACAAAATGGCAAACCGCATTTCGCAAATAATCAAAGGGAAAAAGGCGTTACAAACTTATGACTTGCCGATTTTTACCCAGCTGCTCGATGTTTCGTGCGAAGAAATTTTAAGCGCAGGCGAAAGCCACATCCCTAAATTCACACGAAAAACAAATTACTCCGTCGCCTTTTCAAAAAATCCTGCCGAATGGGAAGAATACATAAACAGAAATGACAATTTAATTTTGAATGAAGACGAATATTGCAAAACCATATTGGATTACGCATACGAATTCAAGAACTACGAACTTGTAAAATATCTGCTCGATAAAGACATTATCTGGTTTCACAAAGAAGAAACAACCGCACGGGGAAAGAAATACTTTTCATCCGGAACTTCGATAAAGCGCAGAAGTTTCTTTGAAAGAGATAACGCTTTAATCAAAGAACTGCATAAAGCGAATATGCGCTGTCGAATAATAGAATTGGCAACAGACAACAACGATTTGGACTTGCTCGACCGTATGCACGCAAAAGAAATCCCGAATATGCTTGAGTATGCGAAATACGAATTCCCCCAAACACAACCGGAAGACGACACAGTCGATGAAACAATTAAAAACCGACTTGTCAATCACATAGCGAAAGCAGATAAAAAAACTCTCGATTATTTTACCGATGAGATTATATTTAAGTGGAAAGATTTGAAAACTTCCGAAGAAACAACTCGACATTTTGTCTTTGCTTACTATTCGGAACTGCTAAACCTCTTAATAAAAAACAATTCCGAATACGCCGAAACAGCTTTGAAAAAAGCAATCAAACACAACAACAGTTCTTACAAAAGACTTATAAAAGCGCTCAAAAATTACAAAGCAAATTTACTTGCTAACTATTCTTCGGAACTTGAAAACAACAACAAAGAAATTTTTAGCCGTTACGCTACTATTCGCTTAAAATTTTCCGACGATAAAACTATGTTTTATTACAACTTTATATATAAAGAAAGCGGTAATCTTGTAAAAGCCGAAGTTGAAAAACCGTCAAAAGATCCGCATATCAATAATTTAATAAAGGAATTAAGTTTGTCTTACGACAAAGTGGCAACGATAAACGAACAAATCAACTCGCTTGAATTTTACCGCAGTCTATAACAACCGCAAGTGCTCGCTTTCGACGGGCACTTGCTTTATTTATACAAAATCTGCGAAGAGTTAATAGCAAACGAGAAAAAATCCGCTCACTTTCGTGAACGGATTTTCGTTTTGGAGGCGACACCCAGATTTGAACTGGGGAATCAGAGTTTTGCAGACTCGTGCCTTACCACTTGGCTATGTCGCCTTATTTATTTGTTGTGTCATTGGTAAAAATAAAGGACGCTTAACACTCAAGCGTCCTTTGGAGCGGATGACGAGGCTCGAACTCGCTACCTCCACCTTGGCAAGGTGGCGCTCTACCGGATGAGCTACATCCGCATTTATGGTGCCTCCGATCGGAATCGAACCAATGACACGAGGATTTTCAGTCCTCTGCTCTACCGACTGAGCTACAGAGGCATTTTTATGGCGACCCGGATCGGGCTCGAACCGACGACCTCCAGCGTGACAGGCTGGCGTTCTAACCAACTGAACTACCGGGCCATAAAAGTGGTGGGAACAATAGGGCTCGAACCTATGACCCTCTGCTTGTAAGGCAGATGCTCTCCCAGCTGAGCTATGCTCCCACATGAGCCGTCTTGTCTGACGGCTGAATAAGAATACCACAATTAAACACACTTGTCAACAAAAAAATCAAAAAAATTTTTATTTTTTTCAAAAAAGATTTTTTACACAAGATATTGTATATCATACTATTACTCGGCACATTTTAATTTTACGGTTTACTTTCTCTCTTTAGTGTGTTAAAATGATAAACAGTGAAAACACATTATATTTCATTACCTTAATATACGGAGGCTGTTATGAACGAAAAACTTCGAAACGACCGAATAGATTTCTTATTCGACTGTATTTTATCTTTGGACTCAAAAGAGGAGTGTTATAAGTTCTTCGAAGATCTCTGCACGATGACGGAATTGATGAGTATGTCTCAACGCATTGTCGTTGCGAAAATGCTCTCGGAAAATCAAGTTTACAGCAAAATCGTCGAAGAAACCGGAGCTTCAACCGCTACAATAAGCCGTGTTAACCGTTCTTTGCAGTACGGTTGCAACGGATACGAAGAAATTTTCGAACGGGTAAAAGGCATCAAGGAGTAATAAATATGAGTTATTCCCGCTTCGCAGATGTCTATGATTTACTTACGGAAAATGTCGAATATTCTCAAAGAGCCGATTATATATGCTCTCTGTTATCCGCCAACGGAATAAGCAGAGGGCTTTTGCTTGATTTAGCCTGCGGCACCGGCAGTTTATCCGTCGAACTTTCAAAAAGAGGATTCGATGTAACCGGAGTTGATCTTTCCGAAGAAATGCTCTCTCAGGCGCAGAGTAAAATGTTCTCCTGCGAAGAAAACATTCTTTTCTTAAAACAGGATATGCGAAATCTCGATTTGTACGGCACGGTTAACTGTGCTGTATGCGCTCTGGACAGTCTTAACCATCTTCTCAAAGAAGATGATCTTCTCAAGACTTTCAAAAGCGTTTCGCTTTTTTTGGAAGATAACGGAATTTTTATTTTTGATATGAACACTCTGTATAAACATCAAGAGGTTTTGGGTAACAATTCCTTTATTTACGATCTGGACGGTATATTCTGCGCTTGGCAAAACACTCTTGAACCCGATAACGCAACCGTTAAAATAGACCTTGATTTTTTCGAAGAAACCGGTAACGGTATGTATGAACGCTTCAGCGAATCTTTTTCGGAAAAAGCATATCCGAAAGAAATCGTCGAAAAATTATTGCGCAGTGCCGATTTGGAAATCGTTTCCGAATATGAAGAAATGACCGAAAAGGCACCGACCTCAACCACACAGCGCACAGTTTATGTTACAAGGAGAATTCCGAGATGAAAAACCTTATAAGAATGATATCAGATGACGGTCAGCTTGCGGTAATGGCAGTTGACAGTACAAATATCGTAACCGAAATGCACCGTATACATTCAACATCCAAAGTCTGTTCCGCAGCTTTGGGAAGGTTGCTTACCGCCGCTTCGCTTATGGGAAGTATGCTCAAAGGCGAAGATGACAGCATAACGGTTAAGATCAACGGTAACGGTCCTTGCGGAACCGTGCTTGCCGTTTCCGATCCAAGCGGAAATGTCCGTGGGTATGTTTCGGATGCAAACATCGAACTTCCTCTTAACGAAAAAGGAAAACTCGATGTCAAAGGAGCAGTCGGAACCGACGGAACTCTTACCGTAATAAAAGACATGGGACTTAAAGAGCCCTATGTCGGACAAATTCCGATTGTTTCGGGCGAAATCGCCGAAGATATAACCTCATACTATGCCGTAAGCGAACAAACACCGACAGTATGCGCTCTCGGTGTATTAGTCGATCCCGACACGCAAAACATTATATGCTCCGGCGGATTTATCATTCAACTTTTGCCCTTCGCTTCGGATGAAGTAATCGACAAACTTGAAAAAGATCTCGAAAACATCAAACCCGTTACAACAATGCTTTTCGATAAAATGACTCCGGAAGAAATATGCCGCAGTGTTTTAGCGTCGTTCAACCTCGAAAAACTCGACGATGCCCAAGTTGAATACCGTTGTACCTGTTCCGAGGACAGAGTAGTAAAAGCGTTGATCGCAACAGGAAAAGACGGACTCTCCGAAATGGCTCAAGACGAAACAACGGAAGTCGTATGTAATTTTTGCAACAAAAAATACAGGTTTTCACGGGAAGAAATCAAAAACTTAATGAAATAATAATTTTGTTGATATATCGCAAAATAGATGTTAAAATAAATAAGTTATAATAAATTAAGAAAGGAAGCGGTAAAATGAGCGATAAAGGAAAATTTTACATCACAACAGCTATCGCCTACACATCAAGAAAACCTCACATCGGCAACTCTTACGAAATTGTATTAACCGATGCAATTGCGAGGTATAAACGAATGCTCGGCTATGATGTGTTCTTCCTGACAGGTACCGACGAGCACGGACAAAAAATCGAAGAATATGCAAAAGAAGCCGGAATAACTCCGAAACAGTATGTCGACAAGGTTGCCGGCGAAATTCGAGAAATTTGCGACAGCCTCAACACAACATACGATAAATTCATCAGAACAACGGACGACTATCACGAAAAAGCAGTTCAAAAGATTTTCAAAAAACTTTACGACAACGGAGATATTTACAAAAGCGAATACGAAGGTATGTACTGCACTCCGTGTGAAAGTTTCTGGACAGAAAGCCAACTCGATGAAAACGGATGCTGTCCCGACTGCCACAGGGAAGTGAAAAAAGCAAAAGAAGAAGCCTATTTTCTTAAGCTTTCAAAATACCAAAAACAGCTTGAAGAATATATCGAATCAAACGAAAACTTCATCTATCCCGAATCCCGTAAAAACGAAATGCTCAACAACTTTATCCGTCCCGGACTTCAGGATTTATGTGTTTCCAGAACTTCTTTCAAATGGGGTATCCCCGTAACTTTCGATGATAAGCATATAATTTATGTATGGATTGATGCGCTTTCAAACTATATAACAGCTCTCGGATACGATCCCGACGGAAGTTCCGCACAATATAAAAAATATTGGCCTGCCGATGTTCATATAATCGGTAAAGACATTGTAAGATTCCATACGATTTATTGGCCGATTATGCTTCTGGCTCTCGGTGAGCCTCTTCCCAAGCAGGTTTACGGACACCCGTGGCTTCTTTTCGGAGAAGATAAGATGTCAAAATCAAAGGGCAATGTTATTTATGCCGACGACCTTATAAAAGTTTTCGGCGTCGATGCCGTAAGATACTATCTTCTTTCGGAAATGCCCCACGCTTCCGACGGTTCGATAACCTATGAAACACTCATTGAGCGCTACAATTCCGATCTTGCTAACACAATCGGAAATTTGGTAAACCGAACAATAACCATGCAGAAAAAGTATTTTAACGGAGTAATTCAGTCAAACTCGGTTTGCGAACCCGTTGACGAAGAAATCAAATCACTTGCCGTTAAAACTCTCGGTGATATTGACAAATGCTTCAACGAATACAAAATCGCAGATTCCGTTGAATGTATCCTCACTCTTGCAAGAAGGCTCAATAAATACATTGACGAAACAATGCCTTGGGCACTTGCGAAAGATGAAACAAAAAAAGAAAGACTCGGTGCCGTACTTTACAATTTACTTGAAGGCATCCGCTATCTTGCGATTTTGCTTAAACCGTATATGCCCGATACATCCGAAGAAATTCTTTCTCAGTTAAATACAGATGTTTCGGATTACGAGTCTTTGCTTAACTTCGGCGGCCTTAAAGTCGGAGAATGTGTCGGAGAACCGAAAGTTCTGTTCTCGAGAATTGATGCGGAAAAACTTATCACCGAACTTGTGTCAAAGCAGGAAGAACAGCAAAAAGCGGAAAAAAAGACAATTGAAGATATTAAGGGTATTGCCAAAATCGGAATCGAGGATTTTGCTAAAGTCGAGTTAAAAGTCGCAGAAATTAAAACTTGCGAACCGATAAAAAAAGCAAAAAAACTCCTTAAACTTACCCTTGACGACGGTTCGGGCAGCGACAGAACCGTAGCAAGCGGCATTGCAAAATGGTATTCTCCCGATGAGTTAATCGGCAAAAAAGTAATTGTTGTTTCAAACCTCAAGCCCGCAACTCTTTGTTCGGTCGAGAGCAACGGTATGATTTTGGCTGCGGATTGCTCGGAAGATGATGTAAAAGTAATCTTCGTTAATTCCTCAATCCCCAACGGTTCAAAAATAAGATGACATATAAAAACATTTTCGACACTCATTCACATTATGACGACGAAGCCTTTCAAGACGATCTTGAAGGGCTTTTGTCCGAATTTACCGAAAACGGAATAAGCGGAGTTATTTCCTGTGCTGTCAACGAAACAAGTTCTTATAAAAACATCGAACTTTCCGAAAAGTACGGTTTTATCTATGCCGCTGTCGGTTATCACGGTCAAAACACCGAAGATTTAACAGATGACTATTTGGATGTTATACGAAAAGCGGCAGCGCATAAAAAAGTTGTCGCAATCGGTGAAATCGGACTTGACTATTATTATGAAAAAGAATCAAGGGACATACAGTTGCAAATCTTTACCGAACAGATAAAACTTGCAAACGAATTAAATCTTCCGGTTATCGTTCACGACAGAGAGGCACACGAAGATACACTTAACATTTTGAAAAGCCTGAAACCGAAAGGAGTAATACATTGTTTTTCCGGCAGTGTGGAAATGGCAAAAGAAATCATCAAACTCGGTATGTATATCGGTTTGGGCGGTGCCGTAACCTTCAAAAACGCAGTTAAACCCGTGGAAGTGGCAAAATTTGTTCCCGAAGACAGACTTTTGCTTGAAACGGACGCTCCGTATATGGCACCGGTTCCTTTTCGAAGTAAGCGCTGTAATTCTATGTTAATCCCTTATACAGCCGAAAAAATCGCTCAAATTCGAGGAACCGATACCCAGCATATACTTGATATTACCGACAAAAACGCAAGATCCCTTTTCAACATCACTTAAAAGCACCGGCAGGACATTCCTGTCGGTATTTCTTTACATCAAATTCATAGAAAATTGTTGAATAACATACAGTTTTATAGTATAATTACCGCATACTAAACTTTTGTTAAGGAAGTGTTTGTGAATGGAAACAAAAAAAGTCGACACAAGAGTTAAGCGTACAAAAAAACTGCTTCGGGACGGTCTCACGCAGCTTATGAAAGAGAAAAGCATCAAGAAAATTTCGGTGCGTGAACTTTCGGAACTTGTAGAGATAAACCGTGGCACATTTTATCTGCACTACAAAGATATTTTCGACCTTGTCGAACAAATCGAAAACGAACTTTTCGAAGAATTCGAAAAAGTGCTTAATCAATACAACACCATGACAGATAAGTCGAATCCGTATCCGGTGTTTGTAGACTGTTGCAGATTCTTGGAAAACAACAGAGACATCTGTGCCGCACTTTTGGGCGCTAACGGAGATATTGATTTTTCAATGAAACTTCGACGCTTCATTTACGAAAAATCATCAACGGATTTTTCAAGAAACGAAAGAACAAGAACCTTCAAAGAAGAATACAATTATATATACTCTTATTTTGAGGCGGGCGTTATCGGAATTATCAGATATTGGCTTACCGACACCTCAAACACCAGAAAAAGTCCCGAAGATGTAGCGCTTATGCTTGATGTTCTTTTTTCAAAAGGCATTTCGGGATTCGAAAATTGATTTAACGGAGAAAATATGACTGAATTACTTATAAAACTGTTTGTAAAAGACAGCAAAAACACAAAAGACCTTAAAGTAAGAAGCGCATACGGTAAACTCAGCGGAGCAGTCGGAATTGCGGTAAACATTATTTTGTGCATCGCCAAGTTCTTCGTCGGACTCATCACCGGAAGCATTACCGTTACAGCCGACGCAATCAACAACCTTTCCGATGCAGGTTCTTCGATAATTACTCTTTTCGGATTTAAGTTATCCGAAAAGCCCGCAGACAAAGAACATCCTTACGGGCACGGCAGAATCGAATATATAAGTGCAACCGTTGTATCGTTTTTGGTAATACTTATGGGTGTTGAACTTCTTAAAAGTTCGGTTGAAAAAATCACTCATCCCGAAGCGGTTGAATTCAGCTATATAGCGGTTACCGTATTGATTTTATCCATTCTCGGCAAACTTTGGCTTGCATATTTCAACTGGAATCTCGGAAAAAGAATAAACTCAACCGCCACAAAAGCGGTCGTTACGGACAGTCTCTCCGACACCGCCTCAACACTTGTTGCACTCATCTCTTTGATAATATCTTATAAAACCGGATTCAATTGCGACGGTTATTTCGGCGCCGCAGTTTCTCTTCTCATTCTTTGGTCGGGAATTTCCCTTGTCCGTGAAACTCTCGCTCCTCTTCTCGGACAGCCGCCCGAAAAGGAATTTTACGAAGAAATCAAAAATGAAATACTTTCCTTCGACGGTATTGTCGGTGTTCATGACTTAATCATTCACGATTACGGTCCTTCAAGACTTTTTGCTTCGGCGCACGCAGAAGTACCCGCAAATGTAGATGTTATGATAAGCCACGATACCATTGACCTTATCGAGCGTGAAATCCAAAAGAAATACAATATGCTCATATCAATCCATCTCGACCCGATAATTGTCGACGATGAGCGTATAAACGAACTGCGAAGCACAACCGACCTCGCAGTCAAAGAAATCAATCCCGATTTTTCGATTCACGATTTCCGAGTAGTCGACGGTCAAACCCACACCAATTTAATTTTCGATGTTGTATTAAATTACGAAGAAAAGAGAAGCGAAGAAGAAATTATATCTTTAATCAGCGAAAAGTTAAGCAAAATAGACGAAAGATTTTTCTGTGTCATAACAATTGATTATGCATTTGACTGAATATAAAAAAATAATCAAAAATGCCTTTTATATTTCGCTGAAATATAGTAGAATATTATTGTAAAAAAATGTCGTTATGCAGGAGGATATTAAAATGCCGGATTACACCGAAGAATTCACCAACATCCCTTACGGACCTTTAGGTATTATCGCTTTACCGGGTTGTGAGGAACTTGCTGAAAAAATTGACCGTTACATTGTAAAATGGCGTGCGCAAAAGCAATCCGAACACAAAAACAGCATTGCTTTCGCAGGTTATGAAAAAGACTCTTATATTATTAACGCTTCCTTCCCCCGTTTCGGAACCGGTGAAGGTAAAGGTACACTTTTCGAGTCGGTTCGTGGTTACGATATTTTCATCGTTGCCGATATGTTCAATTACGGATTGACATACAAAATTTACGGCCAAACCGTTCCCATGAGCCCCGATGAACATTATGCAAACCTTAAAAGAGCGATTTCCGCAATCGGAGGTAAAGCTCACAGAATTACGGTAATTATGCCTATGCTTTATGAAGGCAGACAGCATAAGCGTTCAACAAGAGAATCTCTCGACTGTGCTTTGGCTTTGCAGGAACTTTGCAACACTATGGGTGTTGACAACATCATCACTTTCGACGCACACGATCCCAGAGTACAAAACGCTATTCCGCTTAAGGGATTTGAAAATGTATCTCCGGTTTATCAGATGATTAAAGCACTTGTCAACCATGTTGACGATCTTAAACTCGACAGTGATCATATGATGGTTATCTCTCCCGACGAAGGCGGAATGGGAAGATGCATTTACTATGCAACCGTTCTGGGACTTGATTTGGGTATGTTCTACAAACGCAGAGACTATACAAAAGTCGTTAACGGAAGAAATCCCATTGTCGCTCACGAATTCCTCGGCACAAATGTCGAAGGCAAAGATGTTATGATCGTTGACGATATGATTTCTTCGGGCGAATCAATGCTTGAAGTTGCAACAAAATTGAAAGAACTCGGCGCTAAGAGAATATTCATTTTCTCTGCTTTCGGTCTCTTCTGTGAAGGTCTCGATAAATTCGACGAATTCTATGAAAAAGGTTTGTTTACAAAAGTATTCACAACCAACCTCGTTTACAGAACACCTGAATTGCTTGAGCGTGAATGGTTCTGCGAAGTTGATATGTCAAAATATGTTTCATACATTATTGACACACTCAACCACGATATGTCGATCAGCGGATTGCTTGATCCCGCAGACAGAATTTACAATCTCCTTAAGAAAAAAGGATATAAAGACTGATAAAGTCAAAAAATTTCGGAGCAGTCTGAAAAGACTGCTCCGTTTTTATTTTGCTGTTTTAACTTGCAAATGTAAATACCGTTCCGACAGGGATTTTAACAGTAGACGCAAATTTTGCGTTACATTCTTTAACAACTAAAGTATTTTCTCCTGTGCGATTGAGGACAAGTTTGTTTCCGCTTCCGTCGGTAAGAGTAACAGTGTTATTGCTTTCGCTAAATGATGTAAGCCCTTCGCCGTCTCCCTTTCCGAAATAAAACTCCGTACCGTTAATTACGGCATAATCCGAAGAATTCCTCACTTCTTCCTGCATATCTTCGGGTAATTCGCTAAACGGATCTCCGATTTCGGCACCGCACTGTTTGGTTGAACCGTAAACAATAAGAGAAATTCTGTAATAACATTTGTCGCTTCCGAGAACGCCTGCCTTCCAAGTACCGTTCTTCTGAGAAACGGAAGTATATGCGGGAACATAATTCGGATCGGTCGCTGAACAGCGGGTACATTTACCGTTTTGATAATTATGACCTAATGCCGAACCTTCGGTAGCACCGCAAGAACACTTCTTAGGTTCTGTACAGGTTGCATTTGAAAACGAATGTGTATGGGTCGGCTTTTTGGTTGTCTGCACAGCGGCAGAAGTTTCTTCCTGAGTTGCGGATTCTGATACGGTTTCTGTTTGTGTAACCGCTTCCACCGTTACATCCTCGGCAACCGAAGTGGTTATATTTGCCTGAACTTCGATTTTTTCAAAGCCCGCATCGGCAGTATCTTTTGCTTCGCTCAACACAACTTCCGTGTTCACATTTTCGTTTTGCACCTCAACGACTTCGATTTTTACCTCAGTTGTTTCGCTGTCCTTAACAAATCCGCCTTTATCAACGGCGGTTATCAAACTTTCCATAACGGCGTCCATATTTCCCGTTTGCACCGAAATATCATCTATAATGCTTTTAGCGTCATCGTTAACAGCTTCAACCGCTATAACATTATTCGAAGAATCGAGATAAAGTCTGAATTGCGGATTGATGGTAATCAGTATTACAGACTCGTATGCTTCGGGTTTTTCGAAAGTATAGTCCGTATTCATTGCACCTTTATTACCGCAAGCGGTAAATCCAAGCAACAGTAAAATTGATAACAACACACAAATCAGTTTTTTCATAATTTCATCTCCTCAAAAAAATTCAAAAACAAAAAATTCGTTTTTTGCATCTTGCTTTGTATATAATATACACTTTCATTATATTGTACAGTTTTAATCTTGTCAATATTATAATTATATGTATTTTGCACAGTTTTGCTTAAATAAAAGGGAGAGATTTATCCGAGTAAATCTCTCCCTTAAAAAATATTAATTTTACATTGCGAAAATGCCGTAAGTTACAAAAGACATTATAAGTCCTGCGATAAACACGCCCAATGCGATTATCGGTAAAGAACGCTTAAAATCAATATTGAGCAAAGCCGCCATCAATGCGCCTGTCCAACCGCCCGTTCCCGGAAGAGGTATTGCAACAAAAATAAGCAACCCCCACGACTTGTATCTTAAAACTTTTTCTTTGTTTCTCTCGGTTTTCGCCTCAAGCTTTGTTATAATTTTTTCAAAGAACGGAAATCTCCGTAAAAACTCAAAAATCTTTTTAATGAAAAGAATAATAAACGGTATGGGAAGCATATTTCCGAGATAACATATTAAAAACGCTCTCAGAAAACTTACTTTAAGCAACCGTGCCGCTATCATTCCGCCACGAAGTTCAAGTATCGGCAATAAGGACACGATGAAAATCGTAAGTTCCGGCGGAATTTTATCCTGAAAAAGATCAACAAAAAATTGAGCAAGTGTTTCAGCCATAATTTTTCTCCTTAAATCTTATTCTTTTCTATATATTTTTGCGCAAGACCGAGAATTTCCTTATCGTTGGGATAGTTCAATGTAGCTAAAGCGTTATCGTAAGCAAGCCATATATAATCCTCGATTTCTTCGGGTTGAATAACCGTTTGTATATCATCGGTAGTGGCAAGAAAAATCAAAACCGCTTTTTCGATTTTTCCTCTTATTGTATATTCGGATTTGTATTTGAATTCAGGAAATATTTTTATATGAATTCCCGTTTCTTCGAGAACTTCTCTTTTGGCGGTATCTTCATCGGTTTCACCCGCTTCGATATGCCCTTTCGGAAATCCCCAATGACAACTTCTTTTGTTTTTTATAAGCAAGAATCTGCGTTCACCGTTAATCATTCTGAAAACCACGGCTCCGCAGGAGCGCTCATACAAACATTCTATTGTATATGTTCCGTCCTTATACATAAAAGATACGGCATTTTTTATATCGTGAACGATATATTTTTTACTTTTCGGGGACACAACGATAAAAACACCTTGTCTGTCCTTCGTTTTAATTACGGCGACAACTCTTCCCTCAAAATTTCTCACAGGATGAGTTACTCCCATTATATATGCACCTTTTACAGGCGTTCTCGGATCAAGTCCGCTTTCAACAGAGCCGTAATTAAGTCTGAAAACAGTAGCCGTTTTTTCGTCATAAGCGCCCATGGGTACAGTAACCCTCACTCTGACATATTTACCCAGCATACTTTGCTCCTTAGAAAAATCTAAGACCGATTATACACTCTTTTGATTACTGTTTCAAGATATTTTTAATAAGAATTGACTTATATAATATTTTGTCGGTTTTTTTTGTGAAAACATATTGTCTAAAGGTATTAAATCAGTTAAAATAATATGTTATAAGCATTAAAAAGGAGATGTTGAAATGGATCCTAAAGATTTCAAATTCGACCCTAACGCATTTGACGATATAAGCAGCGAAAACGACATAGATATAAGCAGCCGGTCATCTTTCGAAGATGAATTCGAAGACATTTTCAGCGGCAGAACCGATAATTCGAATTCTGTATACGATGATTTTGCGGACGAATATTTTTCAGACATAAGTTCTTCAAGCACTCCGTCTCAAAATGAACGCCGTATTCCGACGAAAGTCGAGAAAAAGCCTTATTCTTACAACTATTCCAACGCTTCTCAGCAACGGGCAAGACGCATTTCCCAAGAGAGAATTTACGAAGATGTAATTGACGACATTTCTTCGGACAAGCATCCGAAATCAAGAAAAAAAGGCAAAAAGAAATCCTCTAAGAGTAAAATCATTCTTGCGGTTTTACTTGTTATTGTGATTGCCGTTATCGGTATAGGCGCCGCTGGATTGGGATATGCAAAATCGCTGACAAAGAAAGTAAATTATTCTCCGCTTGATACAAACAAGTATATAAACTCTTCCGAGCTTAAAAGCGATAAAGATATTAAAAACATACTTCTTGTCGGAGTTGATGCCAGAGAAGGCGAATCCGAAGAGCAAACCCGTTCGGACACAATGATGCTTTTGTCGATCGACTCAAAAAACAAACAACTTAAACTCACTTCGTTTCTCAGAGACACTTACATTGAAATTCCCGGATACAAATGGGCAAAACTCAATGCCGCTCAAAGCCGTGGCGGAACTCAACTTCTCGTTGACACTTTGGAATATAATTATAAAATCGACATAGACAACTATATGCTTGTTAACTTCGATATGTTTATTACGATAATCGACTCTTTAGGCGGAATTGATGTCGAAATAACCGAGAAAGAAGCCAAGTATATCAACAGCAAAGATCATATGACGCCTACCGAAGAAGCCGCTTTCCCCGAAGAAATCAAAAGCGGAGACTCCGTTCATCTTACAGGCGCCCAAGCACTTTGGTATTCGAGAATACGCTATCTCGACAGCGATTTTATGAGAACTAAGCGGCAAAGAAAAGTTATCTCGGCAATCATATCAAAAGCAAAAGAAAATCCGACGGCTGTTGTTTCAATGATTGACGAAATCGTGCCGATGGTAAAAACCGATTTAAGTTCCGATGAATTGATGCAACTCGGATTAAGCGCTCCGAAATACATCACCTATTCCATCGCACAACAGCAAATTCCCGCCGAAGGCACTTGGTCAAGCGCTAAAAAGAACGGCCAATCCGTACTTGCGATAAATCTTGAAAAGAACCAAACCATACTTAACAACTTTATTTTCAATGCGGCGCAAACCGATGAATCAGAAACAAAGTAATCTTGAAAACATCGGTAATATATGATACAATAATTTAATCACATATTTAGGAGCATATATGAAAAAAGCAAAAATTTCGCTTGTAAGCGAATTCAAAACAGGTAAAATCGACCCCCGTATATACGGCTCTTTTATCGAACATCTCGGAAGAGCGGTATACGGCGGTATATTTGAGCCGACTCATCCCCTTGCGGACGAAGACGGTTTTCGTAAAGATGTAATCGAGGAAGTTAAAAAACTTAATGTACCGGTTGTCCGTTATCCCGGCGGAAACTTTGTTTCGGGATACAATTGGGAAGACGGTGTAGGCCCTGTTGAAAACAGACCGAAGCGCCTTGAACTTGCTTGGGGCGTTACCGAACCTAACACTTTCGGAACCAACGAATTTATGAAATGGTGCAAAAAGGCCGATACAAGTTGTATGATGGCAGTAAATCTCGGCTTGCGTGGACCGGAAGAAGCAAGAAATCTTGTTGAATACTGTAACCATCCGAGTGGATCATATTACAGTGATTTGCGTATAAAACACGGAGTTAAGGAACCTCATAATATTAAACTCTGGTGCCTCGGAAACGAAATGGACGGCGATTGGCAAATCGGCCATAAAACCGCATACGAATACGGAAGAACCGCTTCGGAAGCCGCAAAGGTTATGAAATGGGTTGATCCGGATATTGAACTCGTTCTCAGCGGAAGTTCAAACCTCGGAATGAAAACTTTCGGTGATTGGGAACTTCAGACCCTCGATCTTGCTTACGATAAAGTCGACTATGTTTCTCTTCATCAGTATTACGACAACAAACTCGGTGATACAGACAGTTTCCTTGCAAAAAGTATGGCGATGGACGAGTTTATAAAAACCGTTATCTGTATCTGCGATACCGTAAAAGGTAAAAAACATTCAAAGAAGCAAATCAATCTTTCTTTTGATGAGTGGAATGTATGGTATCACTCAAACGGAGATCATGTCGACAGATGGTCAATGGCTCCGCATCAACTCGAAGATTACTACAACTTCGAAGATGCACTGCTTGTAGGTCTTATGCTTATGACACTTGTAAAACATGCCGACCGTGTAAAAATCGGATGCCTTGCTCAGCTTGTAAATGTTATAGCCCCGATTATGACACAAAACGGCGGCGGTGTTTTCGAGCAGACAATTTTCTATCCGTTTATGCATATGTCCAACTATGCAAGAGGATCGGTTCTTCTTTCAAATGTTACTTGCGACAAGCACGATACCAAAGAATTTACCGATGTTCCCGATATGGACTGTATCGCAACTGTTAACGATACGGAAGATGAAATAACTGTCTTCGCCGTAAACAGATGCCAAAAAGAAGACTACGAACTAACCGTAAATCTCCTTGATACAGAAGGCTTTGAAGCCGTTGAACATATTGAAATGGCAGGATATTCCGCAACCGACGGCAATAACTTCGTTTCCTGCCCCGTAAAACCCGTAAATGCGGCTCTTCCTGTTACAGACGGTAAAAAATGCGACATACATATTAAGCCGTTCTCATGGAATGTCATCAGATTTAAGAAAAAATAATTCATAAAGGTGATTTAATATGGCAAAATGTCCTAATTGCAATAAAAAATTGAGATGGTACGACTTCCGTGCCGAATGTAAAAACTGCGGTGCGAATATCCCCAACTACAACTGGGAAGCCCGTCTTGAAGAAGATGCCGATAAAGCGGAATATGCTTTTGCGAAATTCCATTATAAACTTAACAATTTCAAAAGCGGTGCTATCGGCAATCCTTTCAGAATAATCAGGCTTGTGTTCACCCTTTTGCCGTTGGTTGCTCTTGTTGTTCCGCTTGCCAATATGAAGCTTGTTCTTCCGTTTTACGAAGAGACTTCTGCCGTATCTTTTCTTACTCTTATTCTTAACTACATAACAAAACTTGATTTTATGGGCGCCTTTTCTCTTATGGGCGGTACCGCATTGGGTTCGACTTTCAAATTCCTGATGCTTTCGATAATTGCAGCCGCAGTAGCGGTCGTTGCCGGTGTTCTTAATTTCTTTGTAGTTCTTATCGCTTCGATTTCACTTAAAGCAGGAATAAACACTTTTCTTAATATTGTAGCGACATTAGGCTGGATTGCTTCCGGAGTTCTTCTTTCAACAGCAATCACAAACGCAACATCTAACGGAATTGAAGTTTTCTCCGGCTCTGTTGTTTGGTGGGGCTATGCAATCGGAATTGCACTTTTCTTTGCAAATGTTGTAATCAATATAATAACAAGCAAAAGTTTCAAAAAGCAACTTAAAGAACAGCCGACTATGGATGAATTCATTGAAAACGAATTGTCGGAAATCCGTCAGCAGTCATAATTACATTGACATATATTGATATTTTTCGTAAAATAAAAATATCATAAAGCAAAGGGGTATTTATATGAAAAAACACGGTAAGATCTTATCTTCGGCAATCATTTGTGAATCTCTTCTTTTTATAAATGCAGTTTCGGTGTTTGCGGCAAACGGTTCTTCAACGCCCCGTCCGCTTCCCACACCTGCAATTCTTGCGCTTTTGGTTTGTATCGGTGGTTGGGTTGCCGCAGGTCTTTATCAAACCAAAAAAGCCGATGATGAAGCGGTTGAGGTTTTAGCCGATGCATATTCGAAAAAAGAAGAAATGAGCGAAGAAGAATACAACGCTCTCATCAACAAATTGGTTGCACCGATTGAAGATGAAAACAGCGAAAAGAAAAACTCGTTTCTTAAATTTTGGGAATAAAAATCATTAACTTAAATAAAAAAAGATGGCGTATGCCATCTTTTTTTATTTGTTTAATTTGTCATAAAATCAACAGCGCCTCTGTTTACAGTTACTTCTTTTATAAAAGCCGCTACCTTTTTATGTTCGGGATGAACTTTATACGCTTCAAGATCCGCTTCATTTTCGGTTTCAACTATCAGTAACGCATCAAAATTCCGATCACATTCTACCTCATTTTTAATAAAAGTAATTTTTTTCAATGTCGGAACAAGATCGGGAAGTGCTTCTAAACTTTTCTTTGCGATTTCAACATTTTCGCTTTTTGAATTTCCCATTCCGTCTGTAAATTTCCACATTACAATATGTTTAAGCATAATATTTCTCCTTATTCTGTAGGTGTATAAATTTCCATATAATCATCACTGTAATAAACAGTATAGCCGTGTTCATCCATAAAATCAACAATTAACTGCTGTTTTTCATCCGGTGTGAAAAATGCCGTACCGGAATTATCATACGGATTTGATTTCGAAAAGAAAACAACGGGCAGTTCTTTATCGGGGTTCGAATGTAAATCGCCGTAAAGTTTTTCTTTTGAATATGAGTTAAAAAATATGCCCGTCTGCTGAGTGTAAGGCAATTTATCCGAAAGATAATAAATCATATCATATCCCGGATACACAATTATATACTTGTTATCGAGTTCTGAAAGAACCGCCGTTGCAGTCTGCGCATATTCGGCCTTAAAGCGTGAAGTATATAGTCCCTTGAGTTTTTCGTTATCAACCTGATAGACAATTTCCGTTCTGTCTGTCGGCTCAAAATAAGCCGTGTTAAGCCACATATAATTATATACAAATACCGCACACAATCCTACAGCTAAAATTCGGCGTGCAACTTTTGACCACAAATCCGTTTCAAAAGATTTCAGGAATTTCGATACCGCCCAAATACAAAGAGGCATCGCCAAGCAAAGACACAGATTTGCATGAGTTATTCCCGTATTGGAGCCGGCAAAAGTAACTACGCTTATTATTACCGCATAAAGCGACAGCATAGCGGTTTTCGGTGAAAAATGCTTTTGAGAATTTGCAACAATAAATGTTATCAACAAGACAATCCAACAGAAAACCGGAAGCAAATTACGGTGCACACCGTCCACGGCAAATATAACCAAAAACAATACTTCCGCCGCACAGCAAACAAAATGCGAAATCGGACGGACAAACGATTTTTTCATCCTGCTGCAAAGCATATCGCAAACGCACAGTATGATAGGCATAAAAATATACCATATACTTCCCAGCGCTTCAAAAGCCGTAGTCAAATAAATTTCCAACAGTTCCGTAAACGAATACGAAACTCCTCTGTCCATTGACGAAAACACTCCGAGAAGAAGTATATTTGCATTAAAAAACTTATTGATTGCTTTTATAAGCACAACCGTTCCCACAACCGAAACCGCAAAACCGAAAACATAAAGAACAGTCTTCTTAATAAACGGAATAAGTTTCATCGAATTGACAATCGCCCAATATACAAATGCCGCAAAAAGCAAACATATCAGTAAATTCGGCAATCTTACAAACACACTCATTCCGCTTACAATTCCGCAAAACAGGAAATAAATATTTTCCTTTTTAACGGTAGCGTAATATAAAAGCCAACAGCAAATCATAAAGAAAAATACGGTATATGTATTATAACTGACGACATGAATAAATTTCATCTCGATTATACACGAAACCAACGCTCCTGCCAGTGCATAAGTCCTCGGCATACAGTCTTTTAATATATTAACGGCAATAAACGACGATAATATATAGATAAAAGTGTTAAGTAAAAATACAGACACCAATCCGAATCCCGAAAATATCTTATAAAAAACAAATGTTATCAAGTTCGAATAAAACGCCTGACTCGTAGTTTGCACTTCGGGATTAAACAATTGCATAGCGGAATAAATATGTGTTCCCGTGTCGTCAAGGTCATATCCCTGAAAAGTCATCAGCACGGGAATAATAACTATTGCCGCCGCAAGAAAATAATCCGCCGGACGCCATTTTGTTTTTCGAAAACTTTTTTCCATTTTTTGCGTTCTCCTTAAAGATTTTCCCAATCTATTCTTTCTTCTTTATAAAAGTATTCCCTGTCATGTTCGCCGATTTCTCTGACAACTTTGCACGGTGTTCCGTATGCAACCGAATTTGCGGGAATATCTTTTGTAACAACACTTCCTGCACCGATAACACTGTTATCCCCGATCGTAACACCGGGAACAATAACCGCTCCCGCACCTATCCAAACATTTTTCCCGATATGAACATCCTTGTTAAATTGCATACCTCTTTTTCGAAGTTCGGGAATAATCGGATGGGATGCTGTCGCAACGGTTACATTCGGCCCGAACATAACATTATCTCCGATAAATATATTTCCGTCATCGACAAGTGTCAAATTAAAATTCGCATAAACATAATTTCCCATATGAACATTCTTTCCGCCCCAATTTGCATGAACGGGCGGTTCTATGTAACACCCTTCTCCGACGCTTCCGAACATTTTTTTAATAAGCGATTCTCTTTCTTTCATTTGCATAGGTGAAGTTTGATTGTATTTATACATATTTTCAAGATATTTTGCCTGCTCGGACATTATTTCCTCAGCAGTTGCATCGTAAATAAGTCCTTTTTCCATTCTTTCTTTTTCGCTCATATTACCCTCTCAAATTAAATTATTTTCTAACCAACTGAACAACTGTCTCCACATGGAGTGTATGCGGGAACATATCAACCGGTTGAATTTTCTTAACTTTATATCCGTTTTTTACAAGATATGCCAAATCTCTCTTTTGTGTCTCCGGATTACATGAAATATATACCGCTTTTTCCGGAGAAAGCGTTACCAAACTTGACAAAAATTCCTTACTTGAACCGCTTCTGGGAGGATCCATTATAACAACATCGACTTTTTCTCCCGCCTTTGCCGCTTCGACCATAAACTCTCCGGCATCGGCGTTATAAAATCGGATATTCTTCACCTTGTTCAGTTTTGCGTTTTCTTTTGCATCTTTTATCGCATCGGGATTAAGTTCGACGCCGATAACCTGCTTGGCAAAATCGGAAGCGAAAATTCCGATTGTTCCCGTTCCGCAATACGCATCAATAACCGTTTCTTCTCCTTTAAGGTCGGCAAACTCAATTGCCTTATTATAAAGAACCTGTGTTTGAACGGGATTTATCTGATAAAACGCTTTCGGCGATATTCTGAAAGTAAATTTTCCGAGTTGTTCTTCGATTTTTCCGCTTCCGAAAAGGACTTCTTCTTTTTCACCGAGTACAAGACTTGTTTTCTTGGGATTATAATTCCATACGATTGTCGTTATTTCCGGATGTCTGCTTAAAAGAGCGTTAACAAACGACCGTTTTTTCGGAAATTCCGCCGTTCCCGTTACGAGAACGACCATTATCTGTCCGCTCTTAAACCCACGCTTTACAAGAACATGACGCAAAAATCCCTGCCTCGTGTCTTCGTTATACGCTTTGAACTTAAAACTTTTAAGAAGTTTTCGAACGGTTGCGATTATTTCATCGGCTTTTTCGTCTTCAAGCATACATTTTTCAACCGCCACTACCTTATGAGAGGATGATTGATAAACACCGGAAATAATATTCCCCCGTCTGTCATTACAAAAAGCCGCCTGTACTTTATTTCTGTAATTATAAGGCTTATCCATACCGATTATCTCATCAACATGGCAGTAAGAACCGAGAAGTTTTATAACTTTAACCTGCTTAAATTTCAGTTGTTGCTCATAAGACAAATTTTGAAGCTGACAACCGCCGCATTTTTTATAAAGCGGACAGGCATTTGTATTTTTCGGCATAGAGCCACCTCATTTCTTCTTTTAATTTTACCATATCGCAGTAAATATAGCAAACAAAAAGCAGGAGTTTAACTCCTGCTTTTATTTCTTTTATTTCCACAATCCCGTATACCAGTTTATAATCATATCTCCGAAAAGCATTGCCGTAAAAATTCCTACCGAAAGATGAGGCCCGAACGGGACTTCTTTTTTCATATTTTCCTTTTTGAGAGTATTGGAAAATATCAAATAAAGCGTACCGACAAAGCCGGCAATCATAAGTGAAAACAATACCTTTTTCCATCCGAGTGCAAATCCGGCTGCAGCCATAAGTTTTATATCTCCGCCGCCCATTGAATCGGGTTTGAGATACGATATAAGTAAAAACAGTCCACTGACAAGGAAAAATCCTACAATTCTGCTTATGAGTTCGCTTTTAACAAAGCCATGTTCAATCACATCGTTTATGTATAATACAATTCCGCCGAGCAAAACCGTAATCCACATAGAATCGGGAATAAACATATTCTTCCAATCAATGCAGAATATCACAACCAATGCCGATGAAATCATACAATATCCCAGAAGGCTGAGTTTGAACTCAAACCCGCATCCGAACGCAAACGAGAGAACAAACATAGCGCCTGTTATACTTTCGACAATCGGATAAATCGGTGAAATTTTCGCCTTACAGTAGCGGCATTTTCCACCCAGAAACAGCCAACTGAAAAGAGGGAAAAGATCGTACCATTTCAGCGGATGTTTGCAAGTCGTACAAATCGAAGACCCTTTCTTAAAGTCCATACCGATCGGAATTCTGTAAATCAAAACATTCAAAAAACTTCCGATACAAATTCCGACTATAAAAACACATACCGAAAAATATATTCTCATCGCAATTAAAAACGCTTCATAATTCATAATCAATCATCCTTTTCGGGTTTGGTGTTTTCTTTTTCGGGTAGCGAGTCTTTCATTTTTCGAACTTTAATCAACAATATCACAAGCGCAAGAATCAAAAGCGAACATACCGAAACAAAAATACCTTCTTTAAGTCCTTGCGGAAAATATTTCATTTCTATTTGATGCTCACCCTGTGTCAAATCAAACATTAAAATATGACTGCTGTGTTCATAAAGTTCAACTTCTTCACCGTCAACCGTTACGCTCCAACCTTCATCATAGGCCATCGGCATAAGGCACACACTGTCTTTATTAACGGTTGCGCTAAAGCTCATTTTATCTTCTTCAAATGAAGTCATTGTCAATACGCCGTTAGAACCGAGTGCTTGCTCGCTTTTTTCAAACGCTTCGCTATCAAGCGCTCCGATAACACACATAAGACTGTCGCTCACTTCGGAAGAATCATCTAAAGAATTCATATCGAATCCCTCATAAGCCTTAAATATCAAATCAACGGTTTCACCGGCTTGGCAAACACCGATGTCAATTATTCTCTTGCTTTCAAAACCGAAGGTATTCGTATTTCCGTCTGTGCTTTTTCTAACCGTTACATTGTCTGCAATTCCGCTTTGCGCAACAAGATAAACATTTTGTGTTTTCTCACTTGTGAACGATATTTCAATGCTGTAATCGGAAGAATTGATGTTATAAGCATAAAGTCCCGTGATGCTATCAAGCAAATCGTATACATTTTGAGTAGTTGACGAAGACTCTTCTCCGTGGGAATGAATATGTACTTCGCCTTCGTCTCCCGCAGCCGCTTTAAGTTCGCTTTGTGAAACAAATTCACAGTCAACCGCTTTTATTTCATCGGGCTCAATAAGTGTGATTGTATCTTTTACGCCTGTTATACTTTCCCAAAATGTATTTTGAGAATTTAACGGGTTCGAGTTGTAACCGTCCCACTGTTTAACTTCACTGTTAGCAAGAATTCCGAAGTTTGCGGACTTCACGGTTTTATAAACTTCATAATCATCTGTCGAACCTACATATTCGTAATACGGATTGCTTTCGAGTGCGTTGGCATTGTCAATAACATAATCCATTGCGAAAAGCGTGTTGTAAATCGGGGTTTGGGCGGTATATGCATAAGCATTGCCCATATTACCCGCTAATCCCATATCGAATTGCATCATTGCATAATCGCTGTCAACAAGAGAAGAAAACGACGAAATTCCGTTTAACGAATATATGCTTCCGCTGTTAAGAGAGTAACCTTTTTTCCCGTCAAGCATAATGTTCTTTGTATCGGCAAATTCACTTCTTATAAACTCGGCATCGGAGTCTTTCGATATAATCTCGGAAGCTTGAAGGGCGTTTTCGCTTTCTTTGTACAAATCATCTTTCGGTACAGCCGCAAACACACCGGAACAAGTCAGTGAAATCTCGGCAACCGTAACCGCAAGCGCCAGTGCAGAAATCAACTGTACTTTTGATTTCTTTACAAAAACCGCTATCGCTATTAAAACAAACGAAACAAAAGATGTAACGGCTCCGATCAGTAATTGCCGTGAATATGTTTCATCTAAAGTCGCAAACGAATAAACATAAACCGCACCGACCGCAACGGCAGATATAACAGTTGTGAGTTTACCGGCATCTTTTATGTTTTCAAACACACAGTAAGCCAATTTAACCAAAACAAACAGATAAATAAACGCAAATCTGTACGGCAATCCGGCAGGAGCGCTCATTCCGTGCCAAAGATAATAAACTTTAGGTACAGCAAACGAAAACGCAAGCAAAACAGCAAGTATTATGTGAGAAGCCTTTTCGTTTTTTGATATTTTCTTCGTAAAGGCATACATCGGCAAAAGTAAAAGCGCAAAAGAGCCTAACATAACCGGCGGATATGTTGATGCCGTGGGTAAAATTTCATTGGGAATTATTCCGGGAAGATGAACTCTTAAAAATTCACCGAGACCGAAAAACAAACCGCCGTCATCATTGAATACATTTTTTACATACGCTCCCGAAAGGCAGTATATTATCGGAATAAGCGTTATTGCGGAAAGCAACCCGCTTAAAAGAGACGAACCGGCAAATTTCATCAGCACAGAGGAAAGTGCAACACGGTTTTCGTCGTCTTTGGAGTTTATATCCTGCGAGAAAAGGCAAACAAAAAAGTACAAAACCGAGAATATACATATCATATAGCCGAGATAGAAGTTTGAAACAATGCAAACCGTAAGCGCCGCCAAATATGTAAAAGCCGATTTTCCTTCGGTTATTTTTTCTATTCCCAAAGCAATAATCGGAAGGCAAATAAGTGCCATAAGCCACATTGTATTATAATAATAGGCAATATAAAATCCGCTGAAAGTATATAAAAGGGAAAACAACACCGTGTGTATTCCGCTCTTGTTGAAATGCTTTTGAAGATAATAAGCCATGGAAAAAGCGATTGCACAGGTGTTTAAGATTATTACCGTCAAATAAGCCGAAAGCGTATTATCTTTTCCGAAGAAAACGCAGACAAGATTAAACGGATTGACCAAATAGTAACAAACCGTACCC
Organism: uncultured Eubacteriales bacterium; assembly: GCA_964527585.1. GTDB lineage: Bacteria > Bacillota > Clostridia > Oscillospirales > Acutalibacteraceae > Fimenecus. Next base: position 27,351 of record CAZGPE010000007.1, read on the forward strand.
AAAAAATTCTGTCCGCCGTTATTCCAGGAATAAAGCAACGATGCTCCTTCCTTTATTCTTTGCGAAAACTCGCTAAAAAAAGGAATATACTGGTAAATCGCATCACTCTTAGCAACGGAAAGCGAACCGAACGGATATACACCCGCAACAGCCATTATAAGTAAAAATAATCCTACCGCCGCAACCGAAGAAACGAAACACCAAATCAATATTTTATTAAAGGACTTTTTCATATTTATCACCGATTTCATTATAGCAAAAAACAAAGGGCAAGACAAGTCTTGCCCTCTATTATTATGTTCTGCTCTTATGATGCTTTATGGCTGTGGTTAGCTGCATCTTCATCAGAGGAACCGCAGTAAACTGCATATCCGTTAGCCTGGCTAACATCAAATACATAAGCTGACTGATCGGTAGGACATACGGGAAGTTCGCCGCCGTCAAACAAAGCAAGGAATGTTTCATTTCCGTTTGCTGTTCCCATCTGTGTCCATGTAAGCTGGCCACCGTCTGCGCCGCCTGTCATCTGATAAGATGAAAGATTTTCTTTAATGATTCTGATGTTTGAATCACAGGATTTCTTTTCAGCGTTCTTTGTAACAGCGCCGTAAACCGGAACTGCAACTGCAACGAGAATACCCATAATAACAACAACGATCATTAACTCAACAAGTGTAAAGCCTTTTTTACTCATAAGTTTTCTCATAATTATTTTCCCCTTTTAAGAAAATTTTTCGGTTAAACGGGAATTTTCCGTAACCTGTATTTGTATTGTATACCACTTTTTTTCATTTGTAAAGACTTTTTTGTAAATTTTTCACATTTTTTTATAAAAGTTGCTGTTTTTTATATTTATTTTTACTTTTCGCTCATTGCTACAAGATATGCCGCATCGGTAACAACCGTTCTTGCGGCAGATTTGAAAGTTTCGCTCTTTGTTCCCAATCCGATTATCGCAGGAGACCAAACATTATAATATCTGTCAATTATAAACTCTCCGATAGCGGTTCCTCGAAGTGTATTGTCTCTGAAATTTCTCAAAGTATCCACAACAGCATATTCCAAATCGCTTCCTGCCATAAGAAATCTTGTTCCGCAGGTAAAGTTTGCCCCCGTTCCTCCGGTATCGGTACCGAGACTTCCCGAAAGCGAATCAGTATAGGAAATAAATCTGATTACATTTGCGGTCTTTGTAATATTAGGGTAAGCAACCCCGCTCTGTTTTACGGATTCCGACGGATACCCGATTGCGTTCGTTCCCGCATCCCAGCCGGCAGTATACGAACTTGTCAAATAATCCCCATCAGCGCTGTTAACATTAACCTTTTGTCCTTTAGTCGCCATATTGTCAAAAGAAAAAGATGTGTTAAGTACATAATTCGCAGGAAGATATTCTTTATCCGATGAAATCGTAACGGTTATTCCGTTATCAAGATAATTGTGCGATATGGAAGTTCCGTCGACATTTGTCGGCTTTTCCGCTTCCTGCTTAGTATCTGCATCAAGTTCAAAAGCGTCGAGTCCCACACTGAAACTTACATCCATTTTATACTCGTCATCGAAAACATGAGTAAATTTCCGAGCAACTCTATTTTCGGTCTTAACATAATTTCCGTTGTCATCAGTTGACCTTTCGGGTGCAAGTGAATAAAAATATCCGTTATAAGTAAAATAGTAAGTATAAAGATCCGTACCGTTTTCGAAAGTCAAAGTTCCGTCTGAATTTTCCGTAAATGTTCCGAGTTCGGAGCATGATGAAAGTTTTTTTGTAAGCGCCACATTGCTCGGATCTTCGTAAAACAAGTCAACATTTGTCGCCGTCGCAAGCGAACAGTTATATGCATCCTTCTGGAATTGAGCCGCTACATATTCAATTTGAGACTGTAAAGCGAACTGACGCTCAACCACTTCATATTTTTTATAAATCGAAGCCGAAAGCTGACCGATCAAGATAATAACGATCGACATAAGCGCAACCGTTGTCATCAGTTCAACCAAAGTAAACCCTTTTTTATTATGTTTGACTTTTTTCAACAACTTAAACACCGTTTGCGCCCCTTTCGCCGTAAAATTAGCCCTGACTTGCCATTGCATTAACGCCTGTCAAATCAATTTCTTTTTTATTTCCGCTTGTGTCAAAATAGAGTGCGGTTGCACTTGTACTGTTGTACGAGCCGTCCTTACGCTGTGTTCTTGCCAATTTCCACGCATTTGCATCGGACGGATCTTTCGAATAGTAAATAACCGCTTTTTCGTTAAGATCGTTTTCGCCGTTACCGTTTGAATCGACATATCCCGTAAGGTACCATACACCTTGAGAATAAGTAATCGAAATAAAGTTTACATTCGTAGCCTGTGAAACGGCAACCGCTTTCCATGCATACAAATTACTCTCATCGTTATAACAGTATTTGACATTGATATATGATGCCGCCTGACCGTTACCCGAATAACACTTGTTGCTTGCGCAATACTGACTCGGCGCTTTTCCGCTTTGCGTACCGCATACAACCCAGTAATTATCACCGTATTCAACATCCGTTATGGATTCGATACAGGAAATAAAGCCGTATTCGTCGGATGTTCCTGCATTTACGCTTGTGTAATCGTAATGATATTTTTTGTTTGCACTGCTTTTAATCGGTTTGGTTTCTCCGATTCTGTCAGCCCAAAGATAACTTTCAAATTCTTTTGTTACCGATGTTATCTTCGAATTCTTCGGATTTTCGTAATCGTAATTCCAACTGAACATTGAGCCGTTTTTCGTACCCCACATCACCTGAGGTTTAACATCCCATGTTAAGCCCCATCTGACAGTCGTACATTCGGTCTGCGCCATCGGATGAGAGTTTGTTCCGAAGTTCACATCGCCTTCAACCGCAATCGGTGAGCCGGAATCGGAACCGCCGGGATATTTACTGTCATCACCGCCGGAGTTATCATCGGTCGAGATATTATAATATGCTCTGTGATGATAGGTGTCCCAACCGAGTGCCGCAACGGTACCCGTTCCGTCCTGATACTGATCTATTCCGTAGAACTGATGGAAAACATTGGTTTCTTTCTTCATCGACCAACCTTTACCCGATTCAAGCGAACCTACCGTATCTTTTTCATCACCGTCGCCGGACGATCTTATGTATACAACACCCGTATTCATTACCTGACCGAGATGGTTCTGATAATGTGCGTCGTTGAATATATAACCGAGCGAATATCCTACGGCAATAGAGATATTGTTGCCCGTTATATCATCGTGATAACTTGCGACATCAAGCATCGTAACATTATCACGAAGTCCTGACGAATAGAAAGAGTGGTCGTATTTACCGCTTTCATCGACATACTTTTTGAAGTAATAGTCCGAACCCGTTGCACCCGAAATTATGGGATATGCGGGGTTTGCGAGACAAATCGCAAACGGATGAGAAAGGTATCCGATTGATACATCGACTTCTTCGCTTGCGGTAATATAGTATTCGTTGCCCTCCGCAGGAAGCGCAAGGCCGACAGCCGTTACGCCTTCAACGGTTTGACCCGCTTTATAGAAAGTAGAGTTCTTCTTTCCCGTGTAAGGATATTTCGTATCCTTATCCGCACTGTTATGGCTTGTAAAATTAAGCAGTTTTTCGTAAGAAAGTTCCGACTTATCTTTTACAATCGAGGTAGATATTGCCGTCGATGTAGTATGTATATCTCCGAATTTTCCCGCAGGGTACCAAGACGCTACACTTCCGTTATCTCCGAAAACAGCACCGATTGTAGCCGCATGGCCGTAGATATTGTTATAACCTGACATAAACGCTCTGTTTTTAAGCGCCCATGTGTCGATTACAGCGGGAATATATCCGCAATAAAGCGTATATGACTGTGTCGGATAAACATTGTTGTTAAGAGCCGTATTGCCCTGAGATTCGATATAGTTACTGTTGCTTGAGTTAATTTGAATAGCGCCTACCGAAGTTATGGTAATAAGCGATGTATCATCCGCATACTCATAATCGGTCGCTTCTTTATAGCCTTCAACATTGAGTTTCGAAGCATAAGTATCACCGCCGGTAAGCCACGAGGTAAGTTCTTTGTACTCACTCTTGCTCGCATCGGGATCGGCACCGTAATATTCGTATTTGTTTTCGATTTTCGCTACTACACCCAAGGTTAAGAAGAAATTATTGTAATCCGCCGCTGTAACATTTGCGGTGAAATAGTTTGTACTTAAAGCCTTGTATCCGTTGTTCGTTACCGTTACGGCTTTTGTCGAATTAAACAGCTGATTGACTTTAACTCCGTCAACTTCGACAATCTCCTGTCCGGAACGGAAAATCGACTTAAACTGCGCCTGAGTTGTTTTTGTTTTGCTGAGTGTTTCATAAGAATCGGAACTGGCGTTTCCGTCTTTATCAAGATAAGCATATCTTGAATAATTGACTACATTATCTCCGCCCCAGCAATAATTTTCCGAATCGCTTCCGGCAATATAATCTTTCTGTTTCCAGAAGCGTCTGATCTGTCCGGCATCGCCGCCCATAACATAATAACCGTATTCGTTTACGCCGCCTTTTCCGTTATCGCCTTTTCCTTCGGCAACCCACTCGACATCGTTCATTGCCGAGACAAGTTCCGCATCGCCCGACATTTTCTTTGCGATAAGGTCGAGTTTACCGGAATCGACATCTACACCGCTTGTAGTGTAATAATAATATTCACCGTCGGAAGCCTGCTCACCGACAAAAATGATCTCCGGTGCGCCGATTTCAACTTTTACGCTGTACTGCAAATCGGCAACGCCCTGACCGTACTCAATATAAAGCGGAGAATTTTCAAAACAGATAACATCGTTTCCGCCTTTAAGCGTAAATTCGGCTACCGTGTCCGAGCCGTCCTTTTTATACTGAATATCATAATACTGTTTATCAACAGTTTTTTTATTTCCGTTTGAGTCCGTAACTCTTATTCTGAAATGCCAACCGGACTGATCGGCGTTTTTGTTTTCCGCTGCGCTGTTAAATTTGAATCCTTTCGGAACAACCGTGATTTTTTTCGTTAAAAAGTCATCGTTAAGGGTATTCGGGAAACAAAGCATACGGCTTGTGTTATCATTTGTGTAAAATGTCGAATAAGAATTCAGCGAATAGGGGTTTGAAGCGATAATCGTTCCGTTAACGACACCCGCCGAGGTGTTTTCACCGAACGAAATCGAAGTCGAAGCGTCGCCTTCTTTTGACATTTCAATCGGAACATCGCTTACCGATATTTCATATCCCGCAGCATTATTACCCTTATTCGCAATAAGTCTTTCAAGCAAACTCGCCTTTTCATAACTTTGGCTTGTTACCTCGCCTGCTGTACGGATATTTCTGAAATTTTGAACAAAAAGCGGAGTGAAAGTAAGTATAATAAGCATCAACAAAGTCAGCGAAACCAACAGTTCGACAAGGGTCATACCTTTTTTACTGCCTAATGTTCGCTTTGCGGCAAATAAATTACTTTTCATAACGCTCCTCCTTCTTTATTTTTGTTCATTAACCCCACATCAGCGAAGATGTGTCTGTCGGGTCGGGCGGAATTATCGAACTGTATGTATCTTTATAATTGTTTTCGACATCAATTTTCCGCATTTTTGCCGATTTGATATTTCCGTTACCGTCTCCGACTACATACTGAGTCGGTTCTGCGTTCTCGGAAGTCTGATAATAAACTTGGATAAGATCTTCAAATCGTGTAAGTACATTATCCGAATACTTCTTCGTCGCTATCGAATAATCGAGAAAATATTTCAGCAAATCAATTCCGTATTGGTTTTCGCTTTCGGAATTTTGCTTAACATCATCATCGAAATAGTAAACTTCACCTGCTGAAAATGCCTTGTATCTGTATACGCCGACATTGGGCATTTCTATGTTCACATAAACATCTCCGCCGAAGAAAACTTTTCCGCATCTGCCGAGTTTATATGTACTGTTGGAATACGGATCGGCAACCGTTGAGGTTTCGGGATTGGGAGTTCCGAGAACAACTGTCGAAAATCTGTACTTTCCGGCAATCGCATCTCTGATTACTCCGACATTGCTCGAAAACTGCAAAATCGTGTTTCTGTAAAAACCGTAAACATAAATTTCTATATCGCCGTCTATTACAATGTTATTTCCCTTTAAGAAAACAATGTTGTAGTTTTTCTTTGTCGGAGTAACATCAATATCGGCATTGACAAACAAATTGTTAATTCCCACAAACGATACTATATTATCCTGATTTTCTTTCAGCGTAATTTTTCCGTTTTCGGGAGCGTTCAAAATCAAGTTGCCGGATGAATACGCCATTTTTGCGGGAGTCGATCTCGCACCGATCTCCAGCGTCATACTTCCCAAATGCTTTGTTTTCAGTGTAAGTGATGAAGGCAGATTTACCGTTGCGATGTTTGTATAGTTGGTGTTCGACACGGCATCAATAACGCCTTCGTTTGCTCCGTCATAGTCGTAAAATGTGCCGAGTGCCTGTATCGGCTCGGACATTGAAGCGCTTTGTGTCGAAACAACAGTATCCGTAATATCACCGTTTCGTATAGCGTAACCGTGGCTGACAAAAATCCTGCGTTTGTCTTCCATCTCCACCTCTTCTTCGGCAATTATTCCGGCGCCGTCGCCTTTTTCTTCGGTAGAAAGGAATTTACCGGTTGTATGTGAAATTTCGTTTTGAATTTCAACTTGATAGTAACCGATAACTTCCTTATCGGCATATAATTCCAAATCCGCTTCGGTTACATATTTATATTCGTTGGGAGATGTATCACGGTTCCAAATAAGATATATTTTATTTGTCTGTATAACATCTCCGTCATTGCTTGTATTGACAATAAACTGATCGACAGTTGTATCCGAACCTCTGTTATCAACGGCAAGCTGATAAGCATAAGCAACAGATTCAACACCGGCCTTTGCAAGATAATCCGCTTTTTTTCTGTCAGACAAAAATCTTACCGACCTTAAGCTTGTCATTGTATAAGCATACATTGCCGTTCCCATAAGGGAAAGAACAAACAGCAACACAATAACCATTGTCAGCGCAAAACCGTTATTTTGTTTAAGTTTTGTCTTCATACGAATCACCTTCCGTATATGTCTGAATTAAACAATAACTCTCAGTATTTCCTCAATCGAGGTCTTTCCGTGCATTACTTTATAAATACCTTCGTCTTTAAGAGTATGCATACCCTGTTTTATCGCAAGTTCTTTGATTTCCGCCGCATTTGCACGGTTAAGGATAAGTTGCTTCATTTCGTCTGTAACCGTAAGGAACTCGAATACAGCTTCTCGTCCTTTGTATCCCGTGTTGTTACAGGTTATACAGCCTTTCGGTCTGTAAAGAGTAAACTCATCTTCGGGGTATTCATCAACAGGCAAATCGGGGAATATCTTTAACAACTCTTCTTTTGAAATTTTATATTCTTCTTTGCATTTCGGACAAAGGCGTCTGACAAGTCTTTGTGCTAAAACACCTACAAGCGAAGATGTAACAAGGAACGGCTCAACTCCCATCTCGTTAAGACGGGTTACGGCACCCGGCGCATCGTTTGTATGCAAAGTCGAAAGAACCATATGTCCCGTAAGTGCGGCTTCAACGGCGATTTTCGCTGTTTCACCGTCTCGGATTTCACCGACCATTACTATATCGGGGTCGGAACGCAATACCGAACGCAACGCAGCGGCAAAGGTCATACCGGCTCTGTTGTTCATTTGAACCTGGTTTATGCCTGCCATTCGGCGCTCAACGGGATCTTCAAGCGTGATGGTATTTTTATCATCCGAACTGATTTCCGCAAGAGTCGCATAAAGAGTTGTCGACTTACCGCTACCGGTAGGTCCGGTAACAAGCAAAAATCCGTACGGCATATGAATTGCTTTTTCAAATCTCGGAAATTGGCGCTTGGAGAAGTGAAGGTCTTTAAGCTGAACAACGCCTTGGCTTCTCTCAAGAAGTCTCATTACGATTTTTTCTCCGTAAACGGTAGGCATTGTGGCAATTCGTATATCAAGAGTTCTATCTTCAAACCTTACTGTCGCACGGCCGTCTTGCGGAATTCGTTTTTCGGCAATATCCATTCCTCCGAGGACCTTAACTCTGGAAACTACCGACGGAAAAAGTTTTATCTGATTTTGCATTACTTCCTGCAAAACGCCGTCAATTCTGAAACGGACTCTCATATGTTTTTCAAGTGCTTCGACATGAATATCGGATGCACCTGTTTTAATTGCATTGTTTATAATCTGGTTAACAAGCAATACGGCAGGCTTGTCGTCAATGGAAAATTCTTCGGAAAGATTTTGGTCATCGCCCGCATCATCTTCATCATAATTATCAAGCGACGAATTCATATTGGCGAAATTTTCAATCGCCGCCGTAAGTTCCATATCAGGAGCAACCAACGGACATATTTCAAGTCCTGTCATTAAATGAAGGTTATCAATCGTGATAATATCGTTGGGATTTTTCATCGCCACGAAAAGTGTTTTATCCTCTTGATAGAGAGGGAGAATGTTATTTCTCAATGCCATTTCGGGCGTTATAAGGTTAGCGGCGGAAACATTTACACCGATTTCGTTTATCGAAACATATTTGTACCCTGTCTTTTTTGCGAGCATTTTAGCAATATCGTCTTCCGTGCAATACCCTAACTGAGTAAGAATTGTTCCGATAAGTTCCTTGCTGGTTTTTTGTATCTCCAATGCTTCGGCAAGTTGATCCTCGTTGATAATTCCCGCATTTACAAGCCTGGATCCCATACTGCCGGGAATAATCAAATTATTGTTCGCCATCTAAAGTCAATCTCCCTAATATAAGTATATTTATTATCTTGAAAATTCAACAACCACAATTTTTGCCGTTACGCTGTCGCCTTCCACGGTCATATTTATGGTATCTATACGCTTTATCTGTCCATCGTTAACGGTATCGTGGCAGAAAGAAACCACATCTGCGTATTTTCCCGTAACAGTAATGTTAACCGCAATCTGATTTACGCCTTTATCATTTGTTTCCGCTTCCGAAAATGTCATCTCGGTAAGGTTACAGTTATGCGATTCAACCGATTTTTCAAGGTCAATCATAATCTGCATCTGTTCAAGCGGCTCTTTCGAAATCATAACATCGTATTTTTCGATCTGCTCTTTATATTCGCTGCTTCGAGCCTGTAAAGCACGCAAATTGGCAATTGCAATCTGATTTTGTTTGTATTGTGTTTTTGTCTTTTCTATCGACTGCATTGTATTGTTTATGTTTTGAGTTCCGAAAACAATAAGCACAATAAGAAGAACGCAGGCAAGTACAATCACACCGATAACAACTCTGACATCGTCAAGCAGGTTTTTTACACTGCCTTTTTCTTTTTCGGCAGATTTGGAGGTTGTTTGTTTTTTCTTAATTACATCACTTAATGCCATAATTATTTATCCTCCGCTTTTGTTGTTTGTGCGCTTGAAGCAGTCGGTTCGACTTTTGTGGTCTGAACCTGACCGTCATCGTTTGTAACCGCTTCGCCTTTTTTATCCGTTACCGTTTCATATACGGGAGCAGCCGTTTCAACTTCAACCGCATTTGACATACTCAAAGCGAGTGTAAATGTAACGCTCTTCCCGTCTTCCGCCGAAGTTCTCGTAATGCTTGTTGTTTCAACAAGTTTGATAAACTTCTGCATCTCCTCGGTTTTGAACAACTCGACATAATCTCTGTAGTCCTGATAGTCTTGAACCGTACAGGTAAGCACACAAATTCCGCCTGTAAACCAATTTTCAAGGTTAATCTGTGTTATTTGAACATAATCCGGGGTGATATTCGATACCGTAGTAAAGAACTCAACAGCCTCCGGATCCTGCGGAGTTACGCTTTCAATCATTTCACGCACTTGAACCAATTCGTTGTAAATATCCTGATATTCACGAAGTGCCGGGAATTCGCTTTGAATAGCACTGTTTTTCTTTTGGAGAGTATTCAGTTTCGATTTGAGAATCTGTCCTTTAACCGCTACCCCGCCGTAAACGATAAAAAGACATACAAACACGACAATCGCAACTTTAGATATTATTTCAATCTTTTTTCTGCTTTCCAGCCGATGTCGGTAACTGTCGGGCAATAAACTTACTTTGAACACTTGCTTAACCCTCCCATGCCTGAATCGCAAGACCTATACAGCTTGCAAATTCGTTTAATACTTCACTGTCGAATCCGAAATTGCTGTTTTGATAAAAATCGGGAATAACTACGGGCATTTCCATAACCGTATCTTTGATTATATCGCAAAGACGGTCCTTCTGAGGTGCCGTGGTGATAAAGAAAATCTTTTCAATCGGACTTTCGGGATTGTTCATCGCATAATAACTTACCGATGATGCCGTTTCGGAAGCAAGCATAGATCCGACTTCTTCTATATCCATTGCAAGCGTTTCTTCATTCGGTTCTGTTTTATAAAGATTTTTAACACTGTCTGCAACTCTGTCCGGAGTTGTTATCGAACGAACCATTGAAACTTCATCACCCTTTACGACAATAAAGTTAAGTAAATCGTCCGTCATATTCAAAACAGCAAATTTCTCGTCTCCTACAACACCGGCTTTAAGACCTCTGATAAGAGAAAGAACCGATGAGTCAACATCAATAACCTGCATTTTCGATGCGGAAAGAACATTGATGTACTGTTCAATCATATTTCTTCTTGCGGCAACAAGCATTACATAAGTAACAGGTTGTTCTTCATCGTTTACGCCTTCACCGGCTATTACATAATCTATTTCCATTTCCTGAATCGGAATAGGAATAAATTCCTGCGCCTGCAACAAGACCATGTTTCTGAGTTTGTCTTCGGGAACTTTCGGGAAAGTGGCGTATCTCATAATAACATTTTCATTGTTTATTCCGACAACCATATCCGTGCTCTTGAATCCGCATTTAGTAACAAGTTCGGTCAACGCTATATTAAATGCATCGGGATCCCTTATAAAGCCTTCTTCGACTGTGCCTTCGGGCAGCGGAGTTTTTCCGCATCCGATAATCGAATATGTACCGCTTGAACGGGTAATTTCGACCGCCCGTATCTCTCTTGAATCGACCTCAATGCCGATTATACTTTTCATTTTTGCCATAAAGTCTCCCCCTGTTATGTGCCTGTTGCGGTAGTAGCCGTAAATATCGGCAAATACAATGAAATAAGCATTACACCTACAAGTCCGCCTATTCCGATAAGAGCAATCGGTTCAATTATCGAACCGAGATTTCTCGACATTGTTTCGACATCTTCTTCGTAAAATTCAGCAACTTTATCAAGAAGTTCGGGTAAAGTACCGGATTCCTCACCGATCGCAATCATACCTGTAACCATCGGCGGAAACAGTCCGCTTTTATCAAGCGAATCGGAAATGGATTTACCTTCTTCAATATCTTCTATAGCCTTTTCCACTGCCTCGGCAAGCAATTCGCTTCCCGATGTGGGACCTGCACTCTGCAAAGCTTCAACTGCGGTAACACCGCCGGAAAGAAGCGTTGCGAGAGTTCGGCAAAAACGGGCAACAACCTGTTTTGTCATAAAATCCCCAAGCAACGGCATATGCAATTTGTTACGCTCCCAAAACTTATGTGCGGGCTTACTTTTAACAATTGCTCTGATTATCAAAATAGCAACTACAACAACCAAAATCCACAAATACCACTGCGTTCTCAAACTGTTGGATGCTGCGAAAATAAACTTAGTAAGACCTGTAATTTCGGTGCTTTCGGGGATCATTCCCTGGAAAATCGGAACCATTACCGCAAGCATTGCTATCAAAAGAACAATTGCGAATATGCCGATGTTTTTCGGATAAGAAACCGCCGATTTAATATTATCTTTAAGAGCTTTTGCTTTTTGCAACTGATTTGCAAGGCTTATAAGCGACTGTTCGAGAATACCGCCGACTTCACCGGTTGCTATCATCGCAACAAACAAGTCGTCGAAAATTTTCGGATACAGCGCAAATGCATCGGATAACGGCATACCGCTTTCAACATTTTCGGCAATATCGACAATCGCCGCCGCAAGAGTCGGATTTGTAGCCTGCTTGGAAAGTGTTGTCAACGCTCTTGTAACGGGGACACCTGCCGAGATCATAGCCGCCATCTGTCTTGAAAAAATTGCGACATCTTCTATCGAAACTTTTTTTCCGCCGGTCTTTTTTCTTTCGCTTATTGCTTTTTCTTTTATGTCTGTAACGATTATTCCGGCTTCACGCAATTTCGCCGTTGCGGCAGACTGATTATCCGCTACAACTTCACCGTGGACATTCTGTCCCTGACGGTTCATGCCGTCATAAGTAAAGGATGCCAAACTTTTTGCCCCCTTTTATCAATAACCCGATGACATAAGAAGCCGTCTGACTTCTTTTTCATCAACGCAGTATTCGATAACCGATTCTTTAGTAATTTTTTGTTCTCTGTAAAGTCTTAAAAGAGCCTGATCCATTGTCTGCATACCCTGCATTTGTCCTGTTTGCATTGCGGCATAAAGCTGATGCTCTTTTTCTTCACGGATAAGATTCTTTACAGACGGAGTATCAATCATATACTCTACGGCAACACATCTTCCTTTTCCGTTAATCGTAGGAATTAACTGCTGTGAAATTACCGCTTTAAGCGAGTTTGCCAACTGCTGTCTTATCTGACCTTTTTGTCCTTCGGGGAAGGAGTCGATAATTCGTGAAATTGTCATCGGCGCAGTCTGAGTATGAAGTGTCGAAAAAACAAGATGTCCCGTTTCCGCCGCTGTTACGGCAATAGAAATACTTTCGGGATCTCGCATTTCACCGATCATAATCGTATCGGGGTCGTGTCTGAGAACCGTTTTGAGCGCATTTGCAAAACTATGCGTATCATTTCCGATTTCTCTTTGGCGAACCGTTGATTTTATATGAGTATGTAAAAACTCTATCGGGTCTTCAACCGTTACGATGTTCGTCTCGTATCTTTCGTTTATATACTTTATCATTGCCGCCAAAGTGGTCGATTTACCGCTTCCGGTCGGACCGGTAACAAGGACAAGACCTCTCGGCAAATTGCAAAGGCGTTTAACATCCGAGGGAAGTCCGAGTTTTTCAAGTTCGGGAACCTCAAACGGAATCGCTCTGAATACCGCCGCAAGTGTTCCTCTTTGAATTATGATATTTCCTCTGAATCTTGCAACTCCGGGAACAGCGATTGCAAGGTCAAGTTCCCAATCTGTTTCAAGTTTCGTTCTTTGGAAATCGGACATAACCGAACCGAGCATTTTTTCAATGTCTTCGGGATTAAGTTTCGGAAATTCTTCCTGCCTCTTAAGGTCTCCGTTAATTCTGATGCACGGTTCTATTCCCGAAACCAAATGCAAGTCGGAACCGCCGACTTCCGTTGTTTTTCTTAAAAGATCCTCAAGTGTATAAGGATATGAACTTTCTTTATCGGTGAATATCACTAATTACACTCCCTCATAAATACCCAGTATGCTTTAGCACAAATCCATAAGCGGAAATTTTACATTTATAATAGCACTATTGGGCGCAGGAAAAACTAACCTGCACCCAAATTTTTAGTTTAAGATGCCGTATCCATCTCGTTAAGCAAGCCCTTAATATAATCTGTCATTTCGGGTGTTGCTTTAACATAAGTCGTGCAAGTATCCGCACTCATTCCCGTTCTGTCTTTATTTATTACATAAGTAAACTCTGTCGGAATTTCGGGATGTACCGAGCGCAAAGCTTCGATTCTCGCCTGCGCAATTTCTTTAGATGCCGTAACTTCAACCGCTCTGTTAAGAAGTTCGCTTGTTGTAGCAACATCCAATGCTTCAAGCAAAGAAACAACCTGTTCTCTCTTAGCATAATCGCAATAAACAATGAGTGCCTTTGAAATTGTCGGATATGCATTTGTTTTTATTGTTACGCCGTCAAGTTCGATATTCTCAACTCTGTCGAGAATTTCCTGAGCCGTACAGTTTTGAAGATCGTAAACAAAGAATGTGTTTTCAAGTTTCATACTGTCGGCATAACTTTCGGTATCAAACTCTTCGACTTTGTTTTGTGCATTTGTAACTTCCGATTCCGTACCCATAAGCCAAAGTTTCTTTGTCATCTTATCGGGGCCGTAAACAGTTACTTTATAGGGGAAACTGTTAATAATTTCAACAGCCATCGTTCTGTCAATATAAGTAAGTTCGATTTCACGCAAGATATTTGTCGAAGTCGTTATCGAGGAATCGTCAGCCGTGCTGTCCGAAGAGGTAGAACCGGACGGAGTATTTGCTGTTCCGGAGCCTTCTGTTGTGTCTACAACCTCATCCTTCGAAGCACCGAGATTCGCTCCCGTAAGCGGTTTATCGACTACCGCTTTTATAATATTTATATCGGAAAGTTCTTTACCGCTTACAAATGTATAAAGAGTATACGGTCTTGACGGAATAACGATGCCTGCATCAAGACCGAGATTCGAAAGAAGTGTGCTGAATTCTTCGGCAGACAAATATGTAAGTTCGATTTCTTTGAAATTCTGAGCAACAAGTGCCGACCCGGGATTTATGTTGCTGCTTATATCAAGAAGATTTACAAGTTCATGAATTTTCGCAAGTTCTTTCGGATAACCGCTTATATAAACAACGGTTTCGTCTGTTTCGGAAACAACATAATGCAAATCGCTCAATCCGAGTGCGTTAGCCTGACTTTGAAGAACACCGGCAGTGATATACTTGAGTTCGATTTTTGTCATAACGGTTTTGTCGATAAACTTATCGTTAAGTTCGCTTGTAGTTCCGACAATAATCGTATTTCCGTCTTTAAGATACGAAAGACCGGCAAGTCTTGTAACATAATCAATCGCTTTGAGAGCCGACATCTGCTCAAGATTAACCGTAAGAGTTTCGTTGGATTCTCCGACAAATATTACGGTATATCCTGCGTTGCGGGCGATTGCCGAAAGCGCATCCTTAACATTTGCTTCAGCAAGATTAAGCGAAAGTCTCGTCGAAACCCATGACGATGAGGTGTTTTCGGCAGTAAGCGGTATTTTTATAACTTTACCGGAAACGATTTTATCTGCATCCGAAAGACCGTTGGCCGTCATAATGTCGCTGACCGAAACGCTGTAATTTTTAGCGATTCTCGTTAAAGTGTCGCCTGATTTGATAACATAGTATTGATAATCGGAACTTGACTGTTTGTTAGATCCCATTACCGTCATCGGCAGCACCGCATTTGCAAGCAACACTATTGCCAAAACCGCAACCAAAACCGATTTAATTTTTCTCTTTGAACTGTTGTTCATCGTTGTTTCCCCCTAAGAACACTTAGTAGTTTATATAAAGATATTTTTTACAGATTTTATTTCATTTCAACTGTTCGTTTTTTCTCGCCTATCGAAAAAGTAACCGAACTGTCCGTTATGCTTTCAACAAGCCATTCGGAACCCGAAACATAATCGCCGACTTGAAGGGTATATGATTTATACTGCGTTTTGACTATTGCCGTTCTGTATCCGTCGGAATTATAAACAATTCCCGTTATTTTGGCGTTTGCTATAACATCTTCCGAAAATGGATCTACACCTTCGGCAACTGTCTCGCCTTCATCCCTTTCAATCATCGGCAAGATTTCAACCGCACCGACCGTAACTCCTTCATCGGTTTTAATATCCGTTTTCGCCCCGGAAATAACAATCAGTACCGCAACTACAATTGCAATAATTATAAAAACCGCAGGTAAAATAATTTTCATCTTGGGATTTTTTTCAAAGAACGCATTCAACGAACTGCCTTTTCGGGCATCCTTTTTGCCCGAACTTTTTTTGAACTTGGCAAACAAGTCCTTTATATCCATATTCATATCCATAAAAATACCCTCCGATATGCGAACTGATTAAATAGTAATTAACAAAATGAAGAGAGTTCTTCATTTGTTCCCTTTCTTTTGAAAAAAGGAAATAACTAATACACATATTTATATTATATTGTATAGCAAATTACGGTTTTCGTCAATGAATTTGCTTATATTTTTTCTAAAAATTATCGTTATTCTCCTATTATTTTATGCAATTTCACCATACGGTTAAATCAAATTAACGAACATCTTTTTACGCAAAATAAAAACAGCATACTCCATAGTGAGTATGCTGTTCGAAAAAATAATATTTTAGCCTTTTTTATTTGACCTTGAACCGTTATTGGAACTCGAAGAGTAGCCGTAACCATATCCATAACCGTAGCCTTTACCGTAGCCGTAACCTTTTTTACCGTAAAAAGCAGGTTTACCGAATCCGTTTTCGGAATTGTTGAAAATGCATCCGATAATTTCGGTTCCGGAGTTTTCGACATTTTCTACAGCCCGTTTAATTCTTCTTGCCGAAGCGACATCCTGTCTGACAACAAGAAGAATAGCGTCTGCATAGCCGGCAAGAATAGAAGCGTCCGCAAGAATTCCGCAAGGTGCCGTATCAATAATTACATAATCGAACTCTTTCTTTGCAGTCTCGATAATTTCTTCCATCTTGGGTGAAGAAAGAATTTCGGAAGAGTTTTCCACCGCCTTACCGGAAACCAATACAAACAACTGATATTTTTCGGAATATTTAATCGACTCTTTAAGCGTCTTTTTACCGGCGATTATTCCGCAAATTCCTTCATCTTCGGTAGCTGCAAAACCAAGTGTTTTTGCAACTGAGGGCTTACGCAAATCGGCATCAATAAGCAAAACGGATTTTCCGTTTTGAGCAAGTGAGAGCGCAAGGTTTGTTGCACTTGTTGTCTTACCTTCGTTAGCAAGCGTACTTGAAACAACGATTGTTTTATATCCCTGCTTCGTGGATGCGTGCTCGATTTTTGTTCTGATAAGTTTATATGACTCAATAAACGAGAATCCTGTTTTCTTATCGGTAATAAGAAGACCCTGCTTATCGTTTTTAACTTTTTTGTTTACCTTGCTGATGCTTCCGAGACTCTTCATACCGAGTTTCGAACTTATTTCATCGCTGTTTTTAATCGTATCTTTGAATATTACCGAAGCAATTATAAACAGACACGCAAGTGCCGCCCCGACAACAAATCCGAGTAACGAATAAACTAACTGATCGTTGTTGGCATTAGGCTGTTGAGGAAGAAGCGGCGGGTCAATAACCGCAAGAGCGGTGTTCGGGAACGCTTTTTCGATTGCATCGGAATAACAGTTAACATAAGCCTGAGCAATTGCATAAGAAACCTTGGGATCAGTTGTTGTAACCGTAAGATAAATTATAGATGTATCCTCAATCGAATTTACCGAGATAAAATCTTTAATTTGCGAAGGTGTAACCTGATAACCGCAAGTGTTGGCTACATTTGTGGCGAGTTCGGTAGTTGTAAAAACATACTTAAAACTTTCCGCAAGCGAAACGGATGCGTTAATATCCGAAGCAGACTGTCCGGCAACCGTAATTGCGGATGATTTGTTGCTTGCGATAAACATAATCTGCGACGAATATTTATTTACATAGGTAACTTTTGCAACCGTAAATCCCAAAAGAGAAACAACAACAGCGGAAATTACGATAATCCACCATTTGTCCAAAAGTTTTTTAAGATAAATCAATACTGTATCCAGACTCATTCCGTCTTCGTACTGTTTTTTCGTCTCCGAATTATAACTCATATCTTTCTCCTCACATGAAAAATATCTTACAGAAATAATACTTACTGATTATAACAGATAAAAATTTATTACACAACCGAAAAATCCAATTTACCTTAAATTTTTTACACTGATTTTTCTTTCTGCGATTTTCAACTCTTTATTGCATATTTCATACGCTGCGCTTTTATGCGAAATTATGATACAGGTTTTGTCTTTAAGTTCTCTGATATTCGAAAGAACTTTCTTTTCGGTTTCTTCGTCGAGCGCCGATGTCGCTTCATCCAAGAGTAAAACGGGAGCCGAAGTAAGTATCGCTCTGGCGATAGCAAGGCGCTGTATCTGACCTTCCGAAAGCCCGTGTCCGTTTTCAAGAAGTACCGTATCCAGTCCGTCGGGCAAACTGTTGATAAATTCATCTGCGCAGCTTATTTTTGCCGCCTGCATGACCTCTGTGTCGCTTGCGTTTTCGTTGACGAAGCGTATATTGTCTCTGACTGTTCCGCTGAAAAGCATATTCCCCTGCGGAACATAAGCAAACAAACTGCGCATATATTTGTCAATTTGATATTCGCCGTCGGAACATTTAATAAAAATTCTTCCTTTATCCGCCGGAATAACTCCTACAAGCAATTTGAAAAGTGTGCTTTTACCGATACCGGAAATGCCGGAAATAACGGTAAAATCTCCTTTTTCAACCGAAAAAGTTCCCTCTTCGATAACAGGCTCTTTGCCGTATCCGAAGGATACCGATTCAAATTCAACCGACTGCATATTTTCATATATTTTTTCGGTATCTATATCCTTACTGTTAAGGCTCTTACTTGCGCTGAGATTTTCTATTTCGAGTATTCTTTCCGCCGATGCTATCATCGCATAATACTGAGGAACAACTCCCGAAAGAGTTGTGAACGGTGTTTGAACCTGACCGACAAGTTGCATAATTGCGGTAAGTGTGCCGAAAGAAATGCTTCCCGTACAGAGTTTCACTCCGCTCCAAACCAGTCCGAATAAATATCCGAATGAAAACATAGCCGAAAATCCGAGATTTGCGAAAACAGACCATCTGTTTTTCTTAACCTTTGCTTTATAATTTTCCTGCTGTAACGCTTCGGATTTGCGCAATATTTTTTGACCGACATTAAAGATTTTGATAACAAGAATACTCTCGATTGATTCCTGCATAAACGAACGCACATCCGAATCCGTTTCCTGTACGGCTTTATGTAATTTTTTCATCGAGTTTCTGAAAAGCCTTGTAAAAACAAAAAGAACAAACCCCGCCAGTAAAAATAAAACGGCGAACCATTTATCGAGCATAAACAGAACGGTAAATGCGCAAACAAGCCTTGTAACGATTCCGACAACGCACGGTACGATCGTGGTTACCGCTTGGCTGACAACCGTTATATCGCTTGTCAGTCTTGTCATAAGTTCTCCGGAATGGTGCAGGCTTATTTTAAGATAATCTTTTTTCAGTATGTTAGAAAAAAGTTCGGTTTTGTATTTTATTTCGAGTTTTCCCGCAACTCTGACTTCAAGAGCTTTTGAGCCGAGTTTTAAGGCGATTTGCAAAATTATGACAGCAAGAAGTATAACGGCGTTTTTCAGCAACTCATTCATATCGCCTTTTTGTGCGCAGTCGATAATCAGTTTTGCAAACACGGCAAGTGAAACACCGCACACCGAATAAAAGGCGTCGACAATTGAGAGCAACACCAATTTGGGCAACTCTTTTGCCGAGTTGCGTTTTATCCAGTTTAATGCGGAAGAATTCTTCATTTTTTTAACTTCCCTCTGATTTTAACAATATATTTTCTGACGGGGAAAAGTGCATACCAAATTCGGCAGTAAAGCTTATATTTGAAACTTTCCGTCGAAAAGGTTTTACCGTTTCGTTCGATTTCGCAAACAACACCGATTATCTGTTCGTGCGTTATTCCGTCTTCTTTCACCCATTGATTATCCCCGCACATTGTATAAAAACAACCGTTAACGGCGATTATTCTGTGCAAAACAAAAGTCCCGTCGGAGCGTCTGTAAAGCGGTATATCATGCTTTTTTAGGCGATTTTCGGCTTTTTTAAGTACAACCTTATCACGCCCCCATACAAGTAACGGAAGCATACTCGTTCCCGTAATTCCGATTTTCACCGTACCGCCCGAAGCAAGTTTTTCTTCGACTGTCGGCATAATCTCTTCGAGTTTGATTTTTTTCTTTTCCACGGTTATTCCTCAAGCAAATTGTTTGATTTGAGTTTTTCGATATAGCGGTCGATGTCTGCGCTTGCGGTTTCACGGTCGATTTCATATTCGTTCAAAACAGCGGTTAAAATTTCGTCTTTTTCCGCACCGTTTTCAAGCATTTTCCAAACAAAAGCGCCGACGCCGTTCAAAGTCATAATTCCCGCAAACGACATTTGTTCATCACCGAGCGGAACAACAATGCTGCTTCCGGCGATTTCCCTTAAAATATATCCGTTTTTAATTTTCATCAGTCATTCTCCGTTATTCATACCGAGATATGCGGTCATAACCGCATCTTCGGAAATATTGCATTTTAATTTGTATATCGGAATGTTTTTCAGCACTCCGTCAAGAACCGTCAGTAATTTATCCATTGTTTTTTCGCTCACCGGATGAATTGTCTGCGCTAAAAACAGCGGTATTGCACACGCAGGGTCGATTTTTCGGATACTGTTTTCTTCGCCCCGTTCGAGAAATGCGATTGCCTTAATCGGAACCGCAAGATTTGTGCTTTCGTCGTTTTTTCCGCTGAAAGGAGTACCGCAAGCGTAAAACTTCCCGTCTATACAGCGAATTGCCGGCTTGTCGTCATTTATCATTTTTACATCGGGAAATTTTTCCATCCATAAATGAGTGTGTGTCGATTTTCCCGTACCGCTTCTTGCGGAAAACAAATATGCATATCCGTCTTTTTCAATACACGAAGCGTGAAGCAAAATGCCGTTATAATCAAGCAGTTTATAGTAAAACGCTTCGCCCATATAAGCATAAAAGCACTCGTCTTTTGTCATATGCGGAAAAAGTTTCAGTTTGCTTTCAAGCGCATCTTGAGGAAAATTAACGGTAAAATCAGCCTGTTGAGTCTGATCATCACAAAGATAGGCACGGGAGCGTTCGTAAAGCAAACCGTCGGGACAGTCCATATTAACTTTAAGTCCGGCTATATCGAACAGTTCCATTTGTATACACCCCCATTGTATTCCAGTCTTTATTTTAACATTATTTTCCCGTTTTGTATAGGATTTTTTCAAAGTTAACTACGATGCGAAGTGTTATCTGTAAATTCGGTAATTTCCGTGCGGTTAAAAACCGTCATTTCGGCAAGCGACAGTGTTACGGTATCTTCATAATAATAAGGTGTTACGCTGACCGACGGAGCGAAATATTGCTTTTTTATTTTATCACCCCGATAATATTATATTCGTTAAGCAAATCCGTGTTATCACAAAAAATGCATATTGTACCCGTGAATTTGTGGCTGCAATGACAACGGGCGGCGAAACGCCGCCCCTACGGGTAGGAATATTGTTTTTTATTTTGAGAATAACGGTAATTCGATTAAAAATAAATTATGAAATAATCGGGATATGATATTTATGTAAAAATAAAATTTGCGGTGCAAATAAATTTCGTAGGGGGCGGCGTTCCGCCGCCCGCAGTTGTATTTCCTATCCCAATCCCCCAAAAGATCCGTTTCGTAGGGGCGGCGTTCCGCCGCCCGCATTTACCGATACATCATATTATCGGGTTATCGGAAATTATATTTTTTTGGGTTAACCGATAAATATATCTAATTACATATAAAATCCCGTTTCATAAAATAACCGCACATAAAAATTGCGGTTGACGGAAACGGGAATTTTTATTTTACTTTCTGCATTTCTCACGGGCGGCGAAACGCCGCCGATACGGGTGTGTTGTAACCCGTGGAATTTGATGTTGCAACGACAACGGGCGGCGAAACGCCGCCCCTACGAGTGTGATGTACCCCGTGAATTTGTGGCTGCAATGACAACGGGCGGCGAAACGCCGCCCCTACGGGTATGATGTAATCCATGATTTTGATGTTGTAATGACGCATAAAAGAAAAAAGCAGAGGAATTTCTTCCTCTGCCTTTGATTTTATGTTAGTTTGCCCTATTTTTCGGACGCCCGTATATTATACTTCGATCCAACCGTTATCTCCGCCTTCAACCGGGTTTGAGCCGACTGAAATAGTGATAACATCTTCAACTTCATAAACCGAAACGTCGAAATCAGGTGCACTGTAAATTTGTTTCATCAAATTTTCTCCTCTCAAAATAGTATTGTAATCAAATTAAATAACGCTTCGGTTATTATGCATTGTAAGGAAATGCAGCAAGGTAATTTGATACAATAGTAGTATAATTTGTGGAGAGAGCAGCTGTTCCAGCGGTCTCGTAGAAGATTGTCTGAGCAGCGCCGTTGGCATCAACATATTTAACAAAGCCCATATATGTGATGTCGTTAGCGAGCGTTGAATGTTTAAGTTTAATAATTGCGCCGAATGTAGCGTCAGCTGTGTCAGATGCCTTGCTGATGTAATCTGTTTCAGCAGCAGCATAATCGTCAGCGGGTGTGCCTGCAACTACTGCCTTAGCAGTATCAGCACTGAATGTGCCGGCACCCTTATATGCAACGATACCTACACTTGTGATGTAGCTTGCAGAAGCGCCTGTGGTTGCAGTGTTAGCAAAGTAAGCGTCCCAATCAGCGTCTGTAATTGTAGAAATTACTCTGAAGCTGAATTCGTCGTCAACAGATGTTGCACTAACGGGAGTCATCTTAACCTGAGCCTTTGATTTTGCAACTGAGGGACCCTGAGGCATATTAGCCATGATGTTTGCCTTTGAAGCATCAAAGCTTGAAACATATCCGGGTGTATTCGTTCCATCTGTCTTCTTAATTGTTTGCTGTGAGTTATATGCATCACAAATCTTAATGTTCTTGTTGCCGGAAGCAAGTGCTGCGGCATCGCCAGTAACATCAAACTCGAATGTCATCTGAGCAACAGAAACACCGTTAGCATCTTCTGTTACCGAATAGCCCCATTTATTTGTTTGACCCAAGCTGGCATCGGAAAGAATCTGCTGCATAACACCACTGTTATACAGAGCTTTTTCATCGTCATCCATTGTTGAAGCTTTCATAACAGCAGCAGCATAGTTTGCATTGATATTCGGCTTTGTGCCATCTTTTGCATAGCCAGCCAAGTCGCCTATAAATGCTCTTGAATCAAGATCGGGTGTATAAACACTCGAGTCATAAAGAAGGCAAATCTTCATATCACTCATAAGCTGACTAAAATCAGCCATTTCGAAATAAAGAGTTACTTTTACAGTAGCGCCCGGAACGATTTGACTCTCGGTTTTATCCGATACCAAAATCATACCGAATTCTTTACCTTCAGTAAGAGCAAAAGCATTTACTGCAAATACGCTAAAAAGCATCACAACAACAAGAGCAAGACTCAAAATCTTTTTCATTTTAAGCATAAATTAATCTCCTCTTTGTTTTGGTTTATTGCTTATAAATTACCAAGCTCCGTTAAAAGCTTCAGCCATTTCAGCCTGTGAGGGAAGTGTAGCAACCCAAGCATCGTGTGCTTCAATGTCGCCGGCATCCGAACCGTCTACACTACCGTCGCCGTTAACATCAGCAGAGTAATAAGCTGCTGTATCTTCATCAATTGTAGCAACCCAAGCATCGTGTGCCTCAACATCACCGGCATCCGAACCGTCTACACTACCGTCGCCGTTAACATCGCCGAAATAAATAAATACATAAGTTGCAACAGTTTCACCCGAAGCATTTTTAAGAAGGATAGTTGCGCCTGTTGAATAGTTACCTTCAGCATTTTCAACTACTTCTATTGAACCGAGTTCTGTTGTAACATAATCTTCAATTGCTTCACCCTCAAGGGTGTCAATTCCGAATACACAACCGTCATAATCAGTTGTGCAAAGATCGTCTCTGATAACTGTGCCGTAATCTTCACCTGTTTCGGTGAGGATAAGTTTAACTTCACCGACAGCTTTATACGAAACAGTTGCGGCAACTCTGTTAAGAGTCTGGCCGATTGCAGTAAGTTCAGCGGTTTTAACATTAGCGCTGTCAAAAGAACCGCAGTAGAATTTACCGCTCTGATTTGACGCAGTTTTCTGGTCATTTGCGATTGAGATAGTGCCTGTTCCGGTTGAAGCGATTGCTTTCAACTTGAAGCTGAACACTGTCAATGTTGCTCCGTTAAGGTTAGGAGCGGAAACCGAACCGCTTGTCGAAGGAGTGAGTGCAACTGTAACTTTACCTGTTGCTGTCTGAACGGCAGACTTGGTAGCGTTAGCGCCGTAAATGTTTTCAACCGTAACGGAATCCGCTACAAGTTCAAACAACGACGAGTCATACTCAATCGGGAGCGACATAGGTCCAGCGTAGAAATCTTCCGAAGCGGATGCTTTAACGGTGATTGTAATTACATCGTCCTTTGAAACTTCAGAAGCTGAAGAAACAACGGTAAATGTAGCGGTCGGAGTAGTTGTTGCGGCGAAAGCGCCAACGGTCAACATACTTAAAACCATTACAACAGCTAAAGCAAGGCTAAGGATTTTCTTAGACTTAACCATTATTAGCCTCCTTATTCTATTTTCCCAATAAATATACACTTAATCTAAAAAAATGTCAATAACAAATTTTTTGCTATTCGCATATTTTCATAAAGCGGAAGGATTAAAAA
The DNA here is from genome assembly GCA_964527585.1 of uncultured Eubacteriales bacterium. Lineage (GTDB taxonomy): Bacteria > Bacillota > Clostridia > Oscillospirales > Acutalibacteraceae > Fimenecus. The sequence goes on from CAZGPE010000007.1 coordinate 51,773, forward strand.
ACAGCTATCACTCTGTTTATTATCAAACCAATCGGCGAAGTGGTGTGCCGAAAAGCAACCGCTGAATAAAATATATGCTTAAAAGCCGATTAAATGTAAGCGAATTTTTTAATTTCCGCAAGGATGCCGAACCGGAAGCCCGGCACCCTCGTATAAAATTGTTTGTTAAGATTAAACCGAAGTTTAATTATTTAACCTGTGAAATAGCATCAGCGTTGCCGACTGCTGCGCTCATAATAGCAGACATATCTGCGATTGTAACAGAGCCGCTTGCATCGGTATCGGCTGCCTTAGAATAAACGCCGTCAAGTGTTGAAATGTTGTTGATGTCCTTGTCAACATAGAATGCGTCGAATGCATCGACAGCACCGTCGCCGTTAACATCGCCGTAGATAACAACATAGTAAGTTGTAAGAACGCCGACACCGTCAACGGAAACATCAACCTTAGCACCTGTACCGTAAGCGTTAGCCTTGGAAGCTACAACGGAAAGTTTAGCAGCGGAGTTAGAAGCCTTAATGTTAGCAAGGAGACCTTCAGCCGATGTGATCGAGCCGGGGGTGATACCCTGAATGTATCTAACTGTCTGTTCAACCTGGTTTACAACACCTGAACCGCTCTTGTCAACGGTTACGGATGAAACGAAGTTGTTGAGAGCTGCCTGAAGTTTGTCGCAAGCTGCGTCAACTTTTGCTTTCTCTTTGTTTGTGTTAAGTCTGTCATAAGCTTTGTAAGTAAGTGCCGAACGGCTGTAAAGGATGCCTTCGTAATCAATTCCGTCAACCGTTACATCGTATTCAACACCGAGAGCCTTAACAAGCTCTTTCCAAGCGTCAGTAGCGTTAACGCCGTCAGCAACTCTGAAGTAGTCGTTGAAGTGGTTAACAACTGCGTTAGCCTGCGAGATGAGAGTTGAAAGCTCACCGTCAAGATAGCCGTCATCCTTCATCGAAGCGTATGCGGGGATGAGGTCGTTCTGAGCCTTCATAAGAGCATACTTAGCATCGAATACATCGGACTGATGAGCCTTGGTATCATTGTAAACCGCCTTAGCGTTAGCAAGAGCGTCAGCGTAAGCAGCCCAGGAATCTGTGCTGTAAGCGGACTGAACATAGTTCTTGCCTTCGGCTACTTCGATTTCCTGTTTAAGATAATCCTTAACAACAGTTGATCTCCAGTTAGCATCCATAAACGAGAAGTAATATTTAAGGAGTGCGATCTGGTCATCCATCTGAAGTGAGGAATAAGTGGGTGCTGTCCAAGCGGCAACAGCTTCTTCCCAAGCAGCAAGAGACTGAGCGTCGGGATCTTTAAGAGTAGCGTTAATACCAGTCTTAAGATTCGAGTTGCTTGCGTTGGCAATTGCCGTGATAACAGCCTCAGAGAGTTCTTCGCCTTCGATTGATTTGCCGGGTTTAGCGGGTTGCTCATAAGCGGCAATTATTGTACGGGCAGCGTTTCTCTGATTTTCGTACTGGAAGTACTCATAAAGTTCGTGGTCCTGATAGTCGATATCGTTAGCCTTATCGGTTTCGATAGCATCAAGAGCCTCAATAAGAGTATCAACGCTTGTTGTAACTGTTACCTTTTTGAACGCTTTAAGTGCTTCATAAGCGTTTTCAAGTTCTGTAACTGTGTCTTCCATATATGCCATTACATCGTCAATATAACTTGTTGTCTTGGGAGCATATACAAGATAAACAGCGTCTTTAATTGCTTCTTCATAAGTTGCGTATGCTTCCTGAGCATCTACGCCGTAATCGGAAGCGCTCAATCCGTAACCGAGGTACTTGTCAAGAGCTTTTGCAAGACCGTAATCGGTGTAGTGGATGAAGTCAACATCCCATGATTTACTCTTTGTTGCGGAAACCGTGGTATGTGTCTTACAAGTAAAGTTAACAGAACCGGCATCGTAATAACCGTATTCCATTTCGGTGTCTTCGGTAACTCCGGAAGCGGCGCTCCACAACTTACCTGTGATGTTGTGAGGTCCGTCGTCTTTCGCCATTTTTACTGCCGACCAAGAACTTGTTCCGTTAAGTGTAAAGTACTGCGAGAAGTTTGCAGCCGGATTTGTGCCGTATGCAACCTTCTGCAAGTCAACTGTGTAAGTTGAACCTAAACTCGAATAAGTATGAGAAATCGAAGCAGAATAGTTTGTAACATCTTCATAAAGGTTTTGAGTAAATACATATTTGTTATATGCATCTGTCTGCCAATAGTTTTTGTCGTTCGCATCATACTTATCGTTTTCCTGATCCCAATAAGAAGCGTAACGGGCATAGATTGTTTTCTTCTGCTCGCCGCCGATTGCCTTACCGTCTTTACCTGTATAAGAATAAGTAACGGTAATCTTTGTTACATCGTCGGATGCGGGAACGGTAATCGGAAGTTCAACTGTTGCACCGGGAACAACTTCGCACGGGAATCCGCTGACTGATACATCTGCGTCGGCTTCGACATTGGAAACCGTAATTACATACGACTGATCCTGTTTGTCGGAGTTTCTGTGTTTCTGAAGCATACCGCCGGAAGCGTTATAGAATCTCAACACATTTGTTCCTTCACTGTGCAAATAGTTATCGCCCGATGCGGTTGATAAGTAAATTGAAGGCTCGGAATAAGTCTGAATGCCTGTCTTCCAACCGAGGAACATATTTGCAAGCGGCATAATCGGAACAAGAAGTCCGTTGTTTGTCGCTGTTTCGAGTTTACCTACAAGGTTAACTACGAGAGTTTTAAGGTTGCTCTGGTTAAGAACAGCATCAAGTGATGAGAAGGTAGCGTCGTCAAGAAGTGTGTAGTTGCCTGCAACTTTGTAAACGATACCGTTGAGAAGGTCTCTTACAACATTGATAAGCTGTGTCATAACATTTGAGTTCTTCAAAAGTCCGTCCGGAACTGTAAGGATGCTTGCAACGGTCGAAAGATCGAGGTTAAGCAAACCGTTAACGAGTTTTTCTCTGAGGACATTTTCAAGATGTGTGCCGCTTGTTGAAGAAGCACCGCTGTCATTGAATACTTCATCGAGAGGAAGGAGTTTAAGGAGAACCGTATTAAGTTTCTTCCAAGGATCCTGATATGTCGCAAGGTCAACTGTGTCGCCGCAATCAACGAGCTTCTCGAAGCCCCAAGCCCATTCCTGAGTTGAAGTAAGAGCCCAGTCGATGATCCAGTCAACTTTGTACTGCCAGTTCGGAATCGAATTGACATAAGTTGCGCCTGCGGAATAAGTATAAGCAGAAGCATCGCTTGAGGGAACAACGCCGAGGGCGTTCATTGCGCCGTAATAACCTACAGTGCTGTCTTCACCGAGGTCGGTGATGTTTCTCAAGTAATACATACCGAGGTCAATACCCATCAAAACAGCGGTATCTACCCAGTAGTCTGTGTCATACTTAGAACCTGTAAGAAGTGTCTTTGTGCTGTAATCTGTGTAGATGAGTGCATCGAAGTTGTATGCGGGAACAAGCTGTGTAAAGAGCTCACGAAGAACTACAACTGCGAGAGCCGCTACGGAAACATCTTCAGCGCTGTCTGTTCCGACAGTCTTGCAGAGTTTGTCTTCAGCGGGAAGCATTGCCTGAGGCATAACAAGTTCGATAATCGAAGCAACAAGGCCGACGAGAGCCTGCTTTGTTGTACCGTTCATCATCATATTGTAGTACGGCGAAAGGTTAGAATCATTATAATACTCGTCGAAGATTTCTTCGGGAGCCATATTGAAGACATATCTTGCAGCTTTGATAAGATTGTCAACAACTTTGTCAAGTCCGCCGTTCTGCCAGCCGAGTCCGGTCTTAATGTCATAAGTCTTGCCTTTGATTTCGAAGGAGTCAACGAGACATTCGTCGATTACATCGTAAACAAAAGTATTAAGAGCTGAAATAAGGCTTGAATATCCGGCTGTTGAATTAGAAATCGAAGAACCGCTTACTTTCGGAATATACTTGTCGATGAAGCCGTCGCCGATGTTCCAATCCCAGTTGAACATATAGTAATATGTGCTGATATTTGAGGGGATTGTTCCTACAAAGTAAGAATCTTCATAACGGTAATAAGGTGTACCGTCGATTACTTTGTAATCCGAATAACCCCAAAGGTATTCGCCCTGTTCCTTAGTAAAGAACTTATCGGGATCGCCTGTTGCCGAAGCAGCAGCCTTAACTTCTTCGCCTGTCATTTCGGTGAATTCAACATCGAATGCGCTTGCGAGAAGCTTTTTAACCGAACCGTTAAGCACTACGGGAGCCATCTCGTCAAATACATAAGGAATGAATTTGTAGAGAAGGGTAAGAGCGCTGTCATCACCGTTGAAGCTGAAGCTGAGTGCGCCGGAATCAAGAGCCTTCTTAACAGAAGGAAGAAGATAACCTGCGTCGCCCGACTTATACCATTTAAGAGTCTGGTCGCCTTCATAGTCTGCGGGAGCTTTGAAGACATAAGTTGTGCCGCCTTCATTCTCGAGAGCCTTGGTGTATGTAACAGTCTTTGTCCATGTGTTTTCAACGCCTGTTGTCGAAAGGAGAACAGGGTAGTTGTAATCGTACTGAGTGATTGAGTTTCCGTCTGCGGAAATTTCAAAGTATCTTGAAGTTGTGTTCGCAGCTGTCGGAAGAGATGTGGTATAACCGAGGTCGGTACCCTTTGAGTCAACTCTGTACGAAGTCCAGTTCATCGGTTTTGCGAAAAGATTTGTGATCAATGAGTCGAGAACCGATGCCATACCGCCGTTACCGGAAGTATTTGTGTAAGTTCCTCTTTCCGTTGCGGTGTCATCCGGTCTTGCGAAAAGCGGATATACGCCCTGCTTAACAGCACCGGGGATATCGCTAATCAACGCATTAAGAGATTTTCTGATATCCGGGAAACCGGGGATCATATTGTTGATCAATCCCAAGTCGATACCGTCTTCAAATACGGTTGTTACCGCTTTGGTGTTTGCGGAAAGAAGCTGCATAATCTCAGCAACGATTGTTGTATGAGCTGTTGTGTCTCTTGACATTCCGGATTCCCAAGAACTGAAAGAAAGTTCTTCAAGAAGTCCAAGGTTAGCGAATAATTTTGCTATACCCCATGCTGTAGATGACATTGAACTCTTGAAACTGTCAAATGAAACGAGAACTCTGTCAATTGATGTTAAATCTATTGTGATTGTGATACCCATAACATCAACAACTGTACCCATATTCAAGTTCAAAGAGGGAAGAAGATTGTCAAGTTCGTCGAATACTATCGACAGTCTCTCTTCGGTTGAAAGTCTTGTTACCTGACCGTAAGGAGAGTAAGCGTTGAGCGCTTCCAACTCGCTAACTGTCTTGTACTCCGCTTTAGCGGCGAAGGACGCAACCGAAAGAGATGAGAAAATCATAAGAACTGCTAAGATTACACTTAACAATTTTACAGACTTTTTCATTTGTTTACCTCCTAATTAATAGCATTAAATGTTTTAACGCTTGCACCCTGAATAACGAGTGCCGACGAGGGTGCGCCGTCGACTGTTTGCGACTTCAGTTTGTTTCCTGCCTCTGACCGCTCCTAAAATGGAAGGTTTCCGCAAACAAAGCCTTGTTTAACTCGGTAGGCTCCCACCATTCCCACTATTTGCAAGTCGGTGGGAGACGATGATACACACCCGAGTGATATTACCAAAGGATGTGTATCATATAGGTGCGAGTTCGCCGTAAATTATATTTTCATATAACTTAGGCATAACGAATGTATCTTAAAAAATTCGACACTTCGCCCCATTACACCATTCCTATGGTTAATCAAATTATAGTTTTTTCTTATAAAAAAGTCAATCAATTATTCACATTTTCATTCCGTTTTTCCGATTTCAACAAATATATTTGTTATTTTTGGTCAAAATAATCAATAAAATTTGTCAACTTTTCCACAAAATTATGAACAAATTGTGAACATTTTGTTTTTAGTCATTTTTTGAACAAAGTTTTCGTCAATCGCCGCATTTTTTCAACATTTTGCCATACTTTGTTGATTATTTTAGCCCCCACAACATCTTGTATTTCCCGTTTTTTCCCCGTCAAAATATTGTTTACTTTTTAACAATGAAATTCTATCGCCTATTTTTCCTTTACCTTTCTCCGTTTCACCGATTTCAATAAATGTCTTTGTTGTTTTTTATTCAAAATATTATTTATCATTTTACAATTATATCCTACCCGTAGGGGCGGCGTTCCGCCGCCCGTAATTCCATTCCCTATCCCACTTTCTGCAAAATCCTACCCGTAGGGGCGGCGTTCCGCCGCCCGTATTTACCGAAACATCGCATTATCGGGTTATCGAATATATATATTTCATTAATCGCCCGGAAAATTTGCAATTGACGGAAACGGGATTTCCCATTTTATTTTCTGCGAATCTCACGAGCGGCGGAACGCCGCCCCTATGAATTGTTGTAACCCGTCGATTTGCTCTTGCAACGACAACGGGCGGCGAAACGCCGCCCCTACGAATTGTTGTAACCCGTCGATTTGCTCTTGCAACGGTAACGGGCGGCGAAACGCCGCCCGTACGAATTGTTGTAACCCGTCAATTTATTCTTGCAACGACAACGGGCGGCGAAACGCCGCCCCTACGGGTGATGGGTAACCTGTGAATTATACAATATTAAAATCATACCATCATACAAATGTGAAATAACATATAAATCCGCAAACATAAAACTCCCCTTACGGTCAAGCACATTCAACCGTAGGGGGAGTAATTATTTATCCATACATTGTAGAACAGAGCAATTACTGTCTGTCAAAATATCCGCTGTCAATCATTTCAATAAGGATTTTGACGATTTTCGGATCAAACTGCACGCCTGCGCCTTTCTCAAACTCAGCCCGTATCTCCTCTTTTGAGAAAACTTTATGATAAACCCGTTCCGAAGCCATCGCATCATACGCATCGGCAACTCCGATTATCCGCCCTTCAAGACTTATTTCGCCGCCCTTCAATCCGTGTGGATAACCGCTTCCGTCATAACGCTCATGGTGTTCTCTGGCTCCGATTGCGATATTTTTAACCGCCGTAAGTTCCGAAAGTATATCAGCTCCGACTGTCGTATGCAATTTCACCGACGCATATTCATCATCGGTGAGTTTATCCGGCTTGTTGAGTATCGAATCGGGTATTCCGATTTTTCCGATGTCGTGCAAAAGTCCGGCATAATAAATTCCGTCGAGTCTTGAAGCCTTCACTCCGTATCTGCGTGCGATTTCCCGTGAATACTTCGCCACCGCTTCCGAATGTCCCCTTGTATAAGGATCTTTCGCATCAAGAGTTTTCGAAAACGCAAGCATTGTCTGGTCGATTACTTTTTTCAGATATTTTTTCTTTTTTCTGTTTCTGAAAGTCTGTATGACATAAACGGTAGGAAGCACAAGCATAAAAACCGCTATCAATGTCAGGATTTTCAGCGCAACTATCTGTTTGTCGGACAATTCGACAGCCAACGGGAGCAAAGCAAATACCTGTCCCGTAAAAAACGCATTAAGCGTAACACCGGTCATTTACTTTTCCCCTCTCCTTAGCCTAACTTTAATTCTACTCTCTTTATTCGCCTTTTTCAACGGCAAAACATACAAAATATCTTTCAATAAATCGGTCAATTCCACCAAAGAAAAAAACGGTCGGCGCTTACACGCCAACCGTTTAATATATTTTATAGGGATATTATGCGCCGATTCCGCCGAGAATGTCATCAAGGCTTCCGCTGAGATCTCCGAGATCACCGAGACCGGAATCACTTCCGTCGCCGCCGATTATTCCGCCGATTGTATCGCCAAGGCCGTCTCCGAGATCGCCGATACCTTCATCGCTTTCTATCTTATCGGCAACACCGTAGAAGAAATCTTTTACCGATGTTCCGGCACCTTCGATTGCATCGCCTGCACCTGAAAGGTCAATATCTCCGAGTCCGCCGAGAAGTCCCGTGATTGTTCCGAGAATATCGAAGCTGTCATCCGATGAATCGGAATCCGTACTTGTCGTTGTCTGAGTCGGTTCGGTTGTTGCCGGAGCAGATGTTGTCGGCTCGGTTACAGCGTCATCCGATTTCGAAGCGGGAACAGTAACTTTCTGAATAACTGTCTGAGGTTCTTCGATAATCTGTTTAACCTGATGGCCGTCCTTTGCACCTACGACATAAACAACCGCAGTTATAGCAACCGCACAAGCAACTGCGCCGATTCTCGCCCAAACTTTTTTCTTACCGAGTTTCTTTTCGGCAAGTTGTTCGGGAGTTAACTGCACTTTGTTTTTCTTTGCCATTATAGTTGCCTCCTAAACTCAATAAACGAAATTCGAATACTTAGCGTTTGTTACAAGGTTACCTGTACCTGTTACGCTGAAGCCCAAGCTGATCTTAAGAGTTGCATCAGCTTTCAACGAATATTCAAGGCTTACAAGTTTGCCGTCTGTGATAACAGCTTTAACTTTAATGTTATTGTAGTTTGCCGTAAACTCTTTAAGAGAAGCAACCGATACAGCCGATTTGATTTCAGCCTCGACTTCCGAACCTACCGCAATGTCTCCGCTGAATCTTGCAAGAGCGTTGTTGCCGTTTCTGTCGGGGTTTGTTGAATCCGGAAGAGTAAATTCGTATGTATCGCCGTCAACTTTAAGGTTCTGAATGTCTTCAGCCTTAAGAGTTGTTGCTTTAAGAGTATAACTTGAACCGTGATAAATTGTCTTGGGCGAACCGTCATCTTTTGTTCCGATAACTTTTGTATCAAGTGTTTCACCCTTTGCAACAGTTTCTTTACTGTCGCCGTTGCCGAGGAATCCGCCGACTACTGAGTTGAGGTCGGAGTTTTCGTCGATACCTTTAATCAAGCTGTTAACGGCACTTGTCATAGCACCTACGCTGATGTCGGTAACTGAGCAATGTCTTTCCCAATCATAGCCCGCTTTTCCGTCAACAGCGGCTTTTGTTGCACTGTTGAGAAGGTTTGCAACTGTTGCGGCATCTGTTGAGCCGGAAGTTGCCGAACTGTCGGATGATGAAGCGGAACCGCTTGAAGAATCGCTTGAAGAACTTGAAGAACCGTCATCCCAAGATGATGAACTTGAAGCGTTGGAAGCGTTTGAATTTGAACTGTCTGTTCCGGTAACTTCAACTTCGTTTCCTTCGGAAGCTTTTATACCGTTTGAACGGGCAACCGCAAACACACCGGCAACAAGTGCAAATGAAAGCACGATAGCCCAGAAACGAGTCCAACCGTTTGACTTGCGGATTTTCTTTGCAGCTAACTCTTCGGGAGTTAACTGAACTTTATTTTTCTTTGCCATTTTAGTTACCTCCTATGAATTAGTATACAAAGTTTGTATAAGATGTTGTGGAAGCAAGGTTACCTGTACCTGTTACGCTGATACCGATTGAAAGAGAAAGTTTTGCGTTACCGGTAATGTCGTACTGAAGGCTCATAAGTTTGCCGTCTGTAATAACAGCTTTAACAGCTACTTTTGTATAGTTAGCTTCCATTGATTTAATCGAAACTGCGGAAATGAACTGCTTAATTTCAGATTCAACTTCCGTCTGAAGAATTACATCGTTTGTAAATCTCGATACAGCGTTGTTACCGCTTCTGTCGGGATTTGAGCAAGCGGGAAGTTCGAACTCGTAAGTGTCGCCGTTAACCTTAAGATTCTGAACATCTTCAGCTTTAAGAGTTGTTGCTTTAAGAGTGTAGTTAGAACCGTGATAAAGTTTCTCGGTTGTTCCGTCGCTCTTTGTAACATCAATTGTGTCAAGAGTCTGTCCCTTGGGAACAGTGTATTTCTGGTCGCCTGCACCGAGGAATCCGCCTACTACTGAGTTAAGGTCGGAATTTTCGTCGATACCCTGAATGATTTTGTTAAGTGCACCTGTCATTGAGCCGACATCAATATCGGTAACGGTACATTTTCTCGACCAATCGTATCCTGCTTTACCGTCAACAGCAGCTTTTGTTGCGCTGTTAAGAAGTGTAGCGAATTCCGCCGCATCCGAAGAAGCCGCAGCCGAACCCGATGTCGAACCGGCATCAGATGATGTCGAACCGCTCGATGTTGAACCGCCCGATGTCGAGCCGCCCGATGTCGAACCGCCTGTTGAAGACGAACCTACTGTGCCTACTATTCTCTGTTCTATTACCGTACCCTGTCCGAAAGCTATGTAAACTATTGAATAAACAAGAACTACGGACAACATTACTGCAAGAGCTTTGAAGAAAGTTTCACCGAAAATCTTTCTCTTTTCAGCTTTTCTCGCATTTTTTGCTTCTAACTCCTCGGGAGTAAGAATCGGTTTGTTTTTTGCCATTGAAAAATATCCCCTTTCCAATCTTTTGGCGTATAATTGTGCATTATCAATAGATACATATTAAATTTACAATAAAATTCGTCGATTGTCAATCAAATCTTGATTTTTTATGTAAATTTTCAGTTTTTTCCTGTTCTTTTTATTCATTTGTTACTAATTTCAGCGCAATTACAGTTATATCATCGCTCTTTTTTTCTTTCCTGTTAATCTTTGCCGTCTCTGATATTCTTTCACAAAGGATGCTTATATCATCCGTATCAAACGCCGATAGTATCTGCACCGCTTCCCGTTGCGAATATTCAAACGCTCCGTCCGATGCCATAACAACAACATCTCCACGCCGAAGAGTTGTTTGCGTTTTTACGAAATCTGCCTGCTTTAATATTCCGATCGGCATTGAAACACGGTTTACACTTCTTACCGCATCCCGTTTTTTCACAAGCGTTGCCGCAGCACCCGCTTTATAAAATACCGTATTTCCCGTATATAAATCTACCGTTAAAATATCCAGTGTTGCCAAAGACTCATCGGCGGATTTCAGCATCAATGCGGAATTCACCGTTTTTAATGCCGAATCAGGCGAAAAACCGGCACGCAAAAGTTTTGCACACAGCGAACTTGCTACGGACGAGTCAACCGCCGCCCTCATTCCCGTTCCCATACCGTCGCTGAGCACAACCGTATAATTCCCTTTTCCGTCATAAAAGCTCTCGAAACTGTCTCCGCAAAATCTGTTATTGTCCGCAGTTATTTTTACCGCCGAAGCGTCAACACGGTATCTCGTTTTTTCGCAGATACAAACATTAACTCTCTTTTCCGTACAAACAACGGACGGACGCTCAAGTTTTACCGACAGTATCTCCTCAAGCGTTCTTCCGAGTTCATATTCGTTTATCTTTTCATCGGGTTTATCAAACGAAAACTCAATCTTCAATTTTCCGTTTTTGTCGAACTCACACACAACGGTTTGCGCCCGAATTCCGAATCCCTCATAAAGCGTTTTTTCGACCTCTTCGGAAAGTTCACTGTCAAATTTAATTTCATCCGAAAACTCTTTTGACATCTCATAAAGCAAATCGCTTATTCCTCCGAATTGCAATGTTGTGATTTCCCGTATCTTTTCCGTTTTATCGTCTGCGCTTTTCAATGAAACAAAACCTATGTAATTTTTGTTGAAACTATCCGTAAGTTCTGCGGTTTTAACACAGCAACTTTTCAAATACACCGGAAGATCGTTCAGATTTACTGCCCCCTTATCCTTCAGAGTTTCACTCATCAGGTCAAATGCCTTCTTACAGTCCGAAAAATTTTTATTCCAACAAAACGACTGCAAATTACATTCCGAACAAACCGTATCCCTTACCTTTGAATATACACTTAATTCATTTGCCTGCTTCTTCGGTTCAATCATTTTTGAAGCGGTATTCAGTGTCTTGGAAACATCAGAAACGGCAGAGGAAACATTAACAAGTTTTTCGAAAACAGCCTGCCTTTGAGATGCCGCCCATGTATTTTCTTTTCTTATTATAAAGAAAGGCGTAATTTTTCTGAAAATCTTTTCGGGCAAACACATAAACACCGTGCAGGCGATCAAAGTTTCGAGAAGAAGATATATTTTTTCGGCCGAACCTACCGACAAAGCATACGAAACGGCAAAAGCGCCGAGGAAAACAAAGGATGAAATATATCTGTTAAAATGCGAAAACATTCCGCAAACAAGTCCCGACAATGCATACACAATCCCGAAGCTTCCGACATCGGAATCAAGCGAAAAAATTATCCCCGTTTCAAGCGAACAAACCGAAGCACCCGCTTCTTTATAAACATAGGAAATAAAAAGCACTGCCGTAATTGCGATTATCCTTGCCAGGGAAACCGAAAATACGGTAATTTCATTAAGCGATAGCAATACGGTTAAAACAGGAATAAAAACAACCGCTATATCTCTGAGTGTAAATCCCCCCTGCTCATCTCTTGCCGAAACACTGTCTTTTGCCGAAGCAAAAGCGAAAGACAGAAAGAATCCGACTGTTGCCTCACACAGATAAACCAAAAAAGCTTTCACGGAGACATCCGATGCGAAAAGCACCGCCATTGCGCTGAGAAACAGCGATAAAAAAGATATGCACGACGGGAGAAGTCTGTTCTTTTTAATTTTTTCCGTTTCGTCGAAAATCCTCACAAGAACGACCGTGCAAATCAATGCCGCCGTATATCTCAAAGAGGAGAGGCTGTCCTGCGTAAAAATATATCCTGCCGCCGAACCGAGAGCAGCGGAAATTAAATATTTCTTCCCTACGGATGCCGTATACGAAACCGCAAACGGTGAAAAGGCGGAAAGTTCATTTATACAGCCGCATAAAAGTCCCACCCAGAAATACAAAAGATAAAAAATCGCCTGCTTCGATATTCGCTCGACTTTATCCGCATTTTCTCCGATATAACTTATCTCTTTTTCAAGAATTTTACGCAAAAAAATCACCGTACCTTAAAAGATATATTTTCATAACAATACGAAAAAATTATATCTTCGGTACGGTGAAATTCCTGTCAACTTATGCTGACGGTTTTTTTCGTTTTTTATCCGTTATCGTTGAAAAAAGTAATTACTGCTCAACACTGAACGGCTCATCGGGAATAATAATCGCACATATTATATAGAAAAGCAATCCCGGAAAACCGGCAGAAAACAGTGCAATAAGCACATATATCAATCTTACAAGCGTTGAATCAACACCTATATACTCCGCAAATCCGCCGAGCACACCGGACAACATTCTGTCCCGACTGCTTTTATAAAGTTTTTTCTTCATTTTAATTTCTCCTTTTTATTTAATAATCGGTATCGAATTCAATCGAACCGACTTTTATTTCAAAATCCGCTATCGGATCATTTTGCGAAACGGTATCGGCTTTTATCGTACCAGCCGAAAGCGGCTTCGCCGCCTTTTTTCCTTCGCTGTCATAGAAACTGTACTTTGTCAAAGAAAGACTGCCGTCAACACTGCAACGGTTTGCCGTATAGTTTACCGTTACATTGCTTGAAATCGGCAATTCATATTCCGCACTTCCCGTAGAAATTTTGCAGGAAAACGAATTTGAAAAACCAAAGTCCCTGTCAACTTCAATGCTTCCGGTTTCAATTGATACAGCGCAGTTTTCAACAAATCCGCTTTCAAGTTCGGTCTTTCCGGTTTTAAGCGTTACCGATAAATTTTCCGTTTCGATCTCTTCGATTTCTATCGAACCGGCATCGGCATATACCTCAATGTTTTTCACGCCGCTCGGAATTCTCACGATAACTTCGTTTTCCGAAATTCCGATATTATCCGACTGAACATAGACATTATAATATACCGAGTCTATTTCTGCATTTGTAAGTAAAGATATATCCCCGGTGCTGTCCGTTCTGTCTGCATACACAGAAACTTCCGCACAAAGCGTTCCGTCATAAGACGGAGCAATAATTATTTTCGAAGCATCCGCACCTACGGTTATTTTATCATATTCAAATTCAATGTTCATCGTTTGAGTTTTCTTTGCCAACACCTTATCCGAATCACCGTCAAACAGATCTTCAACCACTTCAACTCTGTTTTCGATTTCGGAGAGTTGATAATCAAAATCTCCGTTTATAAACCCTCTTACCGTTCCCGATCCCACTGCGACCGCAAAACATACCGTGGAAGCAAAAGAGATAAGAATTATAACCGCTGTAATACACAGTATCTTTTTCATATTACCGTCTCCTTATATTTCGCCCTTACGGACAGACAGTTTGATAAGCCAAGTCATCACCGTAAATCCGAACACGCCGACCGCTGCAAGAAAAACACTCAGTGAAACAAGAAAACCTATCATCGCACCCGACGGCATTACCGCTACCGCAAAAACAGCGATAATCACAATCAGTATCGGGGACAAAATCAGTCCGACACAAACAGGATACACGGCAAATGCACACATCACCAAAAACACAAACATTATCTTCCACAAAGTAACATTTCTCCGACGGTAATCGGGAGCTTTATTTGCCGGTCGGTTTTTTTCGCAAGTCTTTTTCTGAGTTTCGGGCTGAGATTCCGCTTTAACATACTGTGCCGCACATGAATAAGGGCTTCCGAGTTCGTCGCAAATCTGCTCTTCGCTTTTTCCGAGTTCGGTTCCCACGGAAAAATGCTCCTCAAAATCCTGTATTATCTCATCTCTTTCGTTCGTATCAAGCGCCGAAAGATAATTATATAACTGCTGTAAAAATTCGACTTTTGTCATTCTTCCGTACCCCCTAACAACTTTGACACACAAAAAGTAAATTCATTCCATTCTTTTTCAAGCGCCTGCTGAGTGTCATATCCCTTTTGAGTGAGCCGATAATATTTTCTTGCAGGTCCTGTCGGAGATTCCTTAAGATACACTTCGAAATAACCTTCGTTTCTCAGTCTTTTAAGCAAAGGATATATCGTACCTTCCGAAATATCAATCTGTTTGCCTACCGCATCCGCAAGTTCATATCCGTATTTATCTCCCTGCCTAAGCTGAGACAAAACACAAAGTTCAAGTACGCCCTTCTTAAACTGAGTATTCATTCTAACACTCCTTCCCGCAAAACGCAGTCTTTTCATTTACAATATATCACACACTATCTTGTAATGCAATATACCGTGCAATATTTAACACTTTGTTCACAATTAAAAAGACCGACTCGGGATTATCCGAAGTCGGTCTTAAAGCATTATTTTTCTTCAAAGAAAGTTTTGAACGCTCTGTACGCCATATAAACATCGAGTTTCGAAACAACTTCAAACGGAGCGTGCATCGAAAGTACGGGGACTCCGAGGTCAACAACATCAATATCGAGCGCAGCCAAGTACATGGCAACCGTTCCGCCGCCGCCCGCATCGACTTTTCCGAGTTCGCCCGATTGCCAAACTATTTCCGCACCGTCAAGCATCCTTCTGATTTTTCCCATATATTCGGCAGAAGCATCGCTTGTACCGGCTTTTCCTCTCGATCCCGTGTATTTTGTAATAACAACACCTTTATTCATAAAGGAAGCGTTTCTCTTTTCCGAAACATCGGGGAAAGTCGGATCAAACGCCGCATTAACATCTGCCGAAAGGCAATGAGTATTTGAAAGCACCGTATGATAATTAACGCCCTGCATATTTGCAAGATCGGAAACAAAATATTTGAAATAAGAGGAATTAAGTCCCGTATTTCCGTCGGAGCCGATTTCTTCCTTGTCTGTCAAAACAGTAATTGCCGTATATTCGGGAGAGTCAATATCGAATATCGCTTCGGCAGCCGGATAAGCACAAACTCTGTCATCATGTCCGTAAGATCCGATCATACTGCGATCAAATCCTATATCGCTTGCTTTGAAAGCGGGAACCGCTTCGAGTTCCGCAGAAAGAAAATCACTTTCGGTTATACCGTATTTTTCAAAAAGGATATTCATTATATTAAGTTTTACTTTTTCGCTTGTTTCATCGTCTTTGAACGGGCGTGAACCGATAAGAATATTAAGTTCTTCTCCTCTTATGCCGTCTGCAAGCGAGCGTTTCATCTGTTCTGCGGCAAGGTGGGGCAGCAAATCGGTTACGACAAATTTCGGATCATTGTCATCTTCACCGATATTTATTTCAGCCTTTGATCCGTCTTTTCTAACTACGACACCGTGAAGAGAAAGCGGAATTGCCGTCCACTGATATTTTTTTATTCCGCCGTAATAATGGGTCTTAAAATATGCTATGTCTCCATCCTCGTAAAGCGGATTCTGTTTCATATCAAGTCTGGGAGAGTCGATATGAGCCGCAGAAAGACGAATACCTTCTTTTATGCTCTTCTTTCCGATTACGGCGAGAATTACAGACTTATCTCTGTTATTGTAATAAACCTTTTCTCCTGCCGAGTATTTTTTATCACGGTCAAATTCCGTAAATCCTTTTTCTGTCGCTTTTGCAACTACATACTTAACAGTTTCTCTTTCCGTTTTCGATTTGTTAAGGAAGTTTTTATATCCTTCACAGAATTCATCCGCTTTTGCGGTTTCTTCATCGGATATTATTTCCGAAGCGTGTTTAGGTGTATAAAAAAGTTTTTCTTTGAGTTCTTCGGCTCTTGATTTTTCTTTGCTCATTTTCATTGCTCCTCTTTATATAAATTGCCGTATATATTAACGGCATCGGTTACCTTATTAACATAATGTCCGGTTGCTTTCGACGGAATTTTATCGAGCGTTTTTCCGTCTGAAGAATACTCCGGATTTTCAAGCCACTTAGACACTTGGTTTATTCCGGCATGATAAGCGGCAATTGCCGTTTCGGTGTTTTGAAAACGGTTAAGTAAAATCGAATAAAACACCGCACAGTATTTTACCGAGACTTCCGGCTGCATTAAATCATCCGGGGAATAATCGTCTCCGGTTTTCGTTTGAAGCCACATAAGTGTATCGGGCATTATCTGTGTAAGTCCGAGTGCGCCTGCTTTTGAACAAGCATTTTTATCGAATCCGCTTTCCACTTTCGCCGTTGCATACAAAAGATCTTCGGGCACCGAATACTCTGCTGCGTATTTTTCTATATATTCTGTGTATTTTTTCGGATAACTATACTTAAGCAAAGTATAATAAATACCCGCACCTGCCGTTGCCGTAATTAAAGCAAAGGCACAAAAAACAGCGGCCGTTTTTACAATGCTGATTTTCTTATTTTTCGTCATTTGAATATTTCCCTAATTTGTTTTTCCAAATCGCAAGGCGGATTGTTTCTTATTACCGTTTCACAGCGGGACACAAAATATGCTTCGTCTTTTTGTGCGGAAATTCTTTGCTGTGCACTTTCACGGGATATATTATCACGGCTCATTATTCTTTTCAAGCGAATTTCCTCATCGGCAACTACGCAAATATTCTTTTCGCACAGACGGTATAATCCGCTTTCGAAAAGACCTATCGCATCAACAACCGCACCGATACAGTTTTCACTTTCTTTTTCCGCTATTATTTCTTCTATCCTTTTTACAACCGCAGGATGTGTCAGTTCGCTTAGTTTTTCTGTGTTTTCGGCAGAAGAAAAGGCTCTTTTCGCAAGAATTTGTCTGTTAACGGCTCCGTCGTCCGATAAAACATCTTCTCCGAAAAAACCGCACAAAGATGTTTTCACTTCACAGTCGCCGTCTATAACCTGCTTGGCAATCAAATCGGCATCAATGTGATAATATCCTTGCTTTTCGAGAATTTTCGCAACCGTCGATTTTCCCGCACCGGTCTGCCCGGTAAGACCTATTATTCTCATATATCACAATTCCTTTATCTTAAAACCTGCCGAACGGATAAGACGGTTATACACCGCAAGACCGATTCCGCTTATTTTCGGGCATCGGGCATAAACTGTTTTCGCTCCCTTTTCGTCAAGTTCACGCAACGCATCAAACAATCTGTTCGCTTCGGACAGTCCGTCATCGGCTTTCCCGTATGTTACAGCCTTTGCGAAAAAGTGTTCTTCTCCTTCAAAGCAAAGCACAAAGCAGTCTTTATCTTTTACAAAATCACAAAACTCATCCAAAGAGCCCTTAACTATCGTTATGTCGGCTTTCGGAGCATAATGTTTGTATTTCATTCCGGGAGATTCTGCCTGTTCTCCGTCTTTAAGCTCATTAAGAACGGCGTCCGCTATCTTCACTTCGCCGATAAGATCGCTTATCTGCTCATAAGTTACTCCGCCGGGTCTTAAAATCGTAGGCACTTCGCAAGCAAAAGTAATAACCGTCGATTCCACCCCGATTTCACATGCTCCGCCGTCGATTATAAGAGGTATTCTTCCGTTCATATCGTCAAATACATACTTAGCGTTAGTAGGACTTGGGCTTCCCGAAAGGTTTGCGCTGGGTGCGGCAAGAGGGCGTTCCGATGCCTTAATTATTTTCCGTGCATACTCCGACTTAGGCATCCTAACAGCAACGGTATCAAGTCCGCCCGAAGTCTCATTCGGAATAATATTACTTTTTTTCATTATCATTGTAAGAGGTCCGGGCCAAAATTTTTCCGCCATTATCCTTACTTTTTCCGGAACTTCGGCAACGAGATCATCAAGTTCTTCAATATCCGAAATATGTACTATTAACGGATTGTCGGACGGTCTGCCTTTTGCTTTATATATTTTTTTTACCGCCTCGCCGTCAAGTGCATTCGCCGCAAGTCCGTATACTGTTTCTGTCGGAATTGCGACAACGGAACCTGCTCTTATTATCCGTGCCGCCTGCTCCAAAGCGTTTTTTTCATCAGTGCTTATATCAATTATTTCTGTAACCATTAAAACTATTCCTCTGCCTTAAGTTTTTCGGCCGTATCCGCTGTTATCAGCGCATCTATTATTTCGTCAATATCTCCGTTCATTATAGCTTCGATTTTATAAAGAGTAAGACCGATTCGATGATCCGAAACTCTTCCTTGAGGGAAATTATAAGTACGGATTCTTTCACTGCGATCACCCGTTCCTACCTGAGCTTTTCTCGCTCCGGCTATTTCGGCATCATGTTTTGCCTGCTCGATTTCAAGCAACCTCGAACGCAATACTTTTAACGCTTTATCCTTATTTTTATACTGGCTTCTCTCATCCTGACACTCTACAACCATCCCCGTCGGAAGATGTGTTACACGGATTGCCGATGAAGTTTTATTAACTTTCTGGCCGCCTGCTCCCGATGAACGAAAAACATCAATCTGCAAATCGGCAGGATCAAGTTCGAGATCTACTTCTTCCGCTTCCGGCAAAACCGCAACGGTGGCTGTCGAAGTTTGTATTCTTCCCTGACTTTCGGTTTCCGGAACTCTCTGCACACGGTGGACTCCGCTTTCGAACTTAAATCTCGAATATGCACCTTCACCCTCAACGCTGAAAACCACTTCCTTGTATCCGCCGAGTTCCGTGGGATTTTCCGAAAGTATTTCAATATTAAATCCCTTAGACTGAGCATACATAGAATACATCCTGAAGAGTTCTCCCGCAAACAAAGCCGCTTCTTCTCCGCCCGCACCGCTACGAATTTCAACAATAACATTCCTGTCATCGTTCGGATCTTTAGGCAAAAGCAGAATTTTCAATTCTTCATAGCACTGCTGTACTTGTGCTTTTGAAGTTTCGAACTCTTCTCTGACCAACTCTCTGAATTCTCTGTCAAGTCCGCCTTCGTCAAGAAGCTGTTTTGACTCTTCGTATGCTTCTTCGTATTTCTTATACTCCCTGAATTTTTCAACTATCGGTGTAAGGGTTTTCTGCTCTTTCATAAGTTTTTTGTATTCTTCCTGATCGGAAATTGTTTCCGGAGAACAGAGCAGTTCGTTTATTTTTTCGTAACGGGTTTCAATCCCGTTTAATTTATCTGTCATTATTCGTTTCCTCACGAATTATTTTTTTTATATTTTTTTCGATCTTAACTCTCGGAACCATAACTTCACGGCCGCATTTTTTACATCTGAGCCTGAAATCAATCCCCGAACGCAAAACAGCAAAACGGTTTTCGCCGCAAGGATGAGCCTTTTTCATTACAAGTTCATCACCGACACGAACATCCATAAAAATCTTCCTTTCAGATATATATTTAATTGTAGCACAATATTCATAAAAATAAAACACCGCTTTTTAATTCTTTAATTCTTATACGCCTTTCTTTTGCATATAAATTTACGAAAACATAAAAATTTCATTTGCCGTAAGTGTTCACATTAACGGCCTGAAAGGCATGGTATAATTATGGAAAATTATTATCCCGAAGGAACGGTTTATAAAACCGCCCAAACGCAAAAAATTCTTTCCGACCTCACACTGCTTAAAGAAGCTTGTGTTAACCGAACATATCTTGAAGCAAGAGCGATTTTATGCGACAGCGAACACAATCTGCACTTTCGCTTCGGAAATATTAAAGGATATATGCCTCATAACGAATGTGCGCAGGGTGTTGCAGACGGTTCCGTTAAAGATATCGCCGTCATTTCAAGAGTCAATAAGCCGACCGGATTTTATGTTATCGGTTTTTCCGAGGACGAAAACTCCGTTCCCATCGCCGTTTTGAGCAGAACTTCCGCCCAAAATGACTGCTGCGATAATTATATATCGAAATTAAAAAAAGGCGATATTATAGATGCGAAAATCACACATATCGAACCTTTCGGTGCGTTTTGCGACATCGGGCGTGGAATAACGGCTCTTTTGCCGATAAATTCCGTTTCGGTATCGAGAATACCCAATCCGTATTCACGGTTTTTTGTCGATCAAAACATAAAAGCGGTTGTTAAAAACATTGATGAAAACGGGCGCATAACATTAAGCCATCGGGAACTGCTCGGAACCTGGGAAGAAAATGTTTCTATGTTTCACGCAGGCGAAACCGTAACCGGTGTCATCCGTTCCGTTGAACCGTACGGAATTTTCGTCGAACTTTCACCAAATCTTGCAGGACTTGCCGAATATGTTGACGGTGTTGAGGCAGGACAAAGCGCCAGCGTATTTATAAAGAGCATCAATCCTCAAAAAATGAAAATAAAACTTATTATCGTAAGTACGGATTCCGCTCACCGTGAAGAACGCCGATACAAATATTTTATCGACTCCGACCACATTGAAAAATGGCAATATTCCCCGTGCAATTGCACAAAAACGATAGAAACTGTCTTTTAATTTGATTTATATTGCACTATCCGAAACCTCGTGATATAATTTAATATTATAATGCGAGGAGGCAATAAAATGTCAAAAAAAATAATCAGCGTTATTATGTCGTTCATACTCATTATCTCTTGCCTTATTCCTTCATTTGCGGCAAGCCGAGTATGTAATTGCGGAAAAAATCCCATGCTTGTAATTGCGGGATTTTCTCAATATGACCTTATAGACAGTAAAACAGGCGAAAAGGTTTGGGGTGTAGAAACCGACGATATTCTTTCTACAGTCGAAAATATATTGCCGAGTCTGACGACCCTTCTTTCGTCAAACAGAACTCAAGCGGATTATGATGCTTTATGCGACAGCGTTATTCCCGAAGTTAACAAACTTTTCGATCCCGTTGCCTGCACTCCCGACGGTGAGCCTAAATACAACAATGTAAAAATCGTAAATCAGTTTACCGAATCCGTTGCAAACTATGATTACGACACTGTCAAAGAAGTATTTCATAACGAAATCGTCGACATCGCCTGCGATGCGGTGGGAAAAGATCATGTTTGGGTTTACGGCCTTGATTGGCGTGTAGATC
This sequence comes from uncultured Eubacteriales bacterium, assembly GCA_964527585.1. Lineage (GTDB taxonomy): Bacteria > Bacillota > Clostridia > Oscillospirales > Acutalibacteraceae > Fimenecus. Next base: position 73,341 of record CAZGPE010000007.1, read on the forward strand.
CTCTTGTACTTGCCGACGATATACACGAATATGTCGAAAGAATCAAAAAAGAAACCGGACACGATAAAATCTCGATTTCCGGATTAAGTATGGGCGGTATTATAATGGCGTCCTATATCGAAAAATACGGCTATGACGATTTGAGCAATATCACAATGCTTTCCGCCGCTTATACCGGTATCGAAATGGTCGGAAAACTCTTTATCGGCGATGTTGTTGTAGATCCCGACGGACTTTACACAATGATCACCCAGTTAGTCGGAAATTCAACCGTCAGCGAAGTTCTCGCTTCTACCGGAATACTCGAAAAGGTAATTCCGATTCTCGACGAACTCCTCTTCTATTCAGGAGACCGAGTTTATTCCGAATGTCTCATCCCCAGTTTCGGATATACGACGGGTTTCTGGGCTTTTGTTCCCGATTCCTGCTATGAACAGGCAAAACAGTTTATGTTCCCCCTTATGAACGAAGGAACAGCCGAGCAAATCGAAACGCTTAAAACACGGATTGACTGTTACCATTACAATGTTCAGAGCAAAATCGACAAAATCCTTAAAGATGCTCAGTCAAACGGAGTTTGTGTTTCCATCGTTTCTCACTATAACACACAATCCATGCCGGTAACAAGCGCATCCGATCTTTCCGGAGATCAGGTTATCGAAACAATACATACAAGCGGATTCGCCACAGTGGCAAAACTCGGTGAAACACTCAACATAACAAAAAAAGCACCTTATGTTTCGTTCGATAAAATAATTGATGCGAGCACCTGTTACTTCCCCGAAAACACATGGTTTATCAAAGATCTTCGCCATGTCGCATACAGCCATTCTTCGTCAAGCGACTGCGGAGAGTTTTTCAAATGGATCCTTACCGCTTCTCCGGATACAAACATTTATTCAAATCCGAAATATCCGCAGTTTATGACTTACGACTCGGAAGCGAAAAAACTTTCGGTGCTTTCGGGTGCCGACGGCGATGTTAACGGCGACGGACGCATTTCCGTTCTTGATGCCAAACTCACTCTCGGAAGCATCTGCGAACTTACCGCACTTACCGAAAAGCAGGCTTGGTCAGCCGATACCAACTACGACGGCAAGGTTTCCATAAGCGATGCAAAGAACATTCTCCAATACATCGTTAATCACTGAACCTAATAAAAATCCACGGTTAAGTTAACCGTGGATTTTTTATGCCCTTTTGAACAGTTTATTTATATATCTGTAATATCCGGCATCTATTTGATCAATTGTTTCTTTTGTCGTTCTGAACTGCCAATTTCCCAAAGCTCTTCCCGGCACATTCATTCTCGCATCGGAACCGAATCCGCAAAGATCCTGAAAAGAAATTACGGATATTAAAGACGGACTTCGCCAAACCGTTTCGATTATTGCCCTGCATGATGGACTGTAATATCCGCCGTCGCCCCAATTTTCTCCTTTGAAGTTGCAATAATCAAGAGCGAACTTTCTTTCATCTTCATTTGCTTCCCACAACCATGCAAGCATCGTCGTATTATCGTGTGTTCCTACATAAGCAACCGAATTTTTCGGATAGTTATGCGGCAAATGTATGCTGTCGCCGTTCGGGTCAAAACCGAATTGAATAACCCTCATTCCCGCAAATTCCGTTTCTTCTAACAGTTGCATTACATCTTCTCCGAAAACACCCAAATCTTCTGCAATAATAGGCACTTCACCGAGTTCTTCCTTTATCCGTCCGAACAGTTTCATCGACGGGCCTTTTAGCCACTCTCCCGTTTTCGCCGTTTTCGCATCGGCAGGCACCGACCAGTAAGATGCAAACGCTCTGAAATGGTCAATTCGCAAGGTATCGAAAAGCTTGAACGACTGTTTTATCCGATCAATCCACCATTTATATCCGCATTTTTCCATTTCTTGCCAATCATACAACGGGTTCCCCCAAAGTTGACCGTCTTCGGAAAAATAATCCGGCGGAACTCCCGCAACACTCTTTTTAGAGAAATCGTTACGGTCGATTTCAAAAAGATTTCTGTTGCTCCAAACATCAACACTGTCCATCGACACATACATAGGCATATCTCCGAGTATTTTCACACCTATGTCATTTGCATAAAGCTTTATTTCACGCCATTGTGAAAACGCTGTATACTGAACAAATGCGTAAAAATCCGCATCTGCTTTCAATTCGTCTTTGTTTTTAAGACAGTTTTCATAATAAGCGAATTTTTCATCCCATTCATACCACGGCAAATTATCAAATCGCTTTTTCGCCGCCATAAACAAAGCATAATTTTCACACCACTTGTTTTCAGATATGAATTTCCGGATCTCCGACTTTATCTCCTGTGTTATATTGCTATATGCCTCTCTGAGAAGTTCAAGCCTTGACGAATATGCAAATTCATAATCAGCCGTATATTCCGAGCCGTGATAAACGCATTTTTCCGCTTGTTCTTGGCTTACAAGTCCCGACTTAACAAGTTCATCGGGAGAAATATACATATGAGATATTGCAAAAACAGCATCGGAAGCATAGGGAGATCCGTAAGAATCAGGTGGGTTAAGCGGAAGCACCTGCCAATATGAAAAACCCATATCTTTTATTTTGCGAATAAACGATTTCGTTTCTTCTCCCATCACACCGACAGCGTATTTTGACGGAATCGACGAAATATGCATAAGAACGCCTGACGCTCTTGTGTTAAGCATATAAACACTCCTTAATAGGTTATCTACTATATGATACCCTATTAAATACAAAACCGCAAGAAAAAAGACTTCTTTCATATATGAAAGAAGTCTTCGTTTTATTTGTTCTCTTTTACGGCGTTATTTCGTATAAAAGCAATACAAACCGTAAGCACACCCATTATCAGTGCCGCAAGCAATACCGACGCAACCGCATAGTTAATAAAATTCGAAGCAAAACAAAACAGCGAAGCGTTTGCAACATTGATTTTACTTCCTACTCTCATAATAAGAGCCGCAAGCGGTCCTACCGTAAGCATAAGCGTTGCACCCGAGCAAGCATAAATATAGTAACGGGTGAAATTTTTGATTTTCGCATAAAAAAGCCTGATTACAATTACCGAAAGCAAACTTATTACAATAAATCCGACAATCGCTTTGTTTATAACAGGCATATATCTGTTTAACACATTTGATGCGGAATCGAAATACGAAGAAGTAAACATACCGACATAAGCCACATACAGTTCGCCCATTTCTTCGCACATAACCTTAAGATTTTTTTCTAAAGTTTCATCAATATTAAAACCTTTTTCTTCCGCATATTTAAGAAGTTCGTCGAAAAGCCTGTCCTCTGTTTCCGAAGTGTCGATTTCGTCTTCGGTTTTATTTCGGTAAAAATATTCGAGACTTGTTTTTGTATCCGAAGCAATTTGCTCAGCGGTTATAACATCTGTAAAAACACCGTCGAAAAAGCTCTCATCTACATTGCAGGCGCTTCCGTACGAAACAAACTGTTCCTTGAGTTCAGACTGCATAAGTTCGGCATAATCCGATGACTGCACAATGAGTTTTGCGTAACCGCTGTTAAGTGCCGTAATCCTCACTGCCAAAAGTAAAAAACTCAAAGTGAGTGAAACCGAAAGAATAAACGAAACCGCACCGCATAAAGCACTGCGCACTTTTTTTGCTTTAACTGTCATACTCAATCTCCTCATTCATACATATTGACCTGCGGTCCGGAAACAAACTCGCAGAACACAAAATATCTGTACGGCGTTGAAGCGAGGGTATCAATCGGATAACAGGTATAAAGAATAAGGATTTCTTCATCACCGTTAAGTTCATCGGCGTATTTCGCCCTCTCGTTTTCCTTAATCACTTCACTTCTGTATACTCGGTAAACAAAAGAGCCGTAATTTGTATCAATATTAACGAGGGTTCCTTCCTCGACATTCGGAAGAGTATGAAAATAAGTGTTATTGTGTGCGGCTATCATAACGCCTTTCCCGCAACCGGGGATATGGCTGTACAAAGACATACAGGCTCCTTTTTTCAAAAGCGCCGTATCGTCTCCGTAAATAAGATCGCAATTTATATCCGTTCCCTCAACGGAAATTTTTCCGAATACATCTCCGTAATCGGGGAATTCAAATTCATCGTAATTCAAAAGACCGCTGTGAATTCCGGTCGAACCATTGAAAATGCTATTCGTCCCTGCCTCGTCAATGGTATTGGCGTTAGCGTTTGAAAAAGCTAAGCTGTAAGCCGAAAGCAAGGGGTCGATAATCGGGGTAAGACATACGAAGAACAGCATATATCCGCAAATTAAAAAAACTATCGGAAGAATTATAAAAAACTTCCGATAGCCTTTCTTACTCCGATTTTTATCGGAATTAGTCTTCATTATCCTTACGGAATTTCTTTGCCGCTACGCCTGCTGCTGCGAGAACCGCAACTGCCGCTACACCGCAAACTGCTGCTGAAGAATAATCAGCGCCTGTCTTAACGATTGCAGGATGAAGTTTAGCAATTACATTGCCTTCACCGTCAGCAATGATAAGAAGTCCGTGGTCAGCATCGCTGAGGCTACCCTGTGTAGAAACAGTATAACCGACAACTGCTAATGCACGGTCAGCATAACCGAGAAGTGCTTTTGTTGCACCCTTAGCGGTGATGTCTTCGATCTTTGTAAGATTGTTTGACTTACAGTAAGCAAGAGCTTCATCAAGAATAGCCTTGATTGAATTGTACTGGCTCTCTGTAAGGTCAACCTTTGTGAATACATTCTCAAGAGCTGTAATGTATTCAGCAGGTACTGTGATTGTAGTACCGTCAACAACATATGCTGTTTTAACATATGTGATGATCTTCTGCTCGTAGTCGTTGATTCCGGAAGCTGCGAAGCAGGGAATCATTGTTACAGCGAGAAGGACAGCTACAACCATGAGGCATGCCAATTTTTTCATGTTAGGAACTCTCCTTAGAAAAATATTTTCCACCATTGAGCAGTGATAGCTATGATACTCAATGTAGAATTGAAAGTATTATATCACACACTTATTTGTTTGTAAACCCAAAAAGTAAAAAAGCACCCCAAAAAAATTGCCGCCCGTACATAAACAGGCGGCAATTTTAATTATAATTTACAGAATTAAAGTTCTGCGAAGTATTTGATAGTTCTAACCATCTGTGATGTGTATGAGTTTTCGTTATCATACCAAGAAACTACCTGTACTTCATAAAGATCATCGGCAATCTTTGAAACCATTGTCTGTGTAGCATCAAAGAGAGAACCGAATCTCATACCGATAACATCAGAAGAAACGATGGGCTCTTCATTGTATCCGAAAGAAGCGGAAGCAGCAGCCTTCATTGCGGCATTGATACCGTCAACTGTTACATCTGCGCCTTTAACAACAGCTGTAAGGATTGTTGTTGAACCTGTCGGAACGGGAACTCTCTGAGCGGAACCGATAAGTTTGCCGTTGAGTTCGGGGATAACAAGACCGATAGCCTTTGCAGCACCTGTCGAGTTGGGAACGATGTTAGCAGCACCTGCACGAGCTCTTCTCATATCGCCCTTTCTGTGAGGACCGTCAAGGATCATCTGATCGCCTGTGTAAGCGTGAA
>CAZGPE010000008.1:0-73104 GCA_964527585.1 uncultured Eubacteriales bacterium
TGGGTAACGCAACCCGTGCCGAAGTGGCTCAGATTTTTATGAATATGTCAAATAACGGTTTGATATAAACAACTTGATATTATAAAAGCAAACGGCAGGTGTTTTCGCACACCTGCCGTTTATTTGTGGCAATAATTATTTGCTTTTCAGCATATTATTGATTATGGGGTGATTAAATGAATTGCTGTGTAATTGACTTGTGCGAAAAGGAAATAATAAATCTTAAAGACGGTGCAAGACTCGGTTGTGTTAACGATGTTGAAATAGACACTTGTTCGGGCAGAGTAATAGCGATTTTGGTAAGAGGAAAGGGGAAAATGTTTAATTTCGGAAATAAACCGGATGAAATTAAAATTTGTTGGGAAGATATCGAAGTTATCGGAGATGAAACAATTCTTGTAAATATCGACAGACCGTCCTCATATAAACCGCCGAGAAAAAACACAAGCGGATTAAACGGTTTGTTCAGAGAGGGATAAAAAAGAGCAGTTTTTATAAACTGCTCTTTTTTTTGAGTTAATTATCAGTCGTTAATTTTACCGCTTCTCTTCTTTGTGCGAGTTCCGTCTCAACAATTTTTCTTTTTTCGGGAGTGTAGTTGATAAACAGAAGCGGGATGATGTAAAGCACGCTTGCAATTGCGGGAGTAAGTATTACAAGAGGCCAAATCCATTTGTCAAAAGCGGCTGTTTGTGTTCCGATAAACACCGCTGCATCATCGGGAACCGCTTTATATTTAAGTAAGTGTAAGGCAAGAGTTGCAAGACCGGCTGTGATTCCCGAAGAAATCTTCGTAAACGATGTTTGCATTGAAAAAGTAATGCCTTCGGTTCTTTTTCCGGTTTTCCATTCCATATAGTCAATACTGTCGCAGAAAATCGAAGTTTGAGCAATTGAGCAAGCTCCCATGGGAATACAGCCGATGCCTATAAGTGCCAAAGAAATCCAAAGGTTCTTTCCTTCATATCCGATAAAGAATGCAATTACTCTTACTATAACATTGCACGCTTGCATAAATATTAAAGCATTGACATAACCTTTGAAGAATTTTTTCATCTTATCCGCAAATATCATACCGATAAATCCGGGTAATCCCGTTATGATTGCGAAAACCGTAGTCAAACCTAAAGCACCGATAAGTCCGCTTCCTATGGGCTCGACTTCATATTTGAAGAAGTATGTAACAAGATTTCCGCCGAATCCAAATGCACCTAACAGGTTTGACAATGTAACCAAAAGTAACATTTTGTTCTTGAAAAGCAGAGAAAAACTTTCCCAAATAGTGCTTTGCTTTTTTTCGGGAACGACAAGCACACGCTCCTGTGCGGCATAAGCCCGTTTACTGATTACGGCACCGCCTAAGCCTAAGATAACCGCAAAGACAAGCGTCATAAACGCCATTGAATTTCCCGAAGATTTAACAACCATTTCCAAAATCATCGGAACGCCCATGCTGAATACACTGTAAAAACATGAGCCGACTGTACGGGCCCATTTAACGAAATTATCTCTTTCGTCGGAATTCGGAGAAACACTTGCGGTAATTCCCCACATGGCAACATCCTGCGTTGTGTATATTAAATCCCAACAAATATAGATAATTACAAAATATGCGACTCTGAGCCATAAAAGACTTTCTTCGGTTGAAAAGACTACAAACAGCAAAACGGTGAAAATGCCGACGGGTAAAGGAGTATATCTTAAGAAAGGTCTAAGTTTTTCGCCGTTTTTGAAAGTGTGTTTGTCAATCATAGAGCCTACGATAGGGTCGTTAATTCCGTCCCAAACTTTCATTACGATAAGAAGAACGGAAACAACAATCGCCGGAAACATGGCAATGTCAGTCATAAAATAGGTGAAAAACGAAGCACCTATTAAAGAGTAGACGAGGTTTTGTCCGGCAAGACCGGTGTAGTAATTGAGTTTTTCTTTTTTACTTATGTATTGCATAAGCAACCCCCGATATAATAATTTAATTATATTGCCATTATAACATATAAAAATCACGATTTCAGTATTTTTATTTTCTTCTTTTATATTGATTTAATTTTAATCATCATATATAATAAAGAATGGTGATTTTTAATGAGTAATGCGACTGTTTTAGCCGTTGCCGGAAAAGGCGGTGTCGGAAAAACTTCAATTTCCGCAACCATTGTCAGATGTCTTGTCGAAAAATTTCCCGACAAGAAAATTCTCGCAATTGATGCCGATCCCGCAGTCGGACTTGCTACGGCTCTGGGACTTGATGTCGGAGTAACGATTGACGATATAAGAAAAGAAATAGTCAATTCCGTTGATATCGGAGATACCAGAACCGCAATCGAACTTTTAGGTGAAGCAAAATACAGAATTTTCGATGCGCTGGTTGAGACCGACGGTTTTTCGTTTATAGCAATCGGACGGCCGGAAACCGCCGGTTGTTACTGTAAAATAAATTCATATTTGAAAGAAGTAATTTCTCTTGTTTCAAATGAATTTGATTTTGTGGTTATCGACGGAGAAGCCGGAATCGAGCAAATAAACCGAAGAGTAATGGAAAAGGTTACACATTTGCTGTTAATTACCGACCCGAGTAAAAAAGGTTGTCAGGTAATAAACACGATAAAAAATGTTGCGGATACTCTTGTTATGTATGAAAAAACAGGAGCGATTGTTAACCGTATAACAGACGAGTCGTTAAAACCGTATATAGATACAAACGGAATTGAAGTTTTAAGCTATATAGGTGAAGATAAAAATCTTACGGCGTTTGATATAAAAGGAGAAAATGTATTTAATCTTCCCGAAAATTCAAATGTCGTTATTGGTGTGAAAAATGCACTTGATAAATTGGAGGTATTAGGGTGAAGGATCTTAAGCATTTAATTTACTTTGAAAACTTGCTTCAGGAAGCGAAAAACGAACTTGTTGACGAAGCAATCAAAGACGGTAACAGGGCAATAGCATATACCTGTTATCACATTCCCGAAGTATTGCTCAATGTCGATAACTGTTTTTCGGTTCGTTTAAGAGCGCCGAGAACAGGTTCGATGGATATTGCAACTTATTATATGAGTTCATATCTTTGCGGATTTTCGAAAGCATTGCTTGAAAGGGGAATAGAGGGAGGATACAACTTCCTTTCCGCTTTAATCGGCTCCGAATCGTGTTCGGAAATGAACAGAACTTATGAACATTTCGAATTGCTTAATCTTGTTGCAAACGATAAGTTTTTTGTTTCTATTTCCGACATACCCTTCAAAATCGAGCCTCATACGGTAAAGCATTATGTAAATCAGATGCAAACCAAAGTTCTTGACAGGCTTCACGAAGTTTACGGCGTTGACATAAGCGAAGAGTCTTTGAGAAAAGCGGTTGCGGAACATAATGAAGTTTGCAGACTTATTACGCAAATCGGAGAATACAGAAAAGAAGACAACCCCAGAATTACGGGATATGAATTCCATGTAATCAATCTTGTTACATATTGCTGTCCGAAACACCTGATTATAGATAAACTTCGTGAAACACTCGAAGAGCTTAAAACCAGAGTTCCGGATGATAAAAAGAATTACAGAGCGAAAGTTGTTGTTGTCGGATCGGAGATGGATGATCCCGATTTCACAAAACTTATCGAAGAATCCGGTGCGTTGGTTGTTGCCGACAGATACTGTTTCGGTTCTCTTCCCGGAAGAGAAGAAATTCACCTTACCGATGACAGCAATGTGCTTGAACAGATAGTTCTTCATTATATGAGAACCTGTCAGTGTCCGAGATATATGGCTCAGGACAAGGTGAGAGGCAGAAAAGAATATGTAAGAGATTTGGTAAGAGATTACCATGCAGACGGCGTAATTTACGAACAGATTAAATTCTGTGAATATTGGGGTTACGAAAGAGCGCTTGCTTCTCATATTATGACAAACGAATTCGGAATTCCGTCCGTTACCGTTGACCGTCAGTATACCGCAAACGCTTCCGGTCAGCTTAGGACAAGAGTTCAGGCGTTCGTTGAAAGCCTTGAAATTAAAAAAATTCAGAAGGCTAAGGAGGGTAAATAATGGGATTTTGGGTTAATCAGCCGAAAAACCTCGGCAAACTTCACAAAGATAAAACCGGAATTCTTAAACACCGTGAGTGGCGTGGATTACGGGACACAATGTACGATTATTACCGTTGGCTTATTACCTGGAAAAACATCTTGGTAATGACAATTAAAGCTCCGGTATCGACTGTTAAAGGTATTTGGAATTATCGTTGGATGGCGTCATATCTTTCCGCACCGGCGTGGGTTGACAGACATACAGAGGGACTGAGAGGAACTCATCTTCGAATTGCCCATCTTCATTTCAACGGTTTGGTTCAGCCTGTAACCGATTTAATCCGTTACCTTTTAACTAACGATAAGCATTTTCATAAAAATCCGAAAATGAGCGACAAAACAATTCTCGTTGATGAAATTTTCTCTTCGGAATTTACAGCGGGATTTCCCGGACTTCACGATGTGCATCTTTCGACAATTCCGATTTTCCTTACTTCAATGGTAGACCAGCTTATCACACCTCATTATCTTGATATTACGGAAAGTTACGGTGTGCCTGCCGATGTTTGTCCGTTGCCTTCGGCTGAAGCGGGTGTTGCTATCAATGACGACTATCCGATGCTCGGTAAATGTTCGATTTCCTGCAATATGCCTTGCGACGGTTCGGTTATAAACTCAAGTTTTGTTGACAGACGCTTTGATATTCCGACTCATCCGATAAATGTTCCGTTAAGATATAACGGCGAAGATGTTCAGGAATATGCGGTTGATGAAGTTAAGTCGGCTATACGCTTTGTTGAAGAACAGATGGGCGTTAAGTTCGATTGGGACGCTTTCTTTGCCGCTATGACAAGATATAACAAACAACTTGAATATGAAATGATGAAATGGGATATTAACAAAACGGATTATCCTCAAATGACCGGCGCTACATTTTGGTTATACCGACTTTTCTATTTCCACATCTCAGGCGGTATGAACGATCTTTATACCAAAACCGATAAAAAGGTTAATAAACTGATGATGAAGGGCTACGAAAAGAAAGAAATGGTTTCCAAACAGATGCGACACAGAGCAATTGTTTGGTCCTGCCCCGCAAACTATTACACGAGTTTTGCAAATTGGCTTGAAAACTGTTGGGGTATAAATGTCGTAATGGATATGGAAACAATGATTTCTTATATTATGTACGATACAAGCGATAAGGAAAAAGCCCTTGCTACATACGCAAAAACTCTTCAGCGTACAACGATGAGAAAACACACAAAAGGCGGATATGCCAATGTCGTTGACGAACTTTGGAGAATCGTTGATGAGTTTAATGCGGATACGGTTATTATGTACGATCAGATTTCCTGTAAGGGAATGGACGGACTTGTCGGTATTTTTGACGATCAGGCAAGGGAAAGAGATATTAACTTTATCTGGGTTCCGCAAGATCTTATGGATCCGAGAACAATTTCAAGAAGAGATATGCGTGAACATGTAAACAAATATATGACAACCGTTTTGGGCGAAGAACCCGTTGATCCGACTCTTGTCGACTTCGACGATACAATGGCTTGGTAAAGGAGTAAATGATTATGAAATATTTTGGCGGATGCGATGTAGGAAGTACATACGCAAAATGTGTTATTCTCGATGAAAACGGAAAGATGGTTTCCGATTCGACTGTAAGAAGTAAAATAAATCCCGTACAAAGTGCGGAATTGGCTTTGAGCGAGGCGATTTCAAAGGTTGAACAGCTTGGTTCCGCTAATGAATTATCCTATCTTATCGGTACAGGTTACGGCCGTAACAAAGTTCCTTTTGCCGATGAAAATATATCGGAAATCAGTTGTCATGCTATGGGTGTTCATGTAACTAACCCCGAAGTTAAAGCGATTATAGACATCGGCGGACAGGATGTTAAGGGTATTGCAATTGATAAAGACGGTACCGTTAAAAACTTTGCAATGAACGATAAATGCGCTGCCGGAACAGGAAGGTTTTTCGAAGCTATGGCAAATGCATTTGAAATGAGCCTTCCGGAATTTTGTAAGCTTTCGCTTCAGGCAAAAAACACCATTCCGATTACGGCTCAGTGTACGGTTTTTGCCGAAAGTGAAGTTATTTCTCTTGTAGGTGAGGGAAAACCGATGGATGAAATTGCCGCCGGTATTCAGCTTGCGGTTGCAAAACGCTGTTTTGTAATGGCTAAAAAAGCCGGTGCTACCGATTCGATTACTCTTACAGGCGGTTGTGCGAAAAACGACGGACTTAAAAAAGCAATTGAAAAAGTGCTTAAAATCAAGGTCGTTGATCTTGCGATAGATCCTCAACTTATGGGTGCTCTCGGTGCTGCCGAATATGCAAGACAGAAGGGGATGGCAAAATGATTAAAGCATTGATAATTATCGGAATTGTTATTGCGTGCCTTTTTGTGATTACATTTACGGTTTATTTCTTTAATCTTGATATGAAACTTGTCCGTTTTGTTTACGATAAACTCGGTAAACATTACGATAATCTCGAAAAGGACAGAAAACTTTAATGATACTTTATGACGGATTTATTTCCCAAATAAAAAATATGAACGGTATCGAGGACGGTAAAATCAAACCTTACTCGGTACCGAAAATTGAAAGCAGCGAAAAAAACACTGTGCTTTTTTCAAAAGATACCGCATTTGAACTCGGCGGCAGTCAGAAAAAATGTGTCAGTACGCTTTTGGTTTCAAGTGATATTAAGTTTGAAAACAAAGTAACTCTTGTCGGTCCGGATATTTCCGACATTAAGACGGACAGCCCTTTTGCAAAGGTTCTTTTTCTTGAAATCGACGATGTAAACGAAGAAATCGCTTTTGAGAAAATAAAAGAGTTGGAGCATTTTCGTTACCGTTATTCCGTAGAAGGCTTTATGTCGAGAGCTTCGGCATTAAGTATGCGTGAACAAATAAGAGTTTCAAAAAACACGGTAAAAAAAGGCGTTTCTTTTTTTGATTACGGTAATTCGGTTGTTTCCCGCTATTTAGAGCATCCGCTTGTTAAAAGTGCGGAGATTCTTATTGTTACCGCAGAAAATTTTGATTACGGCTATCTTACCGAAATTGCCGAGAAAATCAAAAATACCACTTCGGCGCTTAACCACATTCTCGACAATGTCCTGTTTGACTGTAAAAGTTGCAATTTGAAAGAAATTTGCGATGAAGTCGAGGGTATGAAAGAATTACATATTAAACAAATGAAAAATCCGCAGTAAATCTGCGGATTTTTTTGCATTTGCGTAAGAATTATGATATACTGTAAACATTAACAAAAGGGGTTGAAGTTTATGTCGAAATGGGACAGAGATTATCTTGATCTTTGCAGAAAAATACTCAGTGAAGGTACCGAAGTCGTTAACCGTACAGGTGTAAATTCGGTAAAAGTTCCTTCACACCATTTTCATTTTGATTTGTCGGAAGAATTTCCCGTTTTAACAACGAAACAACTTTTCATCAGACAGGCAGTTCTTGAAATGCTTTGGATTTATCAGGCGCAGTCAAACGATGTGCGTTGGCTTCAGGAACGAAATGTAAAAATATGGAATGAATGGGAAATTGACGAAAACGGTATTTGGAATGCAACTCAAATGCTTCCCGATGAAAACGGAAAACTTGTTAAGACACAGGTTCATAAAAATTTCGGTAAGGAATATGCCCACACAATCGGAACGGCTTACGGATATATTGTAAATAAATTTCAAATGACGCAAAATCTTATTGATAAGATTAAAAATCATCCGGAAGACAGAAGAATGATTATGACTCTTTGGCAGAATGACTATCTTGATACAGCCGTATTGCCTTCTTGCGTATGGTCAAGTGAGTGGGATGTTACCGACGGAAAACTCAATGCATGGGTTCATCAGCGCTCTTGCGATGTACCTCTCGGACTTCCTTTTAATGTTACTCAATATGCGACACTTTTGTGTATGCTTGCTCAGGTTTGCGGTTTACAGCCGGGAACTCTTGATTGGAGTATAAAAGATGCTCATATTTATGTTAATCAAATTGACGGCATAAAAGAACAGATCAAGCGTCAGGATGAAAACGAAGACATTCCTGCGGCAAAACTTTGGCTTAATCCGGAGATTAAAGACTTTTTCGAATTTGATAATTCAACAGAATGTAAGGATGTCAAACTGGTGGATTATAAACATATGGGAAAAATCGTTTTCCCGATTTCACAGTGAGGGGAATATTATGTCGATTTCTATAATAGCGGCTATCGGTAAAAACAGGGAACTCGGAAGAGGAAATGATTTAATTTGGCATTTTAAGGAGGATATGAAGTTTTTCCGTGAAACAACAACCGGTAATACGGTGATTATGGGTCGTAAAACTTTCGAATCGCTTCCGCACGCTCTTCCCAACCGAAGAAACATTGTTATAACCGGCGATGAAAATTATGTTGCAGACGGGGCACAGGTAGTTCACAGTATCGAGCAGGCGCTTGAGGAAACCAAGCAAGATAATATTTTTGTTATAGGCGGCGGAAAAGTCTATTCGGAGTTGTTACCTCTTTGTGAAAAACTTTATCTTACACAAATTGATGATGTGTGTGAAGATGCCGATATATATTTTCCCGAATTTGACGAAAATTTATATACTGCTGAGAAATTATCCGATTTTACGGTTGACGGAATTCATTTTTCTCATATTTTATATACTAAAAAATAATCAATCTACAAATAATAACCTCACGCAATATAATGGCGTTTTAGGTATTATAAAAAGGGAGTTAAATTATGCAGATAATTAAAGTTACAATCGAAAATTTTGCGAAAGAGGTTACACAGTCGGAAATACCGGTATTGGTGGATATTTATGCTGATTGGTGCGGTCCGTGTAAAATGCTTGCTCCGGAACTTGAAGCGTTTGCACAGGAAACACAAGAAGTTAAGGTGTGTAAACTTAATGTTGATGAAAGTTCCGAACTTGCTATGATTTACGGCGTGTTAAGTGTACCGACGCTTTTGCTGTTTAAGGACGGGAAAGAGATTGCCCGTCATGTAGGCGGATGCGAGAAAGATGACATTGTAAGTTTTTGCAACAATAGTTTATAAAAAAAGACCTAAACAGCACGGTACTGTTTAGGCCTTTTTTGTTAATTTAATCGTTGTTTATGTTTTTCAGTAAGTTGTATAAATCATTCCTATCTTCATCGGACAATGATCTGTATGTAAGAATAAAAGCCGACTCTTCCTTTGTTATTATAGGACTGTATATTTTGGTGTTGCAGGGAGATTGACCGAGCAAACCACCGACGGTTGTGTTAAGCGCTTTGGCAATGCCGATTGCTTTATCAATTGAAAGGCGTTTGAAATTGTTATCTAAGTAGTGTTTAAGTTCGTTTTTCGAAATACCGGTTTTATCTGCCAATTCTTCGAGAGTAAGACCTGACTTTTCTATAAGTTCCGATATTTTCAGCGTTTGCTCATACATTGATAACACATCCCTTATTTGATATAGCGGTTTAGGTTTTGATATATACCTTAGAAAAATAATAACATACATAAAAAGTATAGGCAAGTATATTTTTTTGATTTTTTGAAAATAAAAAGCAAGCCATAATGGCTTGCTTTTTTATGGTGGAGACGGCGGTACTCGAAACCGCGTCCGAAAACCCATCTGCACAGCTTTCTACGAGCGTATTCGCTATATTGAAATTCCCTTTGTCAAAAGCCTAACGACAGGCGTTTGATTCAGGTAGCCCTGTTATGTGTGATGAGTTACAAGGCGATAGCTCATTCACATTTACTGCTACTTGATGCTCCGTTTGAGATCGCAGTAATTCTCAAGGGAACAGCTGCTTAATTAAGCAGCAAGTAAAACTTCGTTTTTGTCGTTTATTTCTAAACTTGAGGCTTTTAAGGCGGTTCCTCGCCGCCGCTCGCTTACCGTGTGTCAAGATCCCCGTCGAAATCCTTTCGTCCCCGAATATATTAGACAGTAAAACTGCTATATACGGTAGATTGCGAGGAAAATTACCTCATCCTTTCTTTGAATTCTCTGTCAATTGCTCTGTTTGCCTCTTTTTTAGCGGCAACTTCACGCTTATCGTATATCTTCTTACCTTTGCAAAGACCGACTTTGACTTTTGCTCTTCCTTTTTTGAAGTAGACACTGAGGGGGATAAGAGTCAGACCCTGCTGTTTAACCGTACCGAATAAACGGTTGATTTCTTTTTTATGCATAAGCAGTTTCTTCTTTCGCATAGGATCACGGTTGAAGATATTACCTTGTTCATAAGGGCTGATATGCATTGAATTTACAAAGATTTCACCGGAATCTATACTGCACCAGGAATCTTTAAGATTTATCCTGCCTTCACGGATGCTTTTAACTTCCGTTCCGAACAGTTCGATACCGGCTTCGTATTCTTCGATTATAAAATAATCGTGATACGCTTTTTTATTTTGTGCAACTGTTTTGTTGTTATCGTTCATAATTATACCTGATTATATTTCTCGGCGCCATTCTAATGCACGGGAGAGGGTAACTTCGTCGGCATATTCCAAATCCGCACCGACGGGAATACCGTAGGCAAGTCTTGTAACGGAAATATCAAAAGGCTTTAGAAGTCTTGAAATATACATTGCCGTTGCCTCACCCTCGATTGTCGGATCGGTTGCCATAATTATTTCTTTAACAGTATTGTCAGATAATCTTGAAATTAAATCTTTAATTGTTAACTGATCCGGACCTACATTGTTCATCGGAGATATAACTCCGTGTAAGACATGATACAGACCTTTGTATTCATGTGTTCTTTCGATTGCGACAACATCTCTCGGATCGGAAACAACGCATATTACACTGTTATCCCGTTTTTCGTTAGAGCAAACGGAACAAATTTCGTTTTCCGTAAGATTTTTACAGATTTTACACTGATGTATTTTTTCGTGGGCGTTAAAAATAGCATCGGTGAGAGATTTAACATCTCTATCGGCAAGAGACAAGACATAAAACGCAAGTCTTTCCGCCGATTTTGTGCCGATTGACGGCATTTTTCTGAATTCCTCGACAAGTTTGTCAAGTGCAGGTACATAGTTAGCCATTAAAACATACCGTTCATACCGGGAATGTTAAGTCCGCCGGTTATTTTACTCATTTCTCTTTCGGCAGTTTCATCTGCTTTTCTCATTGCTTCGTTGAGTGCGGCAATAAGCATATCTTCAAGCATTTCAACATCTTCGGGGTCAACAACTTCGGGTTTGATCGTTATTGCTTTGATTTCATGCGAACCGTTAACGGTAACATCGACTGCACCGCCGCCAGAACAAGCTGAATATTCGGCAACAGCGAGTTCTTCCTGAAGATTTTGCATATTTTGCTGCATTTCCTGAATTCGTTTCATCATATTTCCGCCTGCGGCCTGATTGGGTATTCTTGCTTTCATATCAATATCTCCTTATTGTTCGATTATTTGTATGTTAAGTCCTTTTGCTCTCTCAAGTAAAGAATCGAGCGGACTTACTGTTTGCTCAGAGGTGCTTTTTTGAGACTGAACGGGAGCGGATGAAGAAACAATTGTTATCTTTAAGTCTTCTCCGATTGTGTCTCTGATTGCCGTTTGAACGGCTTGATAGTGATCCTTTTTTGAAATGAATTGCTGTAAAATCGGATTAGCCGATTTTATACACATATATCCGTCTTTTATATATGCGGTTGAATTGTTAAGAAAACTCATTAACATAGGATCGCTTTTTTGAACGGCTTCGAGAATGTCCGACCATTTCGTAAACGGAGTTCGGTTCTCGGCATTATCGTCGGAAATTTTCGGCAGATTAACATCCGATTGCATTTGCCGTGAAATAGGAGTTTGCGTTTTAATGCTTTCGGACTTGATTTCCGGTTTCACAAAATTCAAATTTTGATTTTTGCTTTTTTCTTCGGATTGAATATTTATTTTTGATTTCGATTCTTCGGTTGCAGCTTGAGACTTGTTCGAAGAGGGGAAGCCCGCTTCCGCTTTTTTCTCAAGTTCCGAAATTCTTCTTAACAATGCGGCGTTATCGCTCAATAATTCGGGAGAACAGAGTTTTATCATAACCATTTCGGCGGTTATTTTTTTGTTGCTGCCTTTTTTTAATTCGTATATCGCATTATTGAGAATTTCCATTGAAGAAATAACAGATGAAAGAGTAAGTGTCTGAGCTTGCTCTTTAATTTTTTGCACTTCGCTGTCGGAAGCGAGAATAAGATCTTTGTATGATGGGACGGTAAGCGCAATCATCATATTCCTGTAATGAGATATGAGTTCGGAAAAAAGCCGTTCCATATCGCATGAGTTTTCATAAAGCAAATTAAGTGTTTCAAGAGCGCTTTTGCAATCACGGTTTTTTACGGCTTCGACAAGAGAATAAATATGTTCTTTGCCTGCAATACCCGAAGCATCGCTTACAAGACTTTCCGTAATCGGTTTTTCGTATGAAGCACATCTGTCAAGCAAAGAGAGGGCATCACGCATACCGCCGTCGGAAATGCGTGCGATAAGCATTGCGGCTTCATCGGTAAGTTCGAAATTTTCCTGCTGTGCAACGAATTTGAGTCTTGCGGCAATATCCACAGGAGAAATTCTTTTGAAATCGAATCTTTGACAGCGTGAAAGAATTGTAGAGGGAAGTTTATGAACTTCCGTCGTTGCGAGAATGAATTTAACATATTCGGGCGGCTCTTCGAGTGTTTTAAGCAAAGCATTGAAAGCGCCTGTTGAAAGCATATGAACTTCGTCGATTATATAAACTCTGTATTTGACGGAAGACGGCATATAATTTGTCTCTTCACGCAAATCACGGATATTATCGACACCGTTATTCGATGCGGCGTCGATTTCAACAACATCGACAACCGAACCGTTGTCGATTCCACGGCATGCCGCACACTCGTTACAGGGATTTCCGTTAACGGTATGCTCGCAGTTTACGGCTTTCGCCAAAATTTTCGCACAGGTAGTTTTTCCCGTTCCTCTCGAACCTGTGAAAAGGTATGCGTGAGAAACACGGTCGGAACTGACTGCGTTCATCAATGTTTCGGTAATATGATTTTGACCGTACACATCCGAAAATGTTTGAGGTCTCCATTTGCGGTAAAGTACCTGATACATCTTCTCACACCTTTACAAAATAATAGCCTTAATTCTGTCATGCACCGTGCAGGCTTGACTGTATCGCACAGGCTGACCGCTTAATGCTGCTCGGTTCCCCGCCTGACATGATTCACAGAGCTCTGTCGCACAGGACCAACACGGTACATGACACAATTAAGGCATAATTATTATAATATAAACTGCGTTTAATTGCAATAGAAAAATCGAACAATTATTGTTGTTATTCGTAAAATAATTTGATATAATGTACTTGAATATATTTTATCGGCAAATACGGTGATTTTTCATCGGTTGTAAATAGATTAAAAAGGGTAAAGATTTTAATAAAACAAGGGTGGGTTTTATGAAAAAATATGTAATGGCTCTTGATCAGGGAACAACGAGTTCCCGTGCGATTTTATTTGACCGTAACGGAAAAATTTGCGCTAAGGCTCAGCATGAGTTTACTCAAATTTATCCGAATGCCGGTTGGGTAGAACATTCTCCGATGTCGATTTTGTTCTCGCAGCTTCAGTCTGCTACGGAAGTTCTCGCAACAAGCGGAATTCCGGTTGAAGAACTTGCGGCGATCGGCATTACAAACCAGCGAGAAACAACTCTCGTTTGGGAGAAATCAACGGGAAAACCGATTTACAATGCGATTGTTTGGCAGTGCCGAAGAACAGCCGATATGTGTGAAAAAATAATGGCTGATAAGGAACTGACTCAATATATTAAAGATCATACGGGTCTTGTAGTAGACGCTTATTTCTCCGCAACTAAAATCTCTTGGATTTTGGACAATGTCGAAGGTGCAAGAGAACAGGCCGAAAAAGGAGAACTTCTTTTCGGAACGGTTGACACTTGGCTTATTTGGAATTTAACGGGCGGTAGAATACATATCACCGATTATTCCAATGCGTCAAGAACAATGCTGTTTGATGTTGATAAACTTTGCTGGGACGAACATATATGCAAATCTTTGAACATTCCGATGAGTATGCTTCCCGAAGTTAAACCTTCAAGTATGGTTTACGGAGAAGTTGCTTCGGGTGTTATGGGTCTTGAAGAACTTGCGGGAGTTCCGATTGCGGGCGCTATCGGAGATCAGCCTGCCGCACTTTTCGGACAAGGTTGCTTTGAAGCGGGGCAAGCAAAAAACACATACGGTACAGGTTGTTTCCTGCTTATGAATACGGGCGAAACCCGTGTTATTTCTCATCATAATCTCGTTACGGGTGTTGCTTGGGGAATTGGGGATAAAGTTACATACGCAATAGAAGGTTCCGCATTTAATGCCGGTTCGATAATTAAATGGCTTAGGGACGATATGCATGTTATTGATTCTGCGGCACGCTGCGATGAACTTGCCGAAAGCGTTCCCGATGCAAACGGAATATATTTTGTCCCCGCATTTACGGGACTCGGTGCTCCGTATTGGGATATGTATGCACGGGGAACAATCGTCGGTATGACAAGAGGAGTAAACCGTGCCCATATTTGCCGTTCCGTGCTTGAGGCTATCGCTTATCAAATGACCGATTTGCTGGAAGCGATGAAACAGGATTCGGATATCAATCTTTTCGAATTGAGAGTAGACGGCGGTGCTTCCGTATCGGATGTAATGATGCAAATTCAGTCCGACTTAATCCGTACTCCCGTTAACAGACCTAAAATGGTTGAAACAACGGCAATCGGTGCGGCGTATCTTGCCGGACTTGCGGTCGGATTTTGGAAAGATACTAATGAAATTTCGCAAATCCGACAGGTTGACAAACTCTTTGAACCGCAAATGGAAATTGAAAAGAGAAATGAATATTATAAAGGATGGCTCCGTGCGGTTGAGCGTTCGAGAAATTGGATAGAACACTGATATTAAGGCACTTTGCCGTAATATTCGGTAATTTAGAAGATAAAACAGTTGAGGTGTGAAAATGGATTACGCAAAAGAATCATTGAGACTCCATTATGAGTGGAAGGGTAAAATCGAAGTTAAAACAAGAGCAAAAGCAAATGACAAAGATGCTCTCTCTTTAGCATATACCCCCGGTGTTGCTCAGCCGTGTCTCGAAATACAAAAAGACATTAACAAGTCATATGAGCTTACAAGACGCTGGAATACCGTTGCCGTTGTAACGGACGGAACTGCGGTTTTGGGACTCGGAGACATAGGCCCTGAAGCCGGAATGCCGGTTATGGAAGGAAAATGTGTTCTTTTCAAGGAATTCGGAGATGTTGACGCAATTCCTCTTTGTGTGCGTTCGAAAGATGTTGACGAAATCGTGAACTGTATATCTCTTTTGGCAGGTTCGTTCGGCGGAGTAAATCTTGAGGATATTGCGGCACCACGCTGTTTTGAAATCGAAAGAAAACTTAAAGAAAAAACCGATATTCCGATTTTTCATGATGACCAGCACGGTACAGCGGTTGTTGTTGCCGCAGCGGTAATAAACGCTTTAAGAGTAGTAAATAAAAAAATCGAGGATTGCACGGCGGTATTTTCGGGTGCGGGCGCAGCCGGAATAGCAATTGCAAAACTTTTGATAAGTCAGGGTATTAAAAGCGTTATAATGTGCGACAGTAAGGGAATTATCTGCAAAGGCGACGAAACCCTGAACGAAGCAAAAAAAGCGATTGCCGAATTTACAAATCCCGAAAGGAAAACGGGAACTCTTGCCGATGCAATGAAAGGTGCCGATATTTTTGTCGGAGTTTCTGCACCTAATATCGTAAGTGAAGACATGGTTCGCTCAATGGCCGAAAATCCGATTGTTCTTCCGATGTCAAATCCTGTTCCCGAAATAATGCCCGACCTTGCGAAAAAAGCCGGTGCGGCAGTTGTAGGTACGGGAAGAAGCGACTTCCCGAACCAAATCAATAATGTTCTTGCGTTCCCCGGTATTTTCCGTGGTGCTCTTGATTGCAGAGCAAGTGATATAAACGAAGAAATGAAAATTGCGGCGGCAAGAGCAATTGCATCTCTTGTTTCGGATGAAGAGTTGAATGCCGAATATATTTTGCCCAAGGCATTTGACGAAAGAGTAGGCAAAACCGTTGCAAAAGCTGTTATGGAAGCGGCTGAAAAATCGGGCGTTGCGAGAATATAATGAAAGACGGTGTTTAATATGACACACGAACATAATCACAATCATTCACACGGTTCACCTGAGGAAAGTCTTGCTTTGCTCGGATATATGGTTGAACACAATAAGCATCATGCTCAAGAACTTAAAGAAATTGCCGACGGTTTATCTTCTGAAAGCAGAGCATTGATTTTGGAAGCCGTTGATGACTTTAACAAAGGAAACGAAAAACTCGAAAAAGCACTTATGTCGGCAAAAGGGGAGTAATTATGTGTCTTTCAACTGTAATTGCCAACGAAAACGGAAAAAGAAAAGAAATTGCCCGTAATGTTGCAGGCGTCAGAGTTGATAACGGAAAAATTACCGTAACCGATATAATGGGCGTTAAGACCGAAATCGACGGCGAAATCGACCGCATAGACCTTATGGAAAATTATATTTTCTTAAAAAATTATAAGATTTAATTATAAAGGAGATTTTTTATGGCTTGTTTTGCTGTACCTGTAGCAGAGGCGATAATCGTTACCGCTGCTAAAAAAATAATCGAAAAGAAAGAAGTGTCTGTAAAAGTCGCTGACTGTCAGTCGGTTTCGGCAGATAACGAAAAAAGCGGAAAAATTACATTTTCGAAAAAACTCGGATGGCTTAAGAATTTGCTTTGGGGCGGTTCGATTCTTCTCGCTTTTGAACATTTATGGCACGGAGAAATTGTTCCGTGGTTCCCGTTCCTTACAGCAGCGGGAAATCCTGAAGATATGGCGGAAGTGCTTTATGAGATGTCTACCGTAGGTGTAGCGATGGCGGTTATGATAACAGCGGTTTGGGCAGTAATGCTTTTAGCTTCGTCTGTAATCGAAAAGAGAGCAGTTAAAGAAGAAAAATCCGAAATTACACAATAAGGAGAAAAGTTATGACTTTACTCATTTGCGTGTTCGCTGCCGTTATTTGTACGGCGATATGGTATATTTGTGAAAAGCGTGATGAGATGAAATTAGGCATTTTATGTTGGCTTTTCTGGGGCTCGTCTCTTATGTGGTTTGTCGATGCTGTTTTTGAATTTGCCGAACTGCGAAGCGAATATTTCACTCCCGATTTTTCGGATATGATAAACGATACTTTCTTGGGATTGTCGGTTGTGGCATTAGCACTTGTTATTTGGGTTGCAGTGCTGTTACTTAAAGATCCTAAAGGCGTTATTAAAAATAAACTTACTAAAAAATAACACACCTAAAATAAAAGAGCCTAACTTATGTTAGGCTCTTTTATTACTTTATTTGTAATCCCGTCCGTTCAAATAATACCATGCCGCAACATATTTATCGGAACAGCGTGGCGTTTTCGAAGAAATAAGATAATATTTGGAATTACCGTCGACGATAACTAAATTCTGTGTAGATGCGTTTTGAACCCGCTTAAGAGAGTTTAACGGAAGAATTATATTCTCGTTTTCTGTTTTAATTTCAAAACGGTCTTTGTAAAGGGTTAACTGCGCATTTTCACTGATTGTATGAGTTTCGTTATTAACGACAGTTTCGATTTTCTGCTCCTGCTCGCTTATAATTATTCCATCATCGCAGGAGAGAAGGCGGTTTTTCCATTCGGTTCTTTGCCATTTATCCCAATCAAGCATATTGTCGAATACTACATCGTTCTTATCGCTGTGCCAAAATCCGTCTTCGCCGTAAGTAAGACTGTATCCGCAATCACATTCAAATTCGTTTTTGTGCGAATGAAGAGTTGCGATTTGATGGCATTTAGGACAAACATAAATCAACCTTTCCGCATATTGTGCAAGATTTTCTCCACAATATTTATGCGGATTTTTTCTTTGTTCTTCATAGGCGTTAAGGTAAATGTCTCGGTGAATTATTTCATTTATTTCATCAACTGTATATTTGCTCAGTTCTTCGGGACTGTATTCGTTTATAACCTGACCGTGAACACTTCCGGAGCGTCTTTTATCAGACCATTTCGGTTTTGCGAGATAACCGCCCGTAACTCTGTATGTAATAAGAGCAACTCCGGAATCTTTAACAAGTTTTCCGGTGTTGGGAGAAACATAACCTGTTTCTCCGTTGTTTGTAACCATTCCTTCGGCATGAAGACCGACCGGAATTCCCGCTCTGACATTGTCGAGGATTTCTTCAACCAAAGCATCCGAAGATTTATTTCTTTCTTTAACAATAACTCCTTCGAGTGTGCCTAAAAGAAATTTTGCAATCGGATGAATTCTTAAAAGAAAATCCGCCGCAACAAATCTAATGTATCTGTTGAGAGATATCATTTGGTATCCGGGATCGAAAATATCGGTATGGTTGCCTATTATGATAAATGTTTTATGCTTGGGTTTATACGGCTCCGCTGTCGCATTGAGTTTTTTCATAAGTTTCGGTCTTACGAAAATAATCAGTAAACGGATAAATGCCTTTGCACAGCCGTAATACCGTCTGACTCTTCTTTTACTCTTAGCCATTTTTCTCCGCTTCCTCTTCAAGTGTATGATAAGCGACTTTTCCGACTAAGGTTTTAGGAAGCTCATCTCTGAATTCGATTTCTTTCGGCCACTCGTATCTGTCAAGATAAGGCTTGCAGAAATCTTTGATTTTTTCTTTTTCTCCTGCGGTTGCGGGAATACCGTCGTTTAATACGATATATGCTCTGATGCGTTGCATTTTATACGGATCTTTTACGCCGATTACACAACAGTAGTTAACATCGGGGCATTTATCTATAACATCTTCGATTCTTGACGGATAAACATTATAACCGCTTGTAACGATCATACGCTTAATTCTTTGTTTGAAGTATACAAAACCTTCTTCATCCATATAACCCATATCGCCGGTGAAAAGCCATTTTGTTCCGTTTTCGTCGGTTTTGAGTGTTTGAGCGGTTTCTTCTTCGTTATTGAGATAACCGAGCATAAGTGTCGGACCTGTAAGTATAATTTCGCCGTCTTCACCGTATGCCTTTTCATTGAAAGTTCCGGGTTCGACAATTTTATAAACCATATCACGCAAGGGGAGACCGATACTTCCGAGTTTTGAACGGTCGAACGGTGTAACACAGCTTGCCGTAACACATTCGGTAAGACCGTATCCTTCTCTGATTTGTATGTTTGCATTATGGTCTCTGAGGAATTTATCGGCTTTCTTTTTAAGTTCGGGACTTAATGCATCGCCGCCTGAGAAAACGCCGACAAGGAACGAAAGATCTTGGCCGTTAAATCTGTCGGTTTCAAAGAGGGCTTGGAAAAGTGTGGGGACACCGGCTATAAAGTTAGGTTTCTTTTTAAGAACCGTTTTAGCATAAGAGTCTGTATTAAACTGAGGCATAAGAATACAGCGAGCACCGTTTATAAGAATGGTATGGATACCGATTCCGAGACCGAAACCGTGGAAAATCGGCATTACGGAAAGGAATTTACACTTATCGTTAAGGTTTACTCCGCATATTTCTGCAATTTGCATACCGAGGGCGTTAAAGTTTTTGTCGGAAAGACAAATACCTTTTTGTTTACCGCTTGTTCCTCCGCTGTAAAGAATAAGCGCTGTTTCGTTTTCTCTGTATTCAACAGGGGGGAGAGTAACTCCTTTTCCGGATTTTACAAGGTCGGTCCAAAGGAAATCACCGTTTCTGTCGGGGAATTTCATATTTTTTGAATTTTTTGCAAATCTGTAAACAACACCGAGCGGTGCCGGGAGTTCGTCTTGAATTCTCGCAACGATAATTCTTGCGTTTGTTGAGGATTCGTCAACGGCAGCTTTAACTTTTTCATAGAACATATCCATTGTTAATATCATCTTGCTTTGAGAAAAATCAAGATAGAATGTAATGTTCTTTTGAGCTGAAAGAGGGTGAACCATATTTGCGATCGCACCGATTCGGTTAAGTGCATAAAGGCAGATAATACCCTGCGGAGTGTTAGGCATACAGATTGTAACTTTGTCTCCACGCTTAATACCGTGTTTGACAAAACCTTTTGCCGCATCTTCGATATGTTTTACGAATTCGGTATATGTAGTAAGTTTTCCTTCAAAATCATAGGCTATTGCTTTGGGATAAGTATTTTTTGCCGCTTCAACCGCACCGAACATTGTTGTTTCGGGATAAGGGTGTATTTGCGGAGTTGGATCGAGTTGACAGTTGTTCATATAACGACTCCTTATGTTATATTTTTGCCATAATATTATAGTTGATTTTACAGCGGTTTTCAATCATTAAATTATGAACTTGATGTTAAAAAATGCCGTTTCTTGAAAAATACTGTAAAAAAACAGAAAAAGTGCATCTTTAAGCTTGTGTAAGTTAAAGATGCACTTATTACGGTTGCTTTTTTTAGATTATGTATTACAAATTGCTGACATGATAACTTAAGGTCATCAAACTGTCGGAAAGATGAACATTTTCAACGGCAACATTCGGATGTGCGGAAGCAATGTCATAATGACTGAAATTCCAAAATCCTTTAATACCCGAAGAAATGAGCTCATCTGTAATTTCCTTGGCGTTATCGCTCGGAATACATAACACTGCAACAACGGGAGAGTTTTCTTTGCAAAAGTCGGATATTTCATTCATCGGTCTTATTTTTATGTTTCTTACGCTTTGACCGGTAAGAGATTCGTTTTTATCGAAAATACCGATAAGATTAAATCCTCTTTCTTCAAAAGACATATGAGTGGCAACTGCTTTACCGAGATTTCCGGCGCCTACGAGAATAGTTTTGACATTGTTGTCAACACCTAAAATTTTGCCGATTTCTTTATAAAGCTGCTCAACATTATATCCGTATCCCTGTTGACCGAAACCGCCGAAGCAGTTTAAGTCCTGTCTGATTTGAGAAGCGGTAAATCCCATTTTTTTGGAGAGTTCACCGGAGGATATTCTGACTATTCCGCTGTTTTTAATTTCACCTAAAAAGCGATAATATCTCGGAAGCCGTTTGATAACAGAAGCGGATACCGCTGTGTTTTTAGCCATACGCTTTCCTCACTTTGAAAGTTTTTTAACGGTTTCCATTACATAGTCGCCGAACTGACTGCAAGTAGCACCGTCATCACGGCCGGTAATGACATATTTTTTATCTTCAAACATACAAAAGTCGAGTGCTTTCTCAAGCAAATCCGCTTTATCTTGCTTGCCGATGTGAGAAAGAAGCATAACCGAAGCTCTCAGCATTGAGCAAGGATCGGCATACTGACCTCTTCCTTCTTTGATCATTCTCGGTGCGGAACCGTGAATTGCTTCGAACATAGCATATTTTTTACCGAGGTTTGCACTGCCGGCAGTTCCTACTCCGCCTTGAAATTCCGCAGCTTCATCGGTGATAATATCTCCGTAAAGGTTCGGAAGAACGAAAACTTTGAAATCTTTTCTTCTTTTTTCGTCAATAAGTTTTGCTGTTGTTATGTCGATATACCATTCATCAGTTGTAATTTCGGGATATTCTTCTCCGACTTTTTTACAGATGTTAAGGAATTTACCGTCAGTGGTTTTAATAACATTTGCCTTGTTGATGATTGATACACGGTCTTTGTTGTTTTTCTTAGCGTATTCGTAAGCCATTCTCGCAATTCTTTCGGAACCCTCCGAAGTTGTAACGACAAAGTCTATTGCAAGGTCTTCATCGACATTTACGCCTTTTGAACCTACCGCATAAGCACCTTCGGTATTTTCACGGAAGAAAGTCCAGTCGATTCCCTGATCGGCAACTTTAACCGGACGGACATTGGCGAAAAGATCAAGCGCTTTTCTCATTGCGACATTTGCACTTTCAATGTTCGGCATACCGCTTCCGGCCTGGGGAGTGGTTGTCGGTCCTTTAAGAATAACATGGCAGGATTTAAGTTCTTCGAGAACATCGTCCGGAATTGCCTGCATATGTTCGATTCTGTTTTCGATTGTAAGACCGTCAATTACTTTGAATTCGACTTTGCCTGCTTTTACATCGTCGTCAAGCATATATTCAAGGACTCTTGCCGATTCTTTGGTAATGATCGGGCCGATTCCGTCGCCGCCGCATACACCGATTACGATTTTATCGAGTTTATCGTAATCAATAAAATCCTTATCTGCTTTTATTCTGTCGGAACGCTCAGCCTGTTCACGAACAAGAGCTTCGAACTTTTTGAGCGCTGCCTGCAAATTTTCTTCTGTCATAATAAATTCCTCCGTTAGATGCTTTCTTTTGTATAGTTAAGTAAACCGCCGTTGACGATAATATCTTTCTGACGCTGCGAGAGGTCATATTTAAGTTCGTATTTTTCGCCTTTTGTTATGTTTTCAAGATAAGCGGTTTCATTGTTTTCGATTGCCGACTTGATATTGTTGAGAGCAAGCTCGTCGCCCTGATCAATTCTGTCGTAATCATCCGTATTGGCAAAGTTAAGCGGAAGAATACCTGCGTTGATAAGGTTAGCACAGTGAATTCTCGCAAAAGACTTTGTAATAACCGCTTTAATTCCGAGATACAGCGGAACAAGAGCGGCGTGTTCACGGGATGAACCTTGACCGTAGTTGGCTCCGCCGATAATAAATCCTTTTCCTTCGGCCTTTGCACGCTCTGAGAAAGTTTCATCACATACGGCAAAGCAGAACTTTGAAAGATGAGGAATATTTGAACGGTAGGGGAGTATCTTAGCACCGGCAGGCATAATGTGGTCGGTTGTAATATCGTCTCCGACTTTAAGAATTGCTTTTGCCTGAATTGTTTCCGGCATTTTTTCGGTTGTCGGGAACGGTTTGATATTGGGTCCGTAGAGAACTTCTACACCGTCAGCTTCTTCGGGAGAAGCGGGCATTTCAACCATATTGTCGTTTATAATAAACGATTCGGGCATAAGAATGTTAAGCGGTGCACCGAGTGTTCTCGGATCGGTGAGTTTTCCCGTAAGAGCAGAGGCAGCCGCAACTTCGGGGCTGACAAGATATATTCCGGCATCTGCGGTTCCGGAACGGCCGAGGAAGTTTCTGTTAAATGTGCGAAGTGAAACACCTGCGGAATTCGGAGACTGACCCATTCCGATACAAGGACCGCAAGCGCTTTCGAGAATTCTCGCACCTGCCGAAATCATATCGGAAAGTCCGCCGTTGAGAGCAAGCATATTAAGAACCTGTTTTGAGCCGGGAGCGATTGAAAGACTTACGCTCGGACAAACTGTTTTACCTTTAAGAATTGCCGCAACTTTAAGCATATCCATGAGTGAAGAGTTTGTGCATGAACCGATACATACCTGATCGACT
Organism: uncultured Eubacteriales bacterium; assembly: GCA_964527585.1. Lineage (GTDB taxonomy): Bacteria > Bacillota > Clostridia > Oscillospirales > Acutalibacteraceae > Fimenecus. The sequence goes on from CAZGPE010000008.1 coordinate 23,466, forward strand.
TTGATTTCACCGATTTCTCTGACTTTTTTTACTCTGTCGGGCATATGAGGCATTGCCGCCATAGGCTCAAGAAGTGAAAGGTCGATTTCTATTGTTTCGTCATAAACGGCATCTTCATCCGCTTTGAGTTCGCACCAATCTTCTTCACGGCCTTGCGCCTTAAGGAATGATTTAGTTACTTCGTCAGACGGGAAAACCGAAGTTGTGGCACCGAGTTCGGCACCCATATTGGTGATTGTCGCTCTTTCGGGAACTGAGAGAGTTTTTACGCCTTCTCCGGTATATTCGATAATTTTTCCTACGCCGCCTTTTACGGTCATTATTCTTAATACTTCGAGAATAACATCTTTTGCGGCAACAAACGGCTGCAATTTTCCTGTAAGACGGACATTAACTATTTTCGGCATGGTAATATAGTATGTTCCGCCGCCCATTGCAACGGCAACATCAAGTCCGCCCGCACCCATTGCAAGCATACCGATACCGCCGCCTGTGGGGGTATGGCTGTCCGAACCGATTAAAGTTTTACCCGGTTTGCCGAATCTCTCAAGATGTACCTGATGGCAGATTCCGTTGCCGGGGCGTGAAAAACGAATTCCTCTTTTTTTTGCGACAGATTGAATAAATCTGTGGTCATCGGCATTTTCAAAGCCGGTTTGTAAAGTGTTGTGATCAATATAAGCAACCGATAATTCCGTTTTAACTCTTTCGATTCCCATAGCTTCGAATTCAAGATAAGCCATGGTTCCGGTAGCGTCCTGAGTTAAAGTCTGGTCGATTTTAAGACCGACTTCGCTTCCGACAGTCATATCACCGCTTACAAGGTGAGTTTTAATTAACTTTTGTGCAACTGTAAGTCCCATAATTTGTTTCTCCTTATAAAAGTTGTCAACTTTTTTAACAAAGTTATTTTAATCTATAATATATGTTTTGTCAATGATTTGTAAAAGGTTACTTAGAATTTTTCTCATCTGAAAAAACAACTGTTTATTGATAAGTTTTCGGTTTTGTGATACAATATCCGGAAAAGGAAATAAATCTTCGTTAAAAGGTAATAATTCTAACGGGTGATTTGTTTTGAAAAACGAAATAAAAGAATTTTATGATTTTGAATCCGGAACGGTTTGCGAAAATCCCGATTCAAGTGCCGAAAATATGCCCGATGTGTCATCCGAGCAGCAAATTGTTACAAACGGTTCCATAACCGTTTCAAAACTCGGACATTATATTCACTGTATCACGATAATAGGACAAATTGAGGGGCATTATATCCTGCCTGCGCAGAATAAGACTACGAAATACGAACATGTTATTCCTCAACTTGTTGCCGTTGAAGAAAGCGACGATATCGAGGGCCTGATTGTAATTTTAAACACGGTAGGCGGAGATATTGAAGCGGGACTTGCTATTGCCGAACTTATAAGCGGAATGAAAACTCCCGTTGTATCGCTTGTCCTCGGCGGAGGTCATTCTATCGGAGTTCCTCTTGCCGTATCGGCTCAAAAATCTTTTATTGTTCCGTCGGCAACGATGACGGTGCATCCCGTTAGGATGAACGGGTTGGTTCTCGGCGTTCCTCAAACATTATCTTATTTTGATAAAATGCAAGAAAGAATCGTCAGATTTGTTACCGATAATTCCAATATATCTTCGGAAAGATTTCGTGAACTGATGATGGATACGGGAGAACTTGTACTTGATGTCGGAACCGTACTTGACGGAGAAACAGCGGTAAAAGAAGGACTGATTGATGAACTCGGAGGTCTTTCGGATGCGCTTGATTATTTATACGGATTGATCTTAAAAGAAAATAACACTTAAATATTCGGAGGATGAAAAATGGCAACCGCAAAAAACGGTAAAAAAACAAAAAAGACCGCACAAAAACCCCGTGCGCAAAAACAAAACGGAAAATCGGCAAATCAAACTCAGGATGCTGCCGCAAAAAAACAACTGTATGCAATAATTCTTTTTTGCGTTTCACTTCTTTGGCTTTGTCTTGTTTTCATAAAAGGGGAAAGCCTTTGGGGACTTTGCAGAAATTTAATGTTCGGACTTTTCGGGTTTACCTCGTTTGTATGGCCGATAATTCTCATTTACATTGCCGTTATGTCAACCCTTAATAAAATAGACTCCAAAGTCGGATACAAGGTTGCGGAAGCAGCATTGCTTACCGTTTTGATAAGCAGTGCGATACATATTTTTACATTCAAAGGCGATGCGGTTGATTACTTCAGCGATATAGCGGATGCTTACAATGTTTTCAAAATTGACGGCAGCGTGTTCGGAAGCGGTGCTGTCGGTGCATTGCTCGGCGGTGCGATTTTGCTTATTACCGGTAGTTCGAAAATTCCGTCGGCTGCGATTATACTTGTTTTGATTTTCCTTTCTGTAATGCTTATAACGGGAACCACATTGATTAAATTGATAAATGCAATTGTAAATCCCGCAAAGAAATTCGGAAAAATGACCGAGGAGAAAGTTCATGAGAGATTTTCTTCTTACGGTGAGGAAGATGATGAAGACTCGGAAGAAGACGGTGATGATGCCGATATAATTCCCTATGAGGAAGCAAAGAAAAAGCGCAAAATGAAAAAACAAATAGATTTTGTGCTTCCCGAAGAAGAACAGGAAATTCCCAAAGCGGAACAACCGCTTAATTCCAAACCTGTTCAGCTTGATGATATAATCAAGAATCTCAGCTCCGGGTCGGAACCCAAAAACGAAGTATCCGAAAGCGAAAAAAATGTTTCGGAAAAAGAAAAAACAGAAGAAATTAAAGAAATGGCAAAAATTCCGGATGAAAACATAACCGAAAATACGGACGGTTATCAGTTGCCTACGCTTGACTGCCTTGCAAAATCAAAAGGCGGCAGCGACTCGGATTATGCCGAAGAACTCAATATGAATGCAACAAAACTTGTTGATACGCTTAAAAGTTTCGGCGTTGAAACAAGTATTGTCGATATAAACAGAGGTCCTTCTGTAACAAGGTATGAAATACAGCCTGCTGCCGGAGTTAAAATCAGCCGAATTACAAGTTTGTCTGATGATATCGCTCTTAATTTGGCGGCGTCGGGAGTAAGAATCGAAGCGCCGATTCCCAATAAGGCGGCAGTAGGAATCGAAGTTCCGAACAAAACAAGAACAACCGTGTCGCTTCGTGAACTTGTTGATACGGATCTTTATAAAAAAGCGGTTGCCAAATCAAAACTGAGCGTAGCACTCGGCAAGGATATTGCCGGAAACTGTAAATATGCCGACCTTGCAAAAATGCCTCACTTACTTGTTGCCGGTACTACCGGTTCGGGTAAATCGGTTTGTATGAATTCAATGATAGTTTCAATTCTTTACAATGCAAAACCCGATGAAGTTAAACTTCTTATGATAGACCCCAAACAAGTTGAATTTACCGTATATAACGGAATACCGCATCTTATTGTACCTGTGGTTTCCGATCCGAGAAAAGCGGCAGGAGCGCTTGCGTGGGCTGTTACGGAAATGCTTCAGAGATATAAGATGTTCTCGGAAAATAATGTTCGTGATATTGAAGGATATAACAGTATATGTGCAAGCATCGGAAGAGATAAACTGCCGCAAATCGTTATTTTTATCGACGAACTTTCCGATCTTATGATGGCTTCACCTCATGAAGTCGAAGATTCGATATGCCGTCTTGCTCAGATGGCGAGAGCGGCGGGTATGCATCTTGTTATCGCAACACAAAGACCGTCGGTAGATGTAATTACCGGTCTTATCAAAGCAAACATACCTTCGAGACTTTCACTTAAAACCTCTTCTCAAATAGATTCGAGAACGATTATAGATTCCGCAGGTGCGGAAAAATTACTCGGCAACGGCGATATGCTGTTCTATCCTGTCGGAATAGCCAAACCGTTGAGAATTCAAGGATGCTTCCTGTCCGATAAGGAAGTTGAAAATGTTGTTGATTTTATTAAATCACAGCAACAGTCGTCTTACAGTGATGATGTAATGCAGGAAATCGAGCGCCAGGCTGCTCTTGACAGGAAAAAGAACGGCGGAACGGCAGGGGCTGCTTCAGACGGAGATTCCGATGCCGACGAAATGCTTCCGAAGGCAATTGAGATAGTTGTTGAAAACCAAATGGCTTCGACAACACTTCTTCAAAAGAAGCTGAAACTCGGATATGCGAGAGCTTCGAGAATAATTGATGATCTTGAAGAAAGAGGAATAATAGGTCCGTTTGAGGGAAGTAAGCCGAGAAAGGTTCTTATTTCAAAACAGCAATGGTATGAAATGAATGCACTCGCTCAAGGCGGTGCCCCCAACACCGATGCAACGGATATACTTTCGGTTGAGGATGAAATTTCGCCGCTTGAGACCGACGGAGATATTTAAGCAATGGCTAAAAGGAAAAGAAGAAATAAAGATTCGAAAAAGAAACTTATCGGCGTATTTGCTTCATTTGTTGTAATAATCAGTCTTGCGATTACATATCTTCCGGATACACCGAATTGGAGCGATATTTTCAAAGCTGCCGGATTGAACTCCGGAGTTGTGCAAAAAGACGGTAATTTTTATGCACACTATATTGATGTCGGACAGGCAGATTGCGAATTGCTTGTATGCGGTGATGATGTTGTAATGATTGATACCGGAGATGTCGACAGTTATCAAACCGTAAAATCTTACCTTGAGTTTCAAGATATTGAAGTTATTGATTATTTGATTTTAACTCATGCTCACTCCGACCATATCGGCAGTGCAGATGATATAATAAATAATTTTACGGTCGAAAACATTATAATGCCGAGATATACCGAGGAAAATATGCCTACATCTTCTCTGTATTCCAATCTTCTTGATGCTATCGAAAATTCACAGGCGAATGTTTATGCCGCAAAAGCGGGCGACGAATACAGGCTTGACACTTTTTATTTCGATATTTTGGCTCCGAATAAGGATTATAAAGATATTAACAACACTTCAGTTGTAGTAAAGGCGACATTTATCAGCAACACATTTATTTTTCAGGCGGATGCAGAAGAAGATTCGGAAGAGGATATTATATCTGCGGGATATGATATAAGTGCGGATGTGATAAAACTCGGACATCACGGAAGCAGAACATCAAGCAGTCTTGATTACATTAAAGCGGTTAATCCTCAGATTGCCGTTATTTCTTGCGGAGCCAATAACAGTTATAAACATCCTCATCCTGAAACAATCGCAAAACTCGAAAGTATCGGAACGCTATATTACCGTACCGATGTTTGCGGAAATATTGTTGTCGAATCGGACGGAACACATTTTTCAGTTATAACCGAGAGGTGAAAACAATGCAAAGATATTCTGTTGACAGAATAGAGGGCGGGTTTGCCGTGCTTGAAAAAGATTGTAAAACCTACAGCGTCTCTTTGGATGAATTCGGTTTTCCCGTGAAAGAGGGAATGATTCTCATTAAGGATGAGAGCGGAAAATTCACCGCAGATGCGGAAGAAACGGCGAAAATAAGAAAAAAACATCTTGAAAAGCAGAATAGATTATTCGACAATTAAAAAATATAAAAAAACACTTGAAAAAGCGTAAAACAAGTGGTATAATGCTTTAGCAATTCGCACACATGGGGATTAGCGTGAAATTGCATTTTATATGTCTCACGCTAAGTTGAACTGTGTGGAGGATAAAATAAGGAGGACAAAATAATGTCAGTAGTATCAATGAAACAACTGCTTGAAGCAGGTGTCCACTTCGGTCATCAGACAAGAAGATGGAATCCGAAAATGGCTGAGTACATTTTCACAGAAAGAAACGGAATTTATATCATCGACCTTCAGAAAACCGTTAAAAAGTTGGAAGAAGCTTACATGGTAATCAGAGACATCGCTGCAGAAGGCGATGAAATCCTTTTCGTAGGAACTAAGAAACAGGCTCAGGATTCCGTAAAAGAAGAAGCAATCCGTTGCGGTATGCCTTATGTTAACGCTCGTTGGCTCGGCGGTATGCTTACAAACTTCAACACAATCAAAAAGAGAATTAAGAGACTTGAAAACCTTAAGGTTATGCAGGCTGACGGAACATTTGATATGCTTCCCAAGAAAGAAGCTGCAAAACTTGAACTTGAAATCGAAAAACTCGAAAGATTTTTGGGCGGTATCACCGAAATGAAAAAGCAGCCCGCTGCTATGTTCATTGTTGACCCCAGAAAAGAAAAAATCGCTGTTGCCGAAGCAAAGAAACTCGGTATTCCGATTATTGCTATCGTTGACACAAACTGCGATCCCGATGAAATCGACTATGTAATCCCCGGTAACGATGACGCTATCCGTGCAGTTAAACTTATTGCAGGTGCTATGGCTGATGCTGTTATCGAAGGCAGACAGGGTATGCAGGGTGCAGCTGCTCAGGAAGATGTTGCTGAAGAAGCAACAGAAGAAGCTGCTGAATAATTTTGATTTTTGTTGCCCGTGCATTGTTTTGTGCGGGCAATATTAAGTAAAAACGGAGGTATATAATTATGGCATTTACAGCAAAAGACGTCGTTGCTCTTCGTGAGAAAACCGGCGTAGGTATGATGGATTGTAAAAAAGCTCTTGTTGAAACAGACGGCGATATGGACAAGGCTGTTGAAATTTTGAGAGAAAAAGGACTTGCTTCTGCCGCTAAAAAAGCAAGCAGAGTTGCCGCTGAAGGTGTTGTTGCATCTTATAATGACGGAAAAGCAGGTGCACTTGTTGAAATTAACTGCGAAACAGACTTCGTTGCAAAAGGCGAGCCTTTTGTAAATCTTGCAAACAGCATTGCTAAGACAGTTGTCGAAGCAAATCCCGCTGATGTTGATGCTCTTCTCGCAACAAAAGTTTCCGATTCGGACAATACAGTTGAAGAGGCTGTTCAGGAAGTATTCCTTGCTCTTCGTGAAAATATGAAAGTACGCAGATTTGCCCGTATGGACGGTCATGTTGTTACTTATATTCACGGAAACGGTACAGTAGGCGTTATGGTTAACTTCGATGTTGACGATGCTGCCGCTGAAAAGACCGAATTCGTTGAAATGGGTAAAAACATCGCAATGCAGGTTGCTGCTATGAACCCCGAATATATGAGCAAAAACGATATTTCCGATGATGAACTCGCTAAGATGAAAAACATCACCGTTGAAAGCGCTTTGAATAAGCCCGAATCTTTGCCCGTTCCGATCCTTAACAGCCTTATCGAAGAAGCTGTTTCGGAAAAGAAATGGAGCGATGATGACATTACCGTTTATAACGGTCTTGATAACAAACAGAGAAAGAATTTCATCAACTTTATTTCCAAGGAAGCTTATGCAACACTTGCTGAAATCGCAGTTTCACATAAGGCTGATATTTTGGAAAATAAAATTTTCGGCGGACTTGTTCAGGGTCGTATCGCAAAGCAGATTAAAGAAATTTGCTTGCTTGATCAGCCTTTTGTCCGTTCAGACCTTTTCGACGGTTCTGTTGAAGGTTATGTAAATTCGGTTGCGAAGGCTCTCGGCTGTGAAATTAAAGCAACTTCTTTCGTTCGTCTTGCAAAGGGCGAAGGCATTGAGAAGAAGCAGGATGATTTTGCCGCTGAAATCGCAAGCATGGTTAAATAATTTATTAACTGAATTTTTTTCGGAGACACTTCTTATGAGAGGTGTCTCCTTTACTTTTACCCGATTGTATGTTAAAATGATTTCTAAGTAAAAGTAGGTGATTTGGTGTTAGGAATGAATATAGGGATTGATTTCGGTTCTTCTTCAACTGTAATTGCAGAAGAAAATAAGGGAATTGTACTTGACGAACCTACCGTTATTGCCGTAGACTCCGAAACTAAATATCCGATTGCTTTCGGAAATAATGCTTATACGATCTCGGGGCGTACCGATGAAAATATCGAGGTTATTCATCCCGTTGTAAACGGCGTAATCTCGGATTATACAATGGCACAAAAACTTTTAAGCCATTATTTGCTTAAAATATGCGGAAATAAAGTATTGAAACCGAATGTAATAATATCGGTGCCGAGTGCTTGTACGAATCTTGATAAACGAACTTTTATTGATATTGTAACTTCGGCGGGAGCGGGGAAGGTTTGTTTTGTTGAGGAATCTTTGGCTTCTGCAATCGGTATCGGACTTAAAAGTACCAATATAACCGGATGTATGCTTGTTAATATGGGTGGCGGTTCTGTTGATGTTTCCGTTGTAACGATGGGCAGTATTGCCGTTGCCGATACGGTAAAAACAGGCGGATTGGCGATTGATGAAGCAATTCAAAAACATATAAAAAAAACACGGGACATAATGATCGGACCGCTTACCGCAGAAAGACTTAAAATTTGTCTCGGAAGCGCTGTTCCCAGAGAAGAAGATATAGCTATGATAGTTTCCGGAAAAAGCGGTGCCGATAATATGCCGATTTCTTTTGAGGTTACATCCGAAGAACTGTATCCTTGTGTTCGTGAACAGGCAAATATCATACTTAACGGAATTTGTTCGGTTCTTGAAAAAACTCCGCCGGAATTGGTGGGAGATATTTCCGATAACGGAATTGTGCTTACAGGCGGAACTTCTCTCTTATGCGGAATGGATAAACTGATAACTAAAGTAACGGGAATCGAAACTAAAATCGTTGATGACCCTATATACAGTACAGTTAACGGTTCAATGCGAATAATTAAGAATTTTGATGAATTCTCAAATGTCTATAAATTCCATACCGTGCATCAAATTGACTGAATACCAAAAACTTCTTGAAGTAGAATATCTGATAAAATAAAACAACCGCAATCTCAAGATTGCGGTTGTTTTTGGCGGAAGCGGTGGGATTCGAACCCACGAGCCCGTGAAGGCTACCTGATTTCGAGTCAGGCCCGTTATGACCACTTCGATACGCTTCCTTATTAAATTTGCAACATTTAGTATTTTATCAAACGAAAGCGATTTTGTCAAATAATATTTGTAATGTTTTTAGGTTTATGATAAAATGTTTTTGAAAGAAGAGTGGAAGTATGCCTATATGCAATGCTTGTCCGAGAAAATGTAATGTTGAAAGAGAAATCGCAAAGCAATCTAAAGGCTTTTGTCAGATGCCTTATAATGCCGTTCTCGCAAGAGCCGCACTTCATTTTTGGGAAGAACCTGTAATCAGCGGAAATCACGGTTCGGGAACGGTGTTCTTTTCGGGATGCAATCTCGGATGTGTATTTTGCCAAAATTATGAGATAAGTCATAGTAATTTCGGGGAACAGGTGAGTGTAGAAAAATTTGCCGATATAATTAAACGCTTGGAAGATAAAGGTGCGGAAAATATAAACCTTGTTAATCCGTCTCATTTTGTTCCTTTTATAAAAGAAGCGTTGGATTTTTATAAACCCAAAGTACCGATTGTGTATAATACGGGCGGATACGATGATGCCGAAAGTTTGAAAACACTTGAGGGATTGGTTGATATTTATCTGCCGGACTTGAAGTATTATGACAGTGAGGTATCACGCAAATATTCCGGTGCCGGAAATTATTTTGAAGCGGCATCAAAAGCGATACTTGAAATGCACCGTCAAGTCGGTAAAAGCGTAATAAAAAACGGAGTTATGCAAAAAGGATTGATTATCAGACATTTGGTTTTACCGAAAAATACAGATCAATCAATAAAAATACTTAATTGGATAAAAGAAAATTTACCGATTGATACATATATAAGTTTAATGAGTCAATATACGCCGTACAGACAGACAAAGTATAAAGAACTCAACAGAAGAATTGTTACCGCCGAGTACCAAAAGGTAATAGACGAATTTGAGCGATTAGGGTTTGTAAACGGCTTTATGCAGGAACGGTCTTCCGCCGTAAATACTTATATACCGGATTTTGATCTTACGGGTATTTGACTTGTGCGGTTTTTGTGTTATACTTTATAAAAAAATAAAAGGGTGAGAAATAATGAGCAAAAAGAACAAGTTTATTTCCGAGTTCCGTGAATTTATAATGAGGGGAAATGTAATTGATTTGGCAGTCGGTGTAATTATCGGCGGTGCATTTCAGTCTATTGTAAAATCGTTGGTTGACGATATGCTTATGCCGGTGATCAGTATTTTTACAGGCGGAATTGATTTTAACAATTGGTTTATTGTATTAGGTGAGGGCGATTTCGCAACAGCGGCAGATGCTGCTTCGGCAGGCGTGGCAACGCTCAATTACGGTGCTTTTATCAGCGCTGTTTTGAATTTCTTGATAATGGCATTTGTTATATTTGTTTTTGTTAAAGGGATAAATAAAGTTACTTCAAAATTCAAAAAAGAGGAAGTAACCGAAGAACCTGTTGCGACAACAAAGGTTTGCCCATACTGTAAATCCGAAATAAATATCAATGCCACAAAATGTCCGCATTGTATATCCGATTTGAATGACGAGGGTTGATTATGAAACTTGGTTTTATCGGTGCCGGAAATATGGCAACCGCAATAATTAAAGGTGCAGTAAAAAGCGGAACTTTTTCAGCAAGTGAAATTGCCGTTTATGATGTTGACTTTGAAAAATCAGAAAAATTAAAAGATGAATTGGGGATTAAAGCCTGTAATACAACAGATGAATTGTTCGACTTTTCACAGACTGTTGTTCTTGCCGTAAAACCTAATGTTTTTGAAACGCTTTTACCTTCTGTTGCAAAAGAAATATACGAAAAGAAACTGTTTGTTATTTCCATTGCCGCAGGAAAAACGCTTGACGTTATTGCAGAATGTTTTAAGTATGATATACCTGTAGTAAGGGTTATGCCGAATATTAACGCAACTGTATTTCAGGCAATGAGCGCATACTGTAAAAATAATTTCGTAAGCGACGAACAGGAAGAATGTGTTGTAAAGCTTTGTTCTTCGTTCGGAAAAGTTATCTCGCTGAGTGAAGACAAGTTTTCGGTATTCAGTTCCATTGCCGGATGCGGTCCTGCTTTTTCTTATATGTTTATAGATTCTCTCGCAAGAGCGGGGGTGAAAAACGGATTGACTAAAAATCAAGCTCTTGAAATAGCGGCACAAACAGTTCTCGGCAGTGCCGAAAAAATTCTTAAAAGCGATGAGCATCCGTGGGATTTGATTGATAAAGTATGTTCGCCCGGCGGAACTACAATCGAAGGCGTTTGTGCATTACAGGAAAATTCTTTTGAAGCATCGGTTGAAAAAGCGGTTGATGCTTCATATATAAAAGATAAAAATTTATGATTTTACAGTTTTTATACGGAGTCGTAACACGACTCCGTATTTTTTTATAAAAAAAGCAGCCGTGTGAAAACGGCTGCAAAATGATAACTGTGTCTTTTGTTTTATGGGTATTATTTATTTCTCATTCCGGTGATGTCTTTAACAACTTCTGCGGCGATAATAAGGCCGGCAACCGAAGGGGTAAATGAGTTGCTTGCGGGATAACGCTTGCCGTCGGAATTTTTTATCGGATTTTCTTTTGAATAAATAACTTTCAATTTTTTTATATTTCTTTTTTTCAGTTGCGTTCTCATAACTTTTGCAAGCGGACAAACCGAAGTTTTATATATGTCGGAAACTTCAAACATTTCCGGATTTATCTTATTTCCGGCTCCCATTGAAGAGATTACGGGTGTATTTGATTTATCCGCACAGACAATTATTTCGATTTTTCCCGAAACGGTATCTATTGCATCAATGACATAATCGTACTTTTCAAAGCAAAAATCCTTTGAGTTTTCGGGAGAAAAAAATTCTCTGAAAACATTGACCTGTGCGGTTGGGTTAATGTCGAGAATTCGTTCTTTCATAACATCGACTTTATATTTACCTATTGTACTTGTAAGCGCAATAAGCTGTCTGTTGAGATTGGTCGGTGATACCGTATCACCGTCGATTAAATCGAATTTCCCGATTCCCGCTCTTGCCAATGCTTCGCAGGTGTATGATCCGACACCGCCGATACCGAATACGGCAATATGTGAATTCTTAAGTTTATCAATATTTTGTTTTCCGAAAAGCATTTGTGTTCTTTCATAAAGTTCTTCCATAACATTACCTCGGATATAAGCACATTTTATTCATATATTACATCATTTTCAGCGATTTTTCAACGATTCTTTATGAATAACATAATCGGGGTGTGAATATATTTTATTGGATAAAATTTAAGGAGGACATAAAATGGATATTACTACCGCTAATACCGATTTGACTTTCAAGAAATTGGTTTTTAACGAAACGGCAGAACATCAAGTTGAAAGCGACATTACCTTACCGGATTATTTTCCCGATATTGTGAGGGTTGTTAAGTGCAGACTTAAAGCGAATATTGTAAGCGTAAATAATGAATCAAATCATATAACTGCAGACGGAAATACTGTCATATCGGTTCTTTATGTGTGTGAAAACGGTAAACTTCACTGTTTTGAACAAAAACTTCCGCTCTCCAAAAGCGTTGATTTTGCAAAATCGGAAAATTCCGTTTGCATCGTTAACGGCACAACACAGTATGTTAATTGCAGGGTGGTCAGTCAAAGAAGAATTGATATAAGAGCAAGTGTATCTCTTGATTTTAAGGTTTATGTAAAACAAACGAATTGCGTTGTTACTTCCTGTGATGACGAAAACATTCAACTTAAATCGCAAAAATGTATGTTTTCCGATTTGAAAGACTGTACTTCAAGATGTTTTAATATAAACGAAACCGTTGAAATAGGAGCCTCTCAGGGCACAATCGGTCAAATTATACGCTCGCAGTCCGTTGCGTTAATCGAAAGCACAAAAAGCGTGGCGGGTAAGATATTGGTTAAAGGAGAACTGAAAACAAAAATTGTTTATTTAAGCGAAAATGAATGCGGTATTGAAAAAATCGAAAACACATTGCCCATAAGTCAAATCTTAGAAATCGAAACATCGGAAGACAGTTGCGATTTTGTTTCACTGAGTGTTTGCTCAACCGAAGTTCATGCGAAAACGGATTCAAGCGGAGCACTTAGATTAGTTGATATTTCGGCTGTAATAAGAGCGGATATAAGTGTATATGAGAATAAAGAATTTACTTATTCGACAGATGCGTATTCTACCGAATTCGAAACCGAATATAACATAGAAAATATTTCCGTGAAAAGTGTTTGCGAAAAGTTTTCGGATACTTATTTAATAAAAGGAAATGTACAGTTGGGAGTTTCCGAAACCAAATCTGTTGAGGATATATTCTGCAATTCGATTACTTACACTTCATCGTTTTCAAACGGGGAAATAGTAATAACGGGAAAAGCCGGTGTTTCTTTGCTTGTATATAACGAAGAGAATGAATTGCAATCTTTTGATAAAGAAATAGATTTTGAATACAAAAGAACCTCGGTTTACGAAAAGCAAGCGCAGATACAGTGTGATATTCTCGCTACGGGTATTGACTTCTTACTCGCAGGACCAAACAAAGTCGATATTCGCATAGAAACCGATGTGAACGGACTGATATTTAATTATGATAAAATCGCTGCACTCTCTTCGATTTCCTGCGACGAAAACAAGAGAAAAAAGAAAAACCGTGCTGCATTAACCGTGTATTTCGCACAGCAGGGAGAAGAAGTTTGGGAAATTGCAAGAAAATATAATACTAAAGTTGATATGATTTCTTCGGAAAATAATCTGAATTGTGAATTTATAGATCAACCTCGCAAACTTTATATACCGTCTGTATAGCTTTAATTTGAAAATCCCCGTTTCTTCGGGGATTTATTTTTTGCTTTTTCAACTTAAACGGAATTCGGCATAAAATGTATTGATAAATACTAATTGCTGGCGGTGAAAAAATGAATTTGATGATAAAACTGTCTTCGGTAACTTATGCGCTTAAATCAAGAGATGTTTTGAAAATGAAAGGCGTAAGATCAACGGTTGAAAAAAATCCGAGACCGAAAGCAAAAGAAGGGTGCAGTTATATTTTATATGTTTATAATGCACCGAAAGATACTGTGGATATTTTGCAACTTCATAAAATTCCGATAATTGAAGCTGTGTGGAAATGATGATATATTTCGATAATGCGGCTACAACTTATCCGAAACCTGAAACTGTTATAAATTCCGTTTCGTACGCTATGAGGCATTATTGCGCAAATCCGGGAAGAGCCGGACACGGAATTGCTTATAAAACTGCCGAAATGATATATAACACAAGAAAAAAAGCGGCTGAATTCTTCGGAGTCGACGAACCCGAAAAAGTTGTAATTACACCTAACTGTACTTTTGCCATTAACTGTGCGATAAAAGGACTTGCAAAGAAAAACAGCCATTTTATTATTTCTTCTTTGGAACACAATGCCGTTGTAAGACCTCTTGAAACGCTGAAAAATAACGGAATAATCGAATACAGTATCGCAAAAGCGGAAACCGATGATTCGCTTACGGTCAAAAACTTTGAAAAACTTATAAGAGATAATACCGTTGCCGTGATTTGTACGGGTGCTTCCAATGTATTCGGGAAATTGTTTCCGTTAGAAAAAATTTCCGAAATTTGTAAGAAAAATAATTTGCTTTTTATAGTTGATGCGGCACAGACAGCCGGTATTAAGGAGATTAACTGTAAGAAATCGGGAATTGATATTCTTTGTGTTGCCGGGCATAAAGGACTTTACGCTCCGATGTCTGTCGGTATGATGATTGTAAATTGCAATGCGCAATTGAATACGGTTATAGAAGGCGGAACGGGTAGTCTATCGTCTGTTTTTTCTCAACCCGAACAGTTCCCGGATAAATTCGAAAGCGGAACATTGAGTGTCCCTTTAATATACGGACTGAATTGCGGAATGGATTTTATCGCAGATATGGGAATTGAAAATGTTTATATTCATGAGATGAAATGCATTAAAAAAATATATAATGAACTGAAATCAATGAAAAATATAATAACTTATACGGATTTGTATTCAAAAGACGAAGAATTTGTTCCTTTGCTTTCATTTAATGTCAAAGGATACGGCAGTGAGGAAATCGGAACTTTACTCAATAAAAAAGGAATTGCGGTAAGATGCGGATTGCATTGTGCGGCACTTGCACATAAAACTTACGGGACTGAGAATGTCGGAACTGTAAGAATCGCTCCGTCGGTGTTTACAAATGAAAATGATGTTAATTTATTGTTAAATTCCGTATTTGAAATTGCAAAAGTATGACATTTATGATACAATATATCACGATTATGGATTAGTGTCTTTTCGGCATTGTGATATATTGTATTTTTTTGGGGAAAAGGTGGTAAAATGCAAAGACTTTTATTGGGAGCCGAGTCGTTTGAAGAAATAAAAAACGCTGTTTTGTCTTTTAACGGAATTTCCGATGTTTTTGATATACTGTTTGTTGCTTTGATTATATACAGTGCAATAATTCTTATCAGAGATACAAGAGCAATTCAGTTGGCAAAAGGCTTTATTTTGATAATGATTATTTATGCGCTTGTTTCTTTGTTTAATATGCAGGCCAGTTCGTATTTGTTCTCGCTCTTTTTTCCGAACCTTTTAATAATTCTTGTAGTTATTTTTTCCCCCGAAATTCGTCATGCTCTTGAAAGCGTAGGGCGAAGTTCCGTCTCCAAACTGGTATGGGGAAGCGATAACATAAAAAAATACGAGCCGGCCAAAAAAATGATTAACGCCGTTTGCCGTGCGTGTTCGGAAATGAGCGACGAAAAAGTCGGCGCTTTGATAGTTTTCGAAAAAGAATCGTTGCTTGGACATATTATTGATTCGGGAACGGTAATTGATGCCGAACCTTCCGTTGAAATGATAGGAAATATTTTCTTCCCGAAAGCTCCGCTTCACGACGGAGCAATG
Source organism: uncultured Eubacteriales bacterium (assembly GCA_964527585.1). Classification (GTDB taxonomy): domain Bacteria; phylum Bacillota; class Clostridia; order Oscillospirales; family Acutalibacteraceae; genus Fimenecus. The sequence goes on from CAZGPE010000008.1 coordinate 39,268, forward strand.
ATTATAAAAGATTGCAGAATTTGTGCTGCCGGATGTATTCTTCCTCTTACGGAAAACAATAATATCAACAGTTCTCTCGGAACAAGACACCGTGCGGCTATCGGAATGAGTGAACAAAGCGATGCTTTGGTTGTCGTTGTTTCCGAAGAAACAGGAATAATTTCCGTTGCCGAAAAAGGTGTTCTTAAGCGTGATATTTCCGACGGCGATTTGCGTGAACTTCTTACCAAGAAATTTATTCCCGAAGAAAACGGAGAAAGAGGACTGTTAAAAACACTGAAAAAGGGGCGTCGTAAATAATGAAAACAAAACTCAACAGGATAAGGCGCTTTTTTAATTACAGAAAATGGTTTTCGAACAATAAATTTGTTTTTTTCTTTTCCGTTTTCACCGCATTTTTTGTGTGGCTTTGGATTTCGGTGGATAAAAGTCCCGTCGTGGAAAATGTCATTGTTTCCGTACCTGTATATATAGATACCGAAAACAGTGTTCCCGCACAACTCGGACTTCAGGTTTTCGGAAGTGAAACATATACTGTCGATGTTACTGTTTCCGGTAAGAAATTTATTGTTTCCGCACTTACGGCAGATGATATTAAAATTACCGCACAGACTAATTTTGTAGATACAGCCGGAAATAAATCGCTTTCGTTGAAAGCAACAGCCGCAAACGATAAGGATTTTACAATAGTTTCGCTTTCGCAAAACTATATTTCCGTTTATTTTGACACATATAAAGAAAAAGAGTTTCCGCTTAATGCCAATATAATAACCGAACTTGATTCTATTGTCCCCGAAGGATGCATCCGGGGAAATGTGCTTTTTTCAAAAAGTACAGTGCGGGTAAGCGGCCCTTCAACCGAAATTAATAAGGTTACAGGTGTTGCGGCATCGGTAAATGTTGATTCCGTTTTAACGGCAACAACTACCTTTACTCCCGAAATTCAGCTTTTAGGTGCGGCTTCTTCGGAATTTTCCAACACATCGGTCGATGTCGGAGAAGGCGGATTAACGCTTACCGTACCGGTTCTTAAAGAGGTTGTTTTGCCTACAACGGTAACGATTAAAAATGCTCCTGCCGACTATTTGTCGGGTTCAATGAATATTTATATTTATCCCTCAAGCGTAAAAGTCGGTGTTCCCGTTGAAAAGATAGATGATGTTAAAGAAATAAGCATCGGAACAATTGATTTTAATACACTTGATGTCGGTAATAATGTATTTACTTTCAAAAAGAGCGAAATCTCCGACTATACAGTTACGGATTCGGTTAAACAGTTTAAGGTGAATGTTAATATGAACAATGTTGTTTCAAAAACCGTATCCGTTCCCGCATCTAATATAACGGTTCTTAAGCAAGTTGAAGGATATGAAGTTTCCGTTATTACCCAAGCATTAAACAATGTTAAAATAATCGGCCCCGCTTCTGTTATCGAGCCGTTAAGTGCAAACAATGTTTACGCTCAGATTGATTTGTCTCAGGTAACGCTTGAAGAGGGAACTATGTCGGTTCCCGTAAATATATCCGTTATGGATAATACATCTTGTTGGGCACACGGGGATTATACAGTTCAAATTTCTGTTATAACAATAGAGTAATGTGAGGAAATAATTTGAATAATCAGTTAAACAAAAAACATAAAACTTCTGTCGGCGGTCAAGCGCTGATTGAAGGAATAATGATGAAAGGGCCTAATGGTACCGCTATGTCTGTCAGGTTGCCTGACGGAACGATTGAAACCGAATGTAAACAGGTAAAACCTTGGAAGGATAAAAACAAGATTTTGGCACTTCCCATAATCCGTGGAATTGTCGGTTTTGTTGAGTCTCTTGTTACCGGATACGGATATTTGATGGAGTCTGCCGAAAAATCGACTCAAGGGCTTGAAAATCCGCCGGAAGAGGAACTGTCGAAAATCGACAAATGGATTGAACGGCATTTCGGAGAAAAGATGATGAATATTATCGGTGCCGTTTCCGCTGTTTTGGGAGTTGCGCTTGCGTTTTTCCTTTTTATGTGGCTTCCGTCTTTTGCGGTAGATAAAATTACTTTCGGTAAATTGCTTGAATTTCATCCGCTTTTTGAGGGCATAATCCGAATAATCATTTTCGTTTTGTATATGTTCGGCGTTTCTCAAATGAAAGATATAAAAAGAGTGTTTATGTATCACGGGGCAGAACATAAGTCGATTTTCTGTTACGAAAACGGATTGGAATTAACTGTTGAAAATGTAAAAAAACAGTCAAGATTTCATCCGAGATGCGGTACAAGTTTTATGTTTGTAATGATCTTGCTGAGCATACTTATTTCTTCGGCCTTAGTATTGATTTTCCCCGCTTTGTCGGAAGTTAACCGAATGGTTTGGGTAACGGTAAAGTTACTTATTATGCCACTTGTTATGGGAATCGGGTACGAGTTTATAAAATATGCGGGAAAGCACGATAATTTACTTGTTAAAATTCTTTCGGCACCGGGACTTTGGATGCAAAGAATTACCACAAAAGAACCGACTGACGATATAATCGAAGTCGGAATAGAATCACTTAAAGCGGTTCTTACGGATAATCCGGAGGATGATGAAATTAAATGACTGTCAGTGAACTCTTCGAATTCGGAATAAATGAGTTGAAACCGGGATTTGATGATTGTTATAAGTTTGACTGTGAATGTCTTTTCGAAAAGATTACCGGAGTTTCCAAAATACAAAGAATTATTGACCCCGACAAAACAGTAGACGATGCTTTGTGCCGAGAGTTTTTCGATGCGGTAAAGAAACGCAAAAACAATGTACCTTTGCAGTATATACTCGGTGAGTGGGAGTTTATGGGATTGAATTTTAAGGTAGGGGAAGGGGTTCTTATTCCACGACCCGAAACCGAACTCCTTGTTGAATGTGCCAATGAATTTTTAAGAGAAAAAAACGGTGGCATTGTTTTTGATTTGTGTGCCGGAAGCGGTGCAATAGGATTAAGCGTAGCATATTTTAATCCGAACTGCACTGTTTATCTTATTGAAAAATTTGACGCTGCCTTTAAGTATCTTACCGAAAATTCAAAACAGTTGAATTTGAAAAATGTAAAAATAATTAAAGGCGATATTTTCGATTTCTCGGTTGATTTATTACCGAATCCGGATGTGATTTTATCGAATCCGCCGTATATAAAAAACGGCGAAGTTCCGTTTTTGCAAAAAGAGGTCGGATTTGAGCCCGACACGGCACTTAAAGGCGGAGAAGACGGTCTTGATTTTTACCGTGAAATTTTTCGAAAATGGTATCCGCTTGTCAACGAAAACGGAATGATTGCAATGGAATGCGGCGACGGTCAATCGAAAGATATAGCAAATATTTTCTCAAAAAGCGATAATCGGATTACGGTATTAAACGACTTTAACGATATTGACAGAATTGTTAAAATAAATGTATAATTACAGGAGATAAAAATGCTTTTCAGTATTCTAAACGGTGCTTCGGGAATCGAAGTTATGATTCTTTTTTTCGCACGATTGTTTGTTGTGTTTTGCACACTTCCCATACATGAGTTTGCACACGCTTTTGTTGCGGACAAATTGGGAGATAAAACTGCGAGATTTTCGGGGCGACTTACGGTAAATCCGTTTGCTCATATAGACCTTTTAGGTGCTTTGATGATTTTCTTTGTAGGGTTCGGATACGCAAAACCGGTTCCCGTAAATTCAAGGAATTTTAAGAATCCGAAAAGAGATATGGCGCTTACCGCTCTTGCGGGACCGTTTGCAAACATTTTGATGGCGATGTTCTTTATGATTTTGCTGAATATCGTTTCGCTTTTCGGCTCTTCGTTTTTTGTTCAGGCAATTTATATTTTCCTTAGTTTTGCCGCTTCGATAAATGTCGGACTTGCCGTGTTTAACCTTATTCCGATACCGCCGCTTGACGGCTCAAGGGTTTTGCAACTTCTTATACCGTATAAATATTATTATAAATTCGCAAAATATGAAAGGTATATAGTAATAATAGTTTTTGCAATGATTGTTTTCGGCGTGCTTGATGCTCCGCTTACTTTTATTCAGACAAAACTGTTTAATTTGCTTTATTACATTGTTTCTTTGCCTTTCAATTTGATTTTTTAAGGGATAATTTGATGGAGAAAATTTCTTATAAGGTTGAAGCGTTTGAAGGTCCTCTTGACCTTTTGCTTCATCTTATTTCAAAACATAAATTGGATATTTACGACATACCGATAGTCGAATTGGTGGATCAGTATATTTCTTATGTCAGAGCAATGGAAGACGAAGACTTATATGTTGCCAGCGAATTTATCGAAATGGCGGCACGGCTTGTATATATTAAGTCGGTATCGTTGCTGCCTGTATATGAGGAAGCCGAAGAGCTAAAGCGTGAATTGACAGGTGAACTTATCGAATACCGTGATTGTCAGCTCATGGCAGGGAAACTTTCTCAACAGGTTGAAGGTTTCGATAAATTTGTCAGGAAACCGACAGAACCGGAAATTGATTATACCTATACAAGACTTCACGACGAAAGCGAACTTTTAAGGGCGTATCTTGCAGCTGCCGGAAGGAAACTCAGAAATCTTCCGCCTCCGGTTGAAGCGTTCAAGGAAATCGTCGCAAAAAAAATCGTTTCGGTCGGTTCGAAAATCCGTTCGATTTTTACAAGACTTTCTTCTGTGGGTAAAAAAGAAAAAATGACCGATTTACTCAGCACTGCTGAAAGCAGATCTGATATGGTTGCGACTTTTTTGGCGATTTTGGAACTTGCAAAATCAAAAAAAATAAATGTTATCGGCGACGGTGCGGATGTTGATATTGAATTGCTTGCCGATAATATTGAAGAAATGAATTCGGAAGAGTGGGAATAAATAAATGGCAAACGCTAACGAGTTACAGGCTATTACCGAAGCAATACTTTTTGCCTCCGGTGAGCCCTTGGAACTTCATAAATTAGCTGAAGTTCTTGATATTGAAGATGAGCAGATGCAACAAATACTGTTAAATTTATCTGCCGAACTTGACGAGAGACACAGCGGGATATGTCTTTTGGAACTTGACGGGAAATATCAGCTTTCAACACGCACAAAATACGGCGATTACATAAGAAAAATTCTTGAGGTAAAGAAAAACGCTCCTTTGTCTCAGGCAGCTTTTGAGGTTTTGGCTGTTATAGCATATAACCAACCGGTTACAAAAGCGTTTATAGAACAGGTCAGAGGTGTTGACTGTTCCGGAGTTATTGCAACTCTTTGTCAAAAGAAACTTATTGAAGAAAAAGGAAGACTTGAACTTCCGGGCCGTCCGTTAGTGTACGGAACAACGACCGATTTTTTAAGATGTTTTTCGTTTTCGTCTTTATTGGATCTTCCCGAATTGCCTAAAGAAGAGGAAACCGACAGACAGCTTATGTTTGAAGAGACACCCGACAGTAATTCGGATGAAAACGCAGATTGAAATTTATTGAAAGGAGAATAAAATGACGGTTTTGATAATAATACTTGCGATTATTCTTGCATTTGTTCTTCTTTTAAGTATCAGAGTTCAGATAAAATCCGAGTATTTAGAAGAATTTTCATTAAAAATCAAATGGTTGTTTTTTGAAATTTCAATATATCCTTTGGATAAAAAAATAAGCGGACTTATTTCTAAGTTAGGCGATAAGAAAAAAGATGAACCTGCCGCCGAGCCCGTAAACGAAGAAAAAAAGCAAGAAGATTCGGAAATTAACAAAAAAGAAAATCCCTTCAAGAAATTTTATGCAAATCAGGGATTTGACGGTGTTTTGGAACTTATAAATAACGGCGCCGATGCTTTGGGTTCAATGATGAAAGGAATAAAAAAACATTTCATTATTGACGATATGTATCTTTGGATGTCAATTTCAAAAAGCCATGATGCAGCGGCAACGGCTATTGAATACGGAAATATATCAAGACAGGTATTTCCGCTTATGAGTTATATTTGTTCCGAATTTAAGGTCAGAAGATACGATATTGATATTCATCCTGATTTTATCGGAACATTAAGCAGTGCGAAATTTGTATTTAACTGTTCGGTTCGTCCATTGTTTATGTTGAATACTCTGATTGCATTTGCGATAAAACTTTTATTTAATGTTGTTTTCAAATTTCTTTTTTCAAAGCCGAAAAAAGATAGTGAAAATATAGATTTACAAAATAATGAAGGCGGTGCCATACAATGAAAGAACAGTCAGCAGCTGGTATTCTCGAAACAACAATCGAAAAGGTTAAAAATCTTGTAAATGTCAGCACTATTATCGGAGATCCTATGACCGTAGACGGCGGAATTACAATTATTCCCGTTTCGAAAGTAACATACGGTTTTGCTTCGGGCGGTTCGGATTTCCCCTCAAAATCAAATAAAGAAATTTTCGGCGGCGGCGGTGGAGCCGGTGTTACAATTACACCGGTTGCGTTCCTTGTTGTCTCGGACGGAGAGGTAACACTTAAGCATATTACGGCTTACGATAACGCTGCGGAAAGAGTTGTTAATCTTGTTCCGGAAATGTTTGATAAGGTAACAAGCGTTGTCAACAAAGCGAAGAAAGACAAATCTGCAAATGCCGTAAGTGAAACATCGGGAAATTCCGAAGTTGAAGTTAACGCCGAATAATTTCAGAAAAATAATTTAATCACCGCCTGCATATTTTTAATAGGCAGGTGGTTGATTTGTGTAAAGAGATAAAAATTTTTTTGTCGGTTTTAGGTTTGATTTTCCTTTTCGGTATGCAAGCGTTTGCTGTAAGTCAACCGGATAATATTTCTGCGGAAAATGCGGTCGTTGTTATCTGCGGATCCAATGAAACAGTATACGGTAAAAATCAATACGCTACTCATTCTATGGCAAGTACAACGAAAATAATGAGTGCCGTTATTGCCTTGGAAAGCGACAAAATCGACAGCGAAATAACCGTAAGCGATGAAATGGTAAGGGTTGAAGGCACTTCGATGGGATTGCTTGCCGGAGACAGTGTAAGTGTCAGAGAGTTGGTTTACGGAATGTTGCTCTCTTCCGGAAACGATGCGGCTAATGCTACGGCGTATGCCGTCGGCGGAAGTATTGAGGGCTTTGTTTCGATGATGAATGAAAAGGCGGAACAACTCGGAATGAATTCGACTCATTTCGCAACTGCTTCGGGTCTTGATGCCGACGACCATTATTCAACGGCATACGATATGGCTGTTTTAACTTCTTACGCTATACAAAACAAAGAATTTGTCGAAATATGCTCATCGAAATCGGCAAGTGTTGATTTCGGCAATCCGCCGTATAAACGTACATTGACTAACCATAATAAACTTTTGAAAACATACGACGGTGCAATCGGTGTTAAAACGGGATTTACCAAAAAAAGCGGAAGGTGTCTTGTTTCCGCAGCCGAGCGAAACGGAACTACGCTTATTTGCGTTACGCTTAATGCACCTGATGATTGGAACGATCATAAAAAACTTCTTGATTACGGGTTCTCAAAAGTGAAAAAAGCAGCAGAATATCAGTCTGAATTTATAATTGATGTTGCGGGAAAAGAAAACGCAAGCGTAAGTGCGGCTTTATCAAGAGAACCGCAATTTTCTTTAGTTAACGAAGAAATTATTCAGAAAATCGAAATCGAACATTTTATATATGCGCCGATGAATAAATACGATAAAGTCGGAGTAGCTAAATTTTATTATCAAAACGGATTTCTCGCAGATGAAGTTGAGATAATCCTTGACAGTAATGTTGAAAACAGTACCCAATTGAATTCTTTGGGTGAAAATAAAAATTTTATTAAAAAAATAATCGGTAAATTAAGAGGAGAGTAAAATGGCTGACGAAAAAATCCGCCTTCAAAAATACCTTGCGGAATGCGGCGTAGCTTCAAGGAGAAAATCCGAAGAATTTATAAGTGCGGGAAAAGTAAAGGTTAACGGTACAATCGCATCTTTAGGTGATAAAATAAATCCGAAATATGATAAAGTAACACTTAACGGAAAAAAAGTTGTAAGTTCAAAAAAGAATGTTTACATTATGCTTAATAAACCGAGAGGTTTTATTACAACAATGAGCGATGAACACGACCGTAAATGTGTAGCTCAGCTTGTAAGCGGAATAAATACCAGAATTTATCCGGTGGGACGGCTTGACAGAGAATCGGAAGGTCTTTTGCTTATGACAAATGACGGAGAATTTGCAAATGCACTTACACATCCGTCAAAGCATATACCGAAAACATACCGTGTAACAATAAGACCGGAAATTACAAAAGAGCAGGCAACTCAATTCAGAAACGGAATTGAAATCGAAGGGAAAATGACTGCTCCCGCCGATTTGAGAATTCTTGAAACTCAGGAAAACAGAACGGTTGTCGAAGTAACGATTTACGAAGGACGGAACAGACAGATAAGAAAAATGTTTGAAAGTCTCGGTATTGAAGTTGCAAGACTTAAACGCACAAAAGTCGGAAATTTGAAACTCGGTATGTTAAAACAGGGTGATTACAGGAAATTAACAAATGATGAAGTTGATGCACTGTATGAACTCGCCGGAAAGTAATCCATATATATTGACATATTAAGTGAAAAATAGTAAAATATTAAGACTAAATTCAGGATGGGCGAATATATGATAAAAAGTATGACAGGGTACGGAAGAGCCGAAGAAACCGTCGGTTCTATGAACATTTCGGTTGAATTAAAAAGCGTTAATCACAGATATTTTGAATTTTCCGCAAGAGTTCCGAGAATATACGGTTTTCTCGAAGAAAAAATGAAATCTTATGTTAACAGCCTTGTTTCAAGAGGAAAAATCGAGTGCTATGTAAGTGTCGAAAATCTTGAGGATGCCGAAACACAGATTCTTGTTAATAAAGCGCTTGCGCAAGGATACTTAAATGCCGTTAAAGAACTGTCGGACGAGTATTCGCTTGACGGTACTATCTCGGCAATGACACTTTCCCGTTATCCCGATGTACTTACCGTCCATAAAGCCGCAGAAGATGAATATAAGATTTGGCAGGCTGTTAAATCGGTTGCCGAAAAAGCAGTTGAAAGATTTATTCAAATGCGTGAGGTTGAAGGTGAGAGGCTTAAAAACGATGTTCTCTCAAGAGCAGATTATATAATCGAATGTGTCGGTTTTATCGAAGAGCGTTCGCCTCAGACAGTTAAAGAATATAACGAAAAACTGAAAAACAGAATAAAAGATCTTATTGCAGATGCAACTGTCGATGAACAGAGATTACTTAATGAAGCCGCTATTTTTGCCGATAAAATCGCAGTTGCCGAAGAAACGGTCCGTTTGAGAAGCCATATTTCTCAATTGAGAACATTTATGCAGGCTGATGAAGCAATCGGCAGAAAATTGGATTTTCTTGTTCAGGAAATAAACAGAGAAGCAAATACTATCGGTTCAAAAGCTCAGGATGTTGAAATCGCAAAGCGTGTTATTTCAATAAAAGCCGAAGTTGAGAAAATCAGAGAACAAATTCAAAATATCGAATAAGGAAGTTGTCAAATGAAACTAATAAACATCGGCTTTGGCAATGCGGTTAACTCAAGCCGTGTACTTTCGGTAGTTAATCCGGAGTCTGCACCTGTTAAAAGACTTGTTCAGGAAGCAAAAGAACAAAGATTGTTGATTGATGCGACGCAGGGAAGAAGAACCCGTGCCGTTATTATTACCGACAGTAATCATGTCATACTTTCATATCTTCAAACCGAAAAAATATTAAGCCGTTTTAACGAAGAAACTGTATCGGAGGAACTGATAAATGAATAATAAAGGTAGACTCGTCCTTTTTTCAGGGCCTTCCGGTGTCGGAAAAGATACTTTACTTGAAATTTTAATGAAAAAAAAGCCGGAACTTCGTCATTCTGTTTCGATGACAACCCGAAAAAGACGGGAGAACGAAGTTGACGGAGTTGATTACTATTTTGTAAGCCGTGAACACTTTGAAGAAATGATCGAATCAAACGATGTTCTTGAGTATACGCAATACGGCGTAAATCTTTACGGAACTCCGAAAAAGCCGATTGACGATTGGCTTGATAAAGGCGAAACCGTTATTCTTAAAATCGAAGTTCACGGGGCCGAAAACATCAAAAAACTTTATCCCGAAGATTCTTTGGCGATTTTTATTATGCCGCCGTCGGTTGAAGTCCTTGAACAAAGACTGCGTTTAAGAGGAACAGAAAACGAAGAAGATCTTCTCAGAAGAATGAAGATCGCAACTTCGGAAATCGAAAAAAGCGTTTCATACGATTACATTGTTATTAACGATGATCTCGAAAGCGCCGCACAGGAAATAATTAAAATTTTAGATAAATAATACAGAGAGGTAATATTTATGGTATTTAATCCTAATTTAACTGAAGTTTTGTCAAATCATCTCAGCCGTTATTCACTTGTAATCGCAACTGCGAAAAGAGCGAGAGAAATTGCTCAGGAAGCTGAAGAGAACGGTGAAATTCTTATCGAAAAACCCGTAAGCCTTGCACTTGATGAAATAGTCGAAGGCAAGATTAAGGTTATCGAACCGGAAGAAATCAGATATATATGAATCTTCGGTAATTTGTTGTCGGGAGGTGTATTCAATGTCCGAAATCATTGCTAAAGTTGCGGTGGAAAACACCGCATACAGTTTTGACGAGGCGTTTGATTATGCAATTCCCGACTTTTTGCTTTCTCAGGTAAAACCCGGTGTAAGAGTCAGTGTTCCGTTCGGAAGAGCGAATACAAGAAGACAGGGATTTGTCTTTGCTTTAAGAGAGAAAAAAGACAATGTTGAGCTTAAAAATATAATTGCGGTGCTTGATACGGCACCGCTTCTTAATAATGAAATGCTCAGAATTGCCGTTTTTCTTAAAGAACATACTTTTTGTACGCTTTATGAGGCGGCAAAATCGCTTCTGCCGTCCGGATTCGGCTTAAAAGTTGTCAACTCTTATATTGTTAATCCGAATTTTATATATGATGAAGAACTTGATCTCAATGATGATGAGAGAGAAGTTCTGACTTATCTTCAAGGAAAAAACTATGTTTATGAAGAAAAAATATTAAAGGATTTAGGAATTGATAAACATTGCGGGGTTGTAAAAAATCTTTCATCCAAAGGTTATTTAATAAGCAACGCCTTTACCGTTGAGCGTGTCGGAAACGCTTCTGTAAAAACAGCAAGACTTACACAGTTTTATTTTGAGGGGATAAATCTCCCTAAGTTTTCCGTAAAGCAGAAATCGGTAATAAAACTGCTTGAAGATATAGGCTCTGCAAGTGTAAAAGAGATTTGTTATTTTACAGGTGTAACCTATGCGGTGATTGTAACGCTTGAGAAAAAAGGCGTAATCGAAGTATTTGAAAACGAAACATACCGTAAACCTAAAATAAATAAAACTCTTCATATATCAAAAGAACTTGTTCTTTCCGATGAACAAAACAAAGCTTATGAAGATTTGTCCGAAAAATACCGTCAGCACAAAGCCCATATATCTCTTCTCTTCGGAGTAACCGGTTCGGGAAAAACAACGGTTTTTTTGAAGATGATAGATGAAGTTATATCTGACGGAAAATCGGTAATTGTTATGGTTCCGGAAATTTCGCTTACCCCACAGTTGCTTTCGATTTTTTACGAGCGCTACGGTGATGAAGTTGCCGTATTTCACAGCGGTCTTTCAATGGGTGAAAGAAAAGATGAATGGAAGCGGGTTTATGATAAAAAAGCCAAAATAGCCGTCGGAACACGCTCCGCTGTTTTCGCTCCGCTGGAAAATCTCGGTTTGATTATTATTGACGAAGAACAGGAATCTTCGTATAAATCGGAGATGACTCCGAGATACAATGCAAAAGATGTTGCGAAGTTCAGAATCGGATATAACGATGCTCTTCTCGTTCTTGCTTCAGCAACACCTTCCGTATGCGATTATGCTGCCGCAAAGAACGGGCAGATCTCAATTAACACTCTTACCCGGCGCTACGGAAATTCTGTTTTGCCCGAAGTTATAACAACCGAAATGAAGTATTCCGCCGATGCAAAAGTAAGGAAAAATCTTTCTTATGAATTGGAAAACGCAATAAGCGAAAATCTTGAAAACGGGCATCAAACAATACTTTTGCTTAACAGAAGAGGTTTTAATACATTTGCAAGTTGCGGTGCGTGCGGAAAAGTCAAAGTTTGTCCTCATTGCAGTATATCTCTCACTTATCACACGAAAAACCACCGCTTAATGTGCCATTACTGCGGTTATTCCGAACCGTTTTCCGACGAATGTCGTTTTTGCGGAGAAAAAAGTATTGTTTATTCGGGATTCGGTACTCAAAAACTTGAGGACGAATTAAGCGAAAAATTTCCTCAGGCAAAACTTTTGCGGCTTGATACCGATTCAACATCGACAAGGTATTTTTTTGAAAATTCTTTGAAAGATTTTGCTGACGGAAAATACGATATTCTTATCGGAACGCAAATGGTCGCAAAAGGATTGGATTTTCCGAATGTTACGCTTGTAGGCGTAATTTCAATTGACCAGCAGTTGTTTAATGACGACTATAAAAGTGCGGAGAGGGCTTTTGACCTTTTAACGCAAGTTGTCGGCCGTTCCGGAAGGGGAAATGTTAAAGGAAAAGCGATAATTCAAACTGCGTTTCCCGAAAACGATATAATTCGGCTTGCGGCCGAGCAAAACTACGAAGCGTTTTACGATTCGGAAATTAAAATCAGAAAAGCTTTGGTATATCCGCCGTACTGCGATTTCTGTGCGATAAATTTTGTCGGTAAAGATGAAGTTAAAACAAAATCGGCAGCGAAATGTTTTTTCAAAAGCGTAAAATATTTACATTCTTACGGCTATCCGGATTTGAGTATTATATTGCTCAGTCCGATAACTCCGAGGGTTGAAAAAATTGCGGACAAGTACCGTTACAGAGTAATAATTAAATGTAAAAACGGTTCTCGGCTGAGAAGTTTTGTTTCTACATTATTAAAAAACTATATGAACGATAAAAGATTTAAGGATGTTACCGTTTATGCGGATATAAATCCCGAAAATATGTTTTGAGGTGTGAAAATGGCAATTAGAAATATAAGAGTTAATGATGATCCGATTTTGAAAAAAACAAGCCGAAAAGTCGAAGTGTTTGATGAACGCTTATGGATGCTTCTCGACGACATGAAAGAAACTCTTTATAAAGCCGACGGAGTCGGACTTGCCGCTGTGCAGGTAGGAGTTTTGAAAAGAGTAGTGCTTGTAGATGTCGGAGACGGACTTATCGAACTTATAAATCCCGAAATAACCGAAACATCGGGAGAACAGTATGAAGTCGAAGGTTGTCTTTCTCTTCCGGGAAAAAGCGGAATTACAAAACGGCCTATGAAGGTTAAGGTTAAGGCTCAAAACCGAGACGGAAGATGGTGTCAGTATAAGGGCGAAGGCTTAAAAGCAAGGGCTTTCTGTCATGAAATTGATCATTTGGACGGCCATTTGTATGTTGAAAGACTGGCACCCGAAGAAGTTATAAGAAAAATCAAAGAAGAAACGGAATGATAATATGAAAATCGTTTTTATGGGGACACCTGAATTTGCGGTGCCTTGCCTTGAAAGACTCATAAGCGACGGCGAAGAAGTAGTCGGAGTGTTCACACAGCCCGATAAACCTAAAGGCAGGGGATATGAACTTGCTTTTTCTCCCGTAAAAGAATGTGCATTGAAAAACAATATTCCGGTTTTTCAGCCTGTATCAATGAAAGACGGAACGGCTTTGGAAATTCTTGAACAACTCAAACCGGATTTAACCGTTGTTGTGGCATACGGAAAAATTTTGCCTAAAGAAATTCTTTACTGTCCTAAATATAATTCGATCAATATTCATGCTTCGCTTTTACCGGCATACAGAGGAGCGGCTCCGATACAGTGGTCTGTTCTTAACGGCGAAAAAGAAACCGGTGTTACTTCGATGCTTATGAATGAAGGACTTGATACCGGAGATATGCTTATTAGCGAAAAAACGGCAATTACAGAAAATATGACTTCAGGTGAACTTCATGATGTTCTTTCTGTTTTGGGTGCCGAAGTTATGAGCAAAACAATTTCTCAAATCAGGAACGGTACGCTTAATCCGATTAAGCAGGATGACGCATTGTCAAATTATTCTCCGATGCTTTCCAAAGAACTTTGTCCGATTGATTTTTCGAAAACGGCATGGGAAGTTCACAATCAAATAAGAGGTTTGTCGCCTTGGCCGGTAGCAACGGCGATTCTTAACGGCAAAACCGTAAAAGTTCACTCATCGCTTCTTTCGGATAAGACAAGCGATAAGGAAGCCGGTACCGTTGTATCTGCCGACGGTGTAATTACTGTTGTGTGTGCTGACGGAAAATGTATAGATATTACGGAAATTCAAGCGCAAGGTAAAAAGCGTATGAGTTCTAAAGAATTTCTTTTAGGTCATAAAATTGAGAAAGGCACTGTTTTGAACCGATGAATGACAGACAGGTTGTATTTAAGATACTCAATAAAATCGAGAGAGATAAAGCATATTCGAATTTAACCCTTGATACTTATCTTTCAAAAAACGAAAATACAATTTATTCTTCTTCGTTTGTTACCGCACTTGTATACGGCGTAACCGAACGGTTAATAACTTTAGATTATGTACTTGAACAATATTTGACCAAGCCGATAAAAAAACTTAAGCCGGAAGTTTTGACTGTTTTGCGTATGGGAATATATCAGTTGAAGTTTATGGACAGTGTGCCCGTATCCGCTGCGGTTAACGAAAGCGTTAAACTTGTTAAAAATAACGGTTGCTCGTTTGCATCCGGACTTGTAAATTCCGTGTTGAGAAAAGTATCGCAAAACGAAATAGTTTATCCCGATACCGATGATGAAATATATAATTTAAGTATATTACATTCCTGTCCGTATGATTTGGTGAAACATTATGTCGATGATTACGGAAAAGAAAATGCTGTCGGTATATTGTCGTATGCTTTAGGAGAACAGTCTGTTTTTGCCCGTGTAAACACAATAAAAACCGATATTGATTCTCTTATTAAATCTCTTGAAAACGAGGGCGTGAGTGCCGTAAGATGTAACGGCATCGAAAATCATATCAGGTTTATTAAACCCGGTTCGATAGAAAAATTACCTCAATATCAAGAAGGGCTTTTTCATATTCAGGATATTTCTTCCGCCATGTGTGTCAAGGAACTTGAAATCGAAGAAGGTATGACACTGGTTGATGTGTGTTCGGCACCCGGCGGTAAAACTTTTACCGCTGCCGAATATATGAACAATAAAGGTAAAGTTTTTGCTTTTGATTTATACGAACACAGAACAAATCTTATATCGAAAGGTGCCGAAAGACTCGGCATTAACATAATAAATGTTCGTTGCGCCGATGCTTGTGTTCTTCAGCCGGATCTTATAAATACTGCTGATAGAGTGCTTTGCGATGTTCCGTGTTCCGGTCTCGGTGTTATCGGAAGAAAACCCGAAATCAGATACAAGGACCTTGCTTCAATTGACAAACTTTCTCAAACACAGTATAATATTTTAGTCAATGCATCTAATTATCTTAAGAAAGACGGTATGCTTGTTTATTCAACTTGCTCATTAAACAGAGCGGAAAACGAAGAAGTATGCGATAAATTTCTTAAAGAACATACAGACTTTGTTAAAGAAAAAGATTACCGAACTTTATTCCCGCATATTAACAATTCCGACGGATTTTTTATTGCGGTTTTCAGGAGAAAAACAGTTTGAAAAAAACAGATATTCGTTCATTAAACTATGATGAACTTTCAGCCGAAATACAGTCTCTCGGATTACCGAAATACAGAGTAGGCCAAATTTATTCATGGCTATATGAAAAAGGTGTCAGAGATTTTTCGGAAATGTCAAATCTCTCTAAAGACTTAAGAGAACGGCTTTCCGAAAAATATGAAATAAAAAACTGCACAATCGACACAAAACTGTGTTCGAAAATCGACGGCACGGTAAAATACTTGTATGAACTCGGAAAAGGTGAGTATGTTGAGTGTGTTGTGATGAAATATAAATACGGATATTCCATTTGCGTTTCGACTCAGCTCGGCTGTAAAATGGGATGTAAGTTTTGTGCGTCGGCAATAGGCGGATTTAAGCGTCATCTTACCGCAAGCGAAATACTATCGGAAATATATACCGCACAAAGCGATCTCGGGATAAAAATTTCCCACATTGTTCTTATGGGAACCGGTGAACCGCTTGATAACTTTGATAATGTAATGAGATTTCTCGAATTGGTTACCGACGAAAAAGGCTTGAATGTCAGCATGAGGCATATTTCTCTGTCGACTTGCGGAGTTGTGCCTAAAATATATGAACTTGCCGAAAAGAAACTCGGACTTACACTGTCGGTTTCCCTTCATGCCCCGAACGATTATATACGAAATCAAACGATGCCCGTTAACAGCAAATGGAATGTCGATGAATTGCTTCGGGCGTGCAGATATTATGCTGAGGTTACATCGAGGCGTATTTCTTTTGAATATGCGATGATAGATTCGTTTAACGATACTCCCGAATGTGCAAAAGAACTTGCTTCTAAACTTTCCGGTATGCTCTGTCATATAAATTTAATTCCCGTCAATAATGTCAGAGAAAACAATTACGAAAGAAGTAACGATAAAAACATAAAAAAATTCATTTCCGTGCTTGAAAAAAGCGGTTTAACCGTTACAGTCAGACGAACTCTCGGAAGTGATATTAACGCTTCGTGCGGTCAGCTCAGAGCGAAAAAAGAGTCTTCTATCGGAGGAAATTAAACATTGAAGATTGTTGCGAAAACGGACATAGGAAAAAAACGAAGTTCCAATCAGGACTCATATACAACAGGCGAACTTTCAGGCGGTGTCGCTTGGGCTGTTGTTTGCGACGGAATGGGCGGTATGGCAGGCGGAAATATTGCTTCTTCCACTGCCGTTAAAGTAATTTCCGAAAAAATAAATTCCGCATACAGAGTCGGAATGAGTCCGAAATCAATTAAAAATATGCTTATTACGGCGATTACCGCCGCAAATATAAGTGTCTACGACATCGGAAAATCAAATGCCGAGCTTGAGGGAATGGGAACAACCGTTGTTTGCTGTATGGTAGATAACGGAACCGCTTATATCGTTCATGCCGGAGACAGCAGAGCTTATGCTGTGAAAAACGGTGTTGTAACTCAACTTACCCGAGATCATTCGGTTGTTCAGCAACTTGTCGAAGAAGGGAAACTGACTTTACAGCAAGCGAAAACGCATCCGAGAAAAAATTTAATCACAAGGGCTCTTGGGGTTGATGAGGAAATCAAACTTGATTATTGTGAATACGATATGTCGGAAGATGAAGTTATTCTTCTCTGTACCGACGGACTTACAAACTTTGTCGAAAGCAGTGATTTCGGCAAAATAATCGAAAAAAATTCTTACTATGAGATTGCGGATTTACTCGTAGATGAAGCGAATAAAAACGGTGGCGGCGACAATATAACTGTTGTTGCAATAGCGTATTAAGAGGTGTTACTATGGAAAACTATTGTGGAAAAAGACTTGACGGCCGTTATGAAATCAGAGAGATTATCGGCGTAGGCGGTATGGCTGTTGTTTATAAAGCGTATGACAATATTGACGACAGAATTGTTGCCGTAAAAATACTTAAAGAAGAGTATTTGGCAAATGAAGAATTCCGCCGGAGATTTAAGAACGAGTCAAAAGCAATCGCTGTTCTTTCGCATCCTAATATCGTTAAAGTGTTTGATGTAAGTTTCGGAGACAGACTTCAGTATATTGTTATGGAATATGTTGAAGGTATTACTCTTAAGGAATATATCGAACAGCAAAAAGTGATAAATTGGAAAGAAGCCGTGCATTTTGTAAGCCAAATTCTTCTTGCTTTACAGCACGCTCACGATAAGGGAATTGTTCACCGTGATATTAAACCTCAAAACATTATGCTTTTGCAGGACGGTACAATTAAAGTAACAGACTTCGGTATTGCAAGATTTTCACGCAGTGAAACACGCACAATGACCGAGGAAGCGATCGGATCTGTTCACTATATAAGTCCCGAACAGGCAAGGGGCGAAATAACCGACGACAAAGCGGATATTTATTCTATCGGTGTTGTAATGTATGAAATGCTTACCGGTCAGCTTCCGTTTCAGTCGGACAATGCCGTTTCTATCGCTATAATGCAGTTGCAGCAGGATGCAAAGCCTCCCCGTGAAATAAATCCGGAGATTCCGCTCGGACTTGAACAGATAACAATGAGAGCAATGCAGAAGAATCCGAGCAACCGCTATCATTCTGCCGCTGAAATGATGCTTGATATTGATGAGTTCAAACGCAATCCCTCGATTAAATTTAATTACAGTTATTTTGTCGATACCGAACCGACAAAATTTGTTGATGCAAATGCAAAAACCACTGTCGTTCCGATTAAACCTCAAACCGACTCTCAGGATATAACCGAAGAGGAAGAATCGGAAGAAACTCCCAACAAAACAATGCCTATTATCTTCGGCGTAATAGCGGGAATAATTGTAATAATCGCAATTTTCATCGGTGTACTCATATTCAAAAACGGACAAAAAGTTACAGTTCCCAATTTCGAAGGGCTTAACTATGTTGACGATATTATGACAAACAGCGAATATACCGAAAACTTTACTTTTGAAACAGAATCGGTATTTTCAAACGATGTTGATGCAGGCGATGTAATCAGTCAAACACCTGATGCCGACACTCAAGTCAGAAAAGGAAAAACAATTAAACTTAAAATCGCATATAATGACGAAAGCGTTTTGATTACGGGAATTATGGGGCTTTCCGCAACCGAAGCAGAGGCAAAACTCAAACAAAGCGGATTTACCGTTAAAACAATTGTTTCTTACAATAAGAATTCAACACCGGGTGTTGTTTATGAATCATATCCATCTGAAGGATCTTATGCCGAAAAGGGTTCACTTGTAACGATTTATGTTTCAACGGATGAAAATCCCAATGCCGCAACCGTTACACAAGTTGTAGGTTACAGCAAAGACATAGCAATCGAACTTCTTAAAGCGGCGGATTTCAAAGTAACGGTTATTGATACCGACAGCAATGAAGCCGCAGGAACGGTAGTTGACCAGTCTCCTAAAGCAGGTGAGTCTGCCGACAGCGGTTCGGAAGTTAAGATTTATGTCAGCACCGGAATTCCCGCCGAAAGCACGGCAAAAATAACGGTTGATCTTCCTCAAACCGCAAACTCCGCTTCGGGAACGGTAAAAGTTTATCTCGGAAGCGAAGCATATCAAACCTACAATGATGTTTTACTTGCGGGTGGAACGAAAACAATTGAAGTTAAGGGTAAAGGAACAACAACATTTACCGTAAAAATCAACGATCAAACGGTAATGACCGGTAATATTGATTTCACTAAGACACCGGCAGATTTGTCTAACATTGTTAAAACGGAATATGTTGAAAAATACTCTGTGCCGAATGTTGTCGGAATGAGCGTCTCCGATGCTTTGAAGACTCTTGAAAAAGCGGGATTTACCAATGTTGATGTTTACGATAAAAACAGCAATAAAACTTCAAGCGGTACCGTTGTTTCGCAACTTCCCGTCCATGATAATAACACTTATTCGAAAAATCAAAAGATCACATTAACTGCTGAATAAAATGAAAACAGTAAACGGAACAATTATAAAAGGTATTGGCGGCTTCTACTATGTTGAAGCCGCCAATGAGATATATGAATGTAAGGCAAGGGGAGTGTTCAGAAAAGAAAAACTCACCCCATTAGCCGGAGATAAGGTTTCAATAACCGTTAATGATAATGCCGAAAATACGATTGACGAGGTGTTTCCGAGGAAAAATTTCCTTGTACGGCCGCCGGTTGTCAACATAGATAATTTGATAATTGTTGTTTCGACAGTTGAACCGAAGCCGTCGACTCTTGTGATTGATAAATTGATTGCAGTTGCCGAGCATAAAAAAATAGAACCGATTATTGTTATTACAAAATCGGATTTATCGTCAGCCGATGAGCTTTATAAAATTTATACTGATGCGGGTTTCAATACGGTTATTGTTTCAAATGAAAATAAAACGGGCATTGAAGAAGTAAAAGTTTTATTAAAAGACAAAATCAGTGCTCTTACGGGTAATTCAGGAGTAGGCAAAACATCACTTTTGAATAATCTGGACAGTTCTTTGCTTTTGCAAACCGCACAGATAAGCAAAAAACTCGGCAGGGGAAGGCATACAACCCGTCAAGCCGAACTTTACAAAGTATGCGGAGGATATGTTGTCGATACTGCGGGATTTTCATCGTTTGAAATTGATAAAAGCGATTTGATTTTGAAAGATGAATTGCCGTTTTGCTTTAGAGAATTCGGCGATTATATTGATTTGTGTAAATTCTCTTCAACCTGTACTCATACTTTTGATAAAGGCTGTGCCGTTGTTGAGGCGGTTAAAAACGGAGAAATCGGTCAATCGAGGCACAACAGTTATATTCAAATGTATAACGAAGTTAAGGATATAAAAAAATGGAACTTATAAGTAAAAACCGTTGTGTGATTGTCGGAGCTTCGGCAATTAAAAACGATGATTTTCTGAAAAAGAATATTTTTTACGATGATTATGTTATTGCGGCAGACGGCGGATATTCACGCTTGAATAAAGCAAACATACTTCCCGATTTAGTTGTCGGAGATTTTGACTCTTCGGATTATCCTTCGGAGAATGTTCCGATTATTGCACTTAATCCCATAAAAGACTGTACAGATACGGAATTTGCGGTTAAAACCGCCGTTGAAAAAGGTTTCAGAGAAATTCTTTTATTGGGTTGCATAGGCGGAAGAATTGACCATACTTACGCTAATTTTACTCTTATTGCCGCTTTTAAGCAGAACGGAATTAACATCACCGCACTTGACGAAAACCAAAAAATTTATGCGGTGAAAGACGAAAAACATAAAATTTCCGCAAACGGAAGATATTTATCCGTTTATTCTTTTTCCGAGAAAACAACCGTCAGTCTCTCCGGGGTGTTTTATCCTTTGGATAATTATGAACTTTCATATTTTCAGTCATTAGGTACAAGCAACGAAATTACCGAATCTTTTGCAACGGTTGAGGCAAAAGGCGGTACTTTGATTGTAATGGAAGTTTCGAAAGCTGTATTTTAACACTTTTTCCGTCTTTGAATATAGTGTAATAAGCACAGTTAAAGGCGGTGGCACAATGGGAAAGCGTAAGAATAAAATAAGTATAGGAACGGTTTTTCTTGTTTTCGGATTGGGTCTTATACTTGCTTTTATAATTCCGGCAGAAGCCCTTGTTGTTGTTCTTGCGGTTGCATTGGCAATCAGCGGCCTTGCATTGTGCAAATGCTGTTAGGGGGAATTGATTTGAAATTTATTGTTTTCGATAATCCGAAATTTGTCAGCGGAATATTAAGATTGGTGTTCGGAATAAAAAAGGAAAATTAAAATTAATACATATTAAGCGGTGTATTCACCGCTTTTTTTGTTGCTTTTTAATCTAATATTTTTAACACTGTTGTGATATAATATCGGTATAAAACATATTAGGACTTGATATAATGCGTAATTTTGAAAAATCTCATAAACTTGACAATGTCTGTTACGATATTCGTGGACCTATAATGGACGAAGCTAACAGAATGTCCGAAAACGGTGTAAAAATACTCAAATTAAATATCGGTAATCCCGCTCCGTTTAATTTTACGGCACCTGATGAAATAATACACGATATGATATATAATCTTCGTGATTCGGAAGGTTATTCGGATTCAAAAGGAATATTTTCGGCAAGAAAAGCAATAATGCAGTATTGCCAATTAAAAAAGATTCCGAATGTTGACATCAAAGACATATATACAGGAAACGGTGCAAGCGAACTGATTACTATGTCGATGCAAGGATTACTTGATAACGGAGATGAAATTCTTGTTCCGGCTCCCGATTATCCGCTTTGGACTGCTTCCGTAACTCTTGCGGGCGGACACGCTGTTCATTATATGTGTGATGAGCAAAACGAGTGGAATCCCGATATTTCCGATATTGAAAAAAAGATTACGGACCGTACAAAAGGTATTGTAATCATTAATCCCAATAACCCTACCGGAGCTTTGTATTCCGAAGAAATCCTCCTCGAAATCGTTGAAGTTGCGAGAAAACACGGTCTTATCATATTTTCCGATGAGATTTATGACAGACTTGTTATGGACGGACTTACACATATTTCTATCGCTTCTCTTGCACCAGATGTGCCTTGCGTAACCTTTAACGGACTTTCAAAGTCTCACCGTATTGCAGGGTTCAGATGCGGTTGGATGGTAATAAGCGGTGATAAATCGAGAATTAAAGGATATATTGAAGGACTTAATTTGCTTTCGTCTATGCGCCTTTGTTCCAATGTTCCTTCACAGCAAATAATTCAAACCGCACTCGGCGGACATCAAAGCGTTGATGCTTTATTAACTCCGGGCGGAAGAATATACGAGCAAAGGGAATGTATTTATAATGCTCTCAACGAAATTGACGGCGTAAGTGTTGTCAAACCGAAAGCTGCTTTCTATATTTTCCCGAAATTCGATATTAAGAAATTTAATATTAAAAGCGATGAAAAGTTTGTTCTTGATTTTCTTAAAAAGAAAAAAATTCTTTTGGTACAGGGTACGGCGTTTAACTATCCGACACCCGATCATGTAAGAATTGTTTATCTTCCGAATGTTAAAGAACTTTCTACTGCCGCAAGCGAACTCTCGGATTTTCTTAAAGATTATTCGCAAGACTGATTTACAGACTTATATCTAAAATCATCATTGTTAAAAATCCCGCAGTAAACGGTATAATGCAAGAGTTTTTCTTTTCGGTTTGCTTTGCATCGGGAATCAATTCATTAACGCAAACATAATTCCTGCGGAAAAACCGCTTAAAATACTGTTGTGCTCTTTAAGGTTGTTTTTTAATAAAAACACAGATGCAGAACCGAAAGATGTTGCGATAAAAGGAAGTAAAACATCTATTGCAAATTTCAGCATTAAATCACACCTGAAAATAATTTCTATTTCATAATATTGAAAGATAATTTAATTGCTACTGAAAAAGCAGTTGTATCGGTTAAGATACAACTGCTTTACTTTTGTGAAAATGAATATTTTAATTAGATTGCAGAGGATACGCTGAAAAGCATTAGAAGTAATACGAATAAAAAATATAAAACTATTAAAATCACTAATGTTATACATAAGGCTATAACACCCTTAATGAGTGATTTTGTTTTTAACGGATAATCGTTTTTTATACACAATGCAATTAAAAGTGCAATAAGCGGAAAGAAAAATCCTATAAGTGCCAATAAGAAAGATTTTTTATCTTTAGTTTTTGTGGGAGTAAAAGGAATGTTTTGAGTTGCTTCGGTTGTTCTTTTAATCGGCGAATATCCGCATCTTGAACATACTACCGAGTTTTCCTGTAATTCATTTCCGCAATTTTGACAGTACATAAAACCTCTCCTTTGATTATTGTTATTCTTCGAAATATAATTGCATTTCTATATATGAATTATATAATCGGTTATCATATTCATTGAATTCCTCATTAAAACTGTTGTAACTTCCCGTAGGATTTATAACGGCATTTGTCAGATTCAAATAATCGGTATATAAGTTTTTTAATGCCGAATATGTTTTTTCGTATTTTTTCGGCGGATTATTTAATTCTTTCATAAGTGAAAGAACTTCTGCTTGATTTTTTTCGATTTCATAAATACTGTTTGAAAATTCTTCGTCGTCGAATAAATTATCAAGAGAATCATTGAAATCGTTTAAGAATTTACCGTTTTGCATTGTAAATTTATCGGTTTCATCGCTTCGTCTTTTATAAATCGAGTTATACCAGACATTCGAAATAAGATTTCCGGCATCTTCCGCTTTTTTACTTCCTTCAATAATTGCATTGTATGTCAAAATTATATCATTGTAATATGATTTTGATATTGCATTAGGTATCTGAAATATACCGATAACAATCAAAAATGCCATTATAAATGCCAAAACAATTGATATGATTTTGAGTGTTTTTTTAACCTTACCGCTTGATTTGGAATTGTCGGGGTGGGTTGACTGAACGCTGTTAATAAAGTTTTCGGGATTAGGCAAAGTGTTTTTAGGAACGGGGGAACAGCAGTAAGGACAAAAATTTGCTTCGAAATCAATAGGCTTTCCACATTGCTGACAGAATATGTTATCCATTTTCATTCCTCTTTTCTAAAAAAATAAATATAACTATTTTTTTATTTCAAAAAACTCTTTGTTCGGTTGATTTGCGATGTTGTGTAAAAAATTATCGGAGTTATTTTCCTGAAAACATTCGCTGTCATTTTTTACAAAAGAAATATATCCGTTTTCAATTAAAAATTTCAACAGGGGATAGTTGTTAAATTCGAGCGCATAGTCAATAACGGTTTTGTTATATTCATCGGTATTAAAAATTATATCTTTGTTTTCGGCTATATAACTTTTCCATACAGAAGGGTTACTTGATGAAGCGAATTTATAATTAGTATATCTGTCTTCATTTGCCTGTGTAGATTTTCCCGCACTGAGAAGTTCTTCGCAACTAACTCCCAAAAGTTCGGTGAAATAACCTAAATCTTCAATTTGAATACCGTTGTTTCCGTTTTTTATCTGAGAGAGTTTATTGGATTTTTTTGCAAGTTCTTCTTCTGTTAATTCAATATCGGAAAGTTTGAGCAGTTCTCTGCAAAACGCTCTGGTACTGTCATATTTTTTGTTAATAAGATTTGCTATATATTCACCGATTTCGACATTTGTTGCTACTCTAAACATTCCGATTTTTTCACCTCTTGTGTTCTTATGAAAATTGTAACACTTCAAAATTTATAAATATATATCATTTTTACATATAGAATTTCAAATGAGATTTTTATTTGTGAGGCGTGTATGGATTTAGCATATATATGAATGAAAAGTATATACTTTTTATAATTATGCGGTGAATAGAAAATAAAAAAAGCCAAACAGACAGGTAAATGTAAGTTTGGCTTTTATTGTTATTGTGTTTTAATATTGATTTGTTAACTTAAAGCGATGGCTTTGAAATCAGATTTGATACCATTTGATTTCGTTTGCTTCTAAGCGCAAAGTGAATGAAGAACCGTCTCCGACAAACACGGTTGTTTCCTGCGGTTCATAGGTGTTGTTAACAACACAGTATTTACCGTTTTTAACATATGCGTGAACTTCAACATTGTAGTTGGTTGAATACCAGCGTTCGAGTTCATCTTCTGCCGAAGCGCTCCAAAGAATTGCTCTGTAAAGTACACGGCTGTTTTTGAATGAATAGGGGAGACCGCTTATGTAAACGCCTCTGCCGTTTCCGAATTCTTTAACTGCCATTTGTACTTCTTCTGCGTGTCTGACAGCAAAGGGAAGTTCGGAAGCGTTTTGCATGAGAACTGTTGTTCCTTCGAGAGCAACGATGTTTTTCTTGCCTTCACCGAAATCAACATCACCGTCTGCATCTGCAAGGATGAAATGATCACGGTGCTCTTCGGTATTATATCTTCTTGTATTTAGTGTTAAGCCGTTTTCTCTTTCAACACCGAGAATATCGTCAAGTTGGAAGAATTTTCCCTGCCACTGATGAGCGGCGGGTTCTCCGACGCCGATAAATCCGCCGCCGTTATATACGAATTTTCTTATAGCGGTTGTTATTTCTTCATCTTTCCAATATTCACCGCCTGATTGAGCGGTATCGGCATCGCCGACATTTATTATAACATCAAAAGTTTCAAGAAGGGCCGGATCGTTCTTTATGTCATCGAAACTGATGAATTTAACATCAAACGGAGCACCGCTTAATGCCTCGATTATTCCGAAATACGAATAATTCTGTCTGTAATAAAGTCCGTGGTGAACCATATGGTTGCCCCAAGCACGCATTTTGCCCCAACAGTTAAGGACAGCGACTTTTTTAACACAGTAGGGCGTTACACCGCATATATTATCGTAAAGTGTTCTGAATTCATCGCATACATCTTTGATATAATCAACGAAATCGGGGAATTTGAGAGCAAGTTTAAGGTATCCGCCGTAACCGATACGGGAGATAGGACTTCTGAGAATCGCTCTTCTTGCGGTAATCCAGTTGACTTTCGCTTCTGTTATCGGATCTCCGCCTTCGTGGAATACATCAGGGAAGAAATAAGGTAAAAATCTTCCTTCTGTATATTTAACATTTTTAATATCACTGAAAAGTCTGAGGGTTGCACCGTTTCCGACGCTTCCTACAACTGCATCAAGTCCGATGGAAGCAAATTCATCCATAAACGGTTCCATTCCTATCCAATGGTCGCCCATAAACATCATCGCTTCTTTTCCGTATTCGTGAACAATATCAACCATTTCTTTTGCGAGTTTTGCAACCTCACGCCTTTGGAAAGCTTGGAAATCTTTGAATTCTTTTGAAGGGACACGGTAAGTGTTGTTCATATAACCCTGATCTATTATATATTCGGGGCGGAAAGGATATCCGACTTCTTTTTCAAACTGTTCGAGAATATACGGGCTTACGGAAGCGGTATATCCGAACCAATCAACATATTTTTCTCTCGCAAGTTCATCGAATACAAGTGTAAACTGATGGAAAAATGTGGTGAATCTGACAACATCGACATAATCGTGAGTGTCGAGGAATTTACGGAGCCTTTCCATTGAATGTGCTTTTGTTTTCGGCTGACGAACATCGAATGTGATTTGAGGTTCAATATCCCAGTTGTTAACTACCGCATTATACATATGGACCGGATCCCACATAATGTATGCAAGAAAACTTACGGTGTATTCATGGAAGGGTTTTGCCGAAATAACAACATTGCCTGTTTCTTCGTTGTATGACCAAGAACTTACGGGAACGGGTTGACCGGTTGTTCTGTCGATTACTTCCCACCATTTAGTTATATCATCACGGTTATTGACTTTAAGCATATCGGGATAAAGATGATCCATAAGATGAATTTCAAGTTTGTCCGATACAGCGGTGTGGAAAGGTGTCATTATATACATTTGCTGAACTTCGTCAAGGTTCGCTTTTGCCCATTCGTTGTCTTTACGGGTTGTGTAATATGTTGCATAAACTTTACCGTCCGCATCTTTTAACTCCTGAGGGAATTCGGTGCCGTCGCAGTCTCTGATAGCATCTGCGCCCCAAATATCCATTATTTCAAGAGTTTCTTTGATTACATCCATATCCGTGGGGATTGTAACTCTGCCTTTTTTGTTTGCCATAAAATTTCCTCACTTGTCTATTTTGATAATTATATTATTTTTGAGCGTTACTCTTCCGTTGCGCATTCTTTTACGCTTGAAAGGTACGCCTTTTCTTACAAAAAACTTATTATCCGCAACATATCCGTCCGGATTTTTAGTCGGACTTATTGTTCCGCCGAGATCGTCATAACTGAGATTATTGACAAAAGTGTTATGAACGGCTTGCTGTAAGCAGAACATAACGCATCCGCCTTCATTAAGCCGTGAATAGTTTGAATCGTATACGGTTCCGTCAGCCGAATCAAAATCATAAGCCATACCGTCTTGGTTTAATTTTGTATCGACTACTTCATTAAATTTGAATACGGCGTTTTTACATTTCCACGGCCAAATAGCCGCCGCAACTTTTCCCATTCTTTTTTCCGGATATTTGTATATTCTGTCATTCATTTCGATTGCACAACTGTCTGCGGTATTATGTTCAACCGAAGGGGTGAGAGCATACATAGGCGTAATCGCATCGCCGCCCGCAAATTTTACGAAATTATTTTTTATTATGACATTTTCGTTTCCGTATTTTTTGAAATTTTCTTCGTTGAGTTCTTTTGAAGAAAATTTACTGTGATTATATGTGTATCCTACCGCAATTCCCCAACGGCTGACATTTTTTACAAAGCAGTTTTTAACGCTTATGCCGTCATATCTTGAAACTCCCGTTTTTGTTTCGTTTTCGGGTTTAAGACAGGTCATATAAATTCCGCCGTTGTTCATATGTTTGTTATAGACATTTCCGTTAACATCGTGTATGAACAGGTTATCGACTGTTATATTATGCAGGGTTCCTCTGTTTTGAGAAACAACCGCAAGTCCGGTTCGGTCGGTTTTATGTGCCCCGGAATACTCTTCGGGTGTTTTTTCGGGACCTTTATTAGTGATTTCTATGTTTTCGATTACAATATTTTCCGTATCGTAAAGTAAAACAGCCGATGAAACTTCGCCTTTATAAATATGTGTAGGGGAGTCAAGCGGATTTCCGTAATCCTGATACCAAATTCCCTTGCCGTTAGCCGAAATGCAGGGCATTGAACTTCCGTCTCCGTAAGAAGAAATTACAATCGGATCGGAATTTATATCTCCGCAGTTTTTCAAATGTAAAAACTCATTTTCGAATACGGAATCTTTTTCGAGAAGTATTTTATCTCCGGCATTAATTTCAAGAGTGTTGATTTTTTCAAGAGTCAAAAACGGGGTGCTTTCGCTTTTTCCGTTGTTTTTATCGTTTCCTTTAAGAGAGCTGATGTAATATGTTGTTGATTTCATTCTCGTATTCTTCCTCTCTTAATTTTTTTTCGATGATCATTCTTACTTCATAAAAGCAAAATTTATCTCCGCTGTATCTTGTGAAAAGATCACGGTTGTTTTTATAAAAATATTTGGCATCTTTTTTGCCGATAGGTTTATAACTGTAAACTTTTTTTATTTCTTCGTTTTCGCTTGCAAATTCGAGTTTGAATCTCGTAAGCTCATAATCAAGATACATTTGCAAAGTAAATTGTTCAACACCGAAAACGGTTTCTCCTTTTTTGAGTTTTTCCGCTCTTTTTCGGTTTTCTTCACTGCATCTTAAAGCGACCGCATCCAATCCGTTGTCTTTAATAAGACCTAATTTTTCGGCGAATTTAAGGCAGGCGAGAGTATAATTTTTTTCTTTTTCGTCGGTAAAACAAAAATTATTCATAACCGTCTCCTAAAGTTATTTTTCCATACAATATAATACATTTTTTGTCTTCTTAATGCAAGAGAAAAAGTAATAATAACTTATCTTAAAATCCAAGTTGACCTTTTTAGCGTAAAAGAAAAAAATATTATCGGTGTTTTGAGAATATTTCGGAGTTTTTTCTTGTATTCGCTTTGACAATATATTAAAATAAAATCGGTATAAAATAACGCTTCTTTTATGGGGGATTAAATAATGGCTGATTATTTTGACGCTTTCAAGATTAAGTGTTCGCCTGTTTCGAATGAAAAAAATACTGTTATCTGTAAAGACACAAGAATTACCGTTCTTACGGCGTGCCTTTTGAGAATTGAGGTATCGGCAAGCGGTATTTTCTGCGATGAACCTACTCAGGCGGTATGGTTCCGTGATTTTGATTTGCCGGAATATACCTTAAAAAAGGAAAAAAACAAAATTATTATTAAAACAAGCCTTGTTGAGTTTTGTTATGATGTTTCTTCTCATAAAATGAAATATGTGAAACTTTCGGACGGTAGATACATTACCGAATATAAATCGGGAAATCTTAAAGGCACTTGCCGTACTCTTGATCGTTCTTTCGGTGCGGTTAAACTCGAAAACGGAATTATTTCGAAAAACGGCGTTGCCGTTCTCGATGACAGCAGTTCGCTTATTTTGAATTCGCAAGCTGAGATTATGCCACGCTCTAACCGTGAAAAAGACGAATATTATTTTGCTTACGGAAACGATTACAAGGGCGCATTATACGATTTCTTTCGCCTTACGGGATTTTCACCTCTTGTACCGAAATTCGCTTTGGGAAATTGGTGGTCAAGATATAAAGCTTATACCCAAAAAGAATATACGGATTTAATGCAGGAATTTATCGACAGAGAAATTCCCGTTACCGTAGCAACTGTAGATATGGATTGGCATTGGGTTAATGTTGAAACCAAGTTCGGCAAAGAGGCTGCGAAAAACAATACTACGCTGAACTTTATGGAAAAGATATACGATCTGTTTATTTCAAGCGGCTGGACCGGTTACAGTTGGAATACAGATCTTTTTCCGAATCCCGAAGAGTTTTTGACTTGGTTGAAAGACCGCAATTTTAAGGTTACACTCAATATGCATCCGGCATCGGGAATAAGATGCTATGAAGATTGCTACGGTGATTTCGCAAAGTTTATGGGAGATAATCCCGAAGATAAAAAACAGTATTCGTTTGATATTACGGATAAAAAGTTTTTACAGGCATATTTTTCGATTGCGCATAAACCTCACGAAGATATGGGGGTTGACTTTTGGTGGATTGATTGGCAGCAGGGTAATAAAACAAAAATCAAAGGTCTGGATCCTCTCTGGGCGCTGAACCATTATCATTCAATGGATATTGCAAGAGACGGTAAGCGCCGTCCTCTTATTCTTTCAAGATTTGCAGGTGCGGGTTCACACCGTTATCCGCTAGGTTT
The DNA here is from genome assembly GCA_964527585.1 of uncultured Eubacteriales bacterium. Classification (GTDB taxonomy): domain Bacteria; phylum Bacillota; class Clostridia; order Oscillospirales; family Acutalibacteraceae; genus Fimenecus. Next base: position 69,804 of record CAZGPE010000008.1, read on the forward strand.
TTCGGGCGATACCGCACAGAACTGGAAAGTTCTTGATTTTCAGCCATATTTCACCTCTACCGCTTCAAATATAGGCTATACTTGGTGGAGCCATGATATAGGCGGACATCATTTCGGCAGAAAAGACGATGAACTTTATCTGAGATGGGTTCAGTTTGGGGTATTTTCTCCGATTATGCGACTTCATTCGACTTCAAATGAGTTCATGGGCAAAGAACCGTGGAAATACAGTAAATCGGTTGAAAACACGGCAATTGATTTTATGAGACTGCGGCACAGACTTTTACCGTATCTTTATACGATGAATTATCGGACAAGTGTTAGCGGCCGTGCTATTTGCGAACCTATGTATTATGAATATCCCGATTGCGAAAACGCTTATAAATGCAAAAACGAGTATTTCTTCGGAAGTGAACTTATTTCGGCGCCGATAACAACTCCGAAGAGCAAAAAAACAAATCTTGCTCATACAACCCTCTGGCTTCCCGAAGGAAGATATACCGATATTTTCACCGACAGAATATATAACGGAAATAAAATTCTCGAAGTTTACCGTGATGAGTCGTCGATCCCCGTACTTGCAAAGCAAGGTGCGATAATTCCTCTTGATATGAATTGCCGAACCAATTTGTGTTCAAATCCCGCTGATATGGAAATCCTTATTTACCGTGGAAACAATAAGTTTTCTATGTATGAAGATGACGGCGAAACAATGAATTATCAAAACGGCTGTTTTGCGTTTACCGATTTTGAAGTTAACGAAGACGGTGATAATGTTTCGTTTTCGGTTTCGGCAGTGCGTGGAGACTCTTCCGCAGTACCTCAATTAAGAAATTATACTCTTTCTTTTAAGGATGTTGTTTGCGCTCAAGTCGGCGTTGAAATTAACGGCGAGCCTGTCAATGCAGCGGTATGCGATAAAGACGGATTTGTTTCTGTAGAATTAAAAGATACAAAACCGACGGATAATGTTTGTGTCTGTCTCAAAAAGGTTAAAGTTCTTGAAAATCCGACGAGACGGGAAGCACTTATTGAGTTGATTTCCAAATTCCAAATGAACAACAATTCAAAACTTAAAAAGTTTTCGAAATGCCTTAATGAAAAAGCGGATTTAAGAGTGAAAAAATGCTTTAGAGGGCCGATTGAAGAGATCGAAAGTTTATATTAAGTTTTCAATGATGAAGATTTCCTATTGATTTTATAGGAAAAAATGAGTAATATTATATTATTAAAATTATGTAGGTGAAAGAGAAATGATAAGTGATATTCAGCAGGAAATAATGAGACTGAAAAAGGAAAAAGATATTTGCATTTTGGCTCATTCTTATGTTGCGCATGAAATACTCGAAATTGCGGACTTTACGGGAGACAGTTATGCTCTTGCGGTTAAAGCTTCAAGCGCACCTCAAAAGACCGTGATTATGGTCGGAGTGCGTTTTATGGCGGAAACCGTAAAAATTCTTTCTCCCGAAAAAAAAGTAATTCTCGCTCATGATGAAGCAGGCTGTCCGATGGCCGAACAGATGGATAAAGAGTTAATTACAGCCGTAAAAGAACAGTATCCGGACTATAAAGTTGTCGCTTATATAAACACAACAGCCGAACTTAAAACCGTATGCGATGTATGTGTTACATCTTCTTCGGCAGTTCGTATAGTTAAACAGTTGCCTGATAAAAATATACTTTTTATTCCCGATTGCAATCTCGGTCAGTATGTCTCTCAGCAGATCCCCGAAAAGAACTTCAAACTTCTTCAGGGCGGATGTCCGGTTCATGCAAGCGTGAACGAAAACGAAGTAATAAAAGCAAAGCAAAAACATCCGAATGCATTGCTTTTAGTTCATCCGGAATGTACAGCGGATATTGTTAAACATGCGGATTATGTCGGTTCAACTTCCGGAATTATGGAGTTTGCTAAAAATTCCGATGCAAAAGAATTTATTATCGGTACCGAAATTTCAATTGCCGAGCATTTGCAATATGAGTGTCCCGATAAAATGTTTTACTATCTTTCTCAAAAACTTATTTGTAAAAATATGAAAATGTCAACTCTTTACGATGTGTATAATGCCGTTACCGGACGCTCCGGAGAAGAAATTGTGCTTGATGAAAGCACAAGAATAAAAGCACGCAAATGTATTGATGAAATGATAAGACTCGGCGGCTGAGGTGTTCTGTTTTGGAAAATAATAAGGTAATGATCGGGATGAGCGGCGGTGTTGATTCATCGGTTGCCGCATATCTTTTGCAGAAAGACGGGCTTGAAGTAATCGGCGCAACAATGAAACTTTTCAATAATGAAGATGTTGATTCGGTTGCCGATAAAACTTGCTGTTCACTTGACGATGTTGAAGACGCAAAAAGCGTTTGTGCAAGGCTCGGAATAAGACATTATACTCTTAATATGACCTCTGATTTCAAGGAAAATGTCATTGACCGTTTTGTAAATTCATATCAGAACGGCTTTACACCTAACCCTTGTATTGACTGTAACAGATATATGAAGTTTTCAAAGATGCTTCATAAGGCGCAGGAATTGAATATCGGATATATTGCGACGGGACATTATGCGAGAATAGAAAAGCACGCTGACAGGTTTCTTTTGAAAAAAGCCGTTGATTTGTCAAAAGATCAGAGTTATGTGCTTTATTCTTTAACGCAGGAACAACTTAGTCTAACCAAATTTCCTCTCGGCTCTTTTACTAAAAAAGAAGTCAGAGAAATTGCCGAGGAAAACGGTTTTGTAAATGCAAGAAAACACGAAAGTCAAGATATTTGTTTCGTTCCCGACGGAGATTACAGCGGCTTTATCGAACGGTATACTTCAAAGAAATATCCTTGCGGAGATTTTGTCGATATGAACGGCAGAAGATTAGGCGAACATAAAGGTATTATCCGTTATACCATCGGTCAACGCCGTGGACTCGGACTTGCTTTGCCGGCTTCGATGTATGTTGTAAAAAAAGATGTTGAAAACAACAAAGTTATTCTCGGATTTAACGATGATTTGTTTGAGAAAGAAGTTTTTGTTAAAGATATTTCCTTTACTGCTTGCGACAGTCTCACAAGACCGGAGAGACTGTCTGCAAAAATCAGATACAATCAAAAAGAACAGCCTGCTACGGTTACTCAGATTGATGAAAACAGATTGAAAATCGTATTTGATGAACCGCAGCGTGCGATTACAAAAGGGCAGGCAGCCGTACTTTATGACGGCGATACGGTTGTCGGCGGCGGCACAATAGAATAATTTTCGGTTATATTTACAGTGTGAATTCTTTTGAATTTACACTGTTTTTTT
>CAZGPE010000009.1:0-63473 GCA_964527585.1 uncultured Eubacteriales bacterium
TTTTTTCTTCTTCTCTTATCTCTTTCTCCTTTGTTCAGTTTTTAGGGTGTAATATTTAAGAGTCATACTTATGTATGACTCTTTTTTGTTGTTCATTTATAACAAATTAACAACTTGTTATTTGTAAGTATTTACAAATATTTTATAATAACTTGACATATTATTTATTTTTGCTATTATGAAATTAATCTATGAAGGGGGATTACTATAAAAAAACTTGTTAAATGCCTATTTTTTACATTACTTTTGATTTTTACTTCAACATTTGGTACTTTTGCAGCTTATTTTGCAACTGATGAAGAAGCGTATAACAATTTAATGATGCTTTCTTCATCAAGGTCAACTATTTGTAGTAATATTGTCAAAGAAAATATGGGTACTTACACGGATGTAATGCTTATTGATCATATTTCTATGAGTGGTACTCAAAATGACAAAATTGCGTCAACTAATGTTGTTATAACAGGAACTTCTTCACAGAAGAAAAGTTCTTATGCTGAAACCGCTGTTTATAATACCAATGGTGTACATTTCGGAAGTGCATATAAAGCAGGTACAACATTAACTTCAAATGCGATTGCAAAAGTTAATGTAAGTAGTATTTCCGTGAAAAGTGTATTACATATTGGTAAACAAGAGCAGATGTGCGAAGGCGATAAAGTACATAATTGTTTAGTTTATAAGAATTCTAGGTGATATTATGAAAAAGAAGTTTCTTAAAACAGTTGTAGTTTCTTTGCTTTTTTTCATTTTAACATTTATATGCGTTTTTGTTACCGCTGAACCGTTGTCGGAATGTGTTACTCTTTTGAAACAATCGTTTACTATATCATCTTTTTGTGAAACCGAATATTTGACTTTTTCAGATGATAATTTATCTGAAAGTTATTCTATTGCCAAAAATATACTTTCCGAAGATGAAAACTTTGATGATTTGATATATGCCGAAAAGATGTCTGTTAGTGCTTTGTCTTATTCACAAGATATACCGGAATTAAAATACAGTTATGATGAATATAACAATTTCTATAATGTAACTTTGAATAATTTCATTGCTTCGCAAGACTATCTTTTCAGTTCGGTTTATTCCAAAAGGATGATTGACAGCGGTTATGTAACTTTGACACAGGGCCGTTTGATAAATACCGATAAAACAGATGAAAATAAATCGGGCCTTGAAGTTTTAGTCGGAGACAGTAGTAAATTTAATCTCGGAGATAAAATTTGTGTTATTTTGCCGTTCTTTGACAGCGATGATAAGCAAATTTCCGTTAATGCGACAGTTGTAGGCAAAATCAGACTGAATAAGTATATTTATACGATGGGGCAAAGAGGAATTCAAACTTTTTTTATGACAAAAAGTAATAATAAACTTCCTTCAGATGATGTAATTTTAATTGAAAACTTTTTTGACGAAAATATGCCGGATGATTATTATACGCAATTAACACACTACTCTGATGCTCCCGCAAAATTTGTTATACTGCATAAAAACAGTAGCGCAATACAGTCGGAAATACTTGAATCAGCCGCAAAAAACAGTTCGGCCTTGCTCGGTGAGTGGTATGAATGGCAAAATTTGAGCATTGAGGCAGCAAGTGTGGAACAGAGCAAAAATATACTTCTGATTATTTCGGTTCTTTATATAATGTATATCATTACGGCTTTTCATTTTGTTAAGACTGTTGTACGAATTTGGAAACGGAAAGACTGAAATGTTAAAGTTGAGTTTGAAAAATACCGTTAACCGCCATAAAGGATTGATAATCAGTATGCTGATACTGTCGGTTTGTTCGGTGTTGGTATGCGATATAGGTGTGTTTTCGTTTAACAGTCAAAAACAGGAACTCTTAAAAAGTCAAAACGAAACCGAATTTACTGTTTATTATAACGGCAAATTCGACAACCAACTTTTATCCGATAAAATCAGTGAAATTACAAATAAATATCCAAAAGGACTTTCAACGGTTTATATAAAAATAGAGTCCGACCCGCAAATATATCTTTATTATAAAGGTAACGATATTTTGAATATCGGAACTTTACCGAAAAACGAAAGCCAAATTATTATCGGTTCGCAAACGAAAAGCGACGGTTATGAAATAGGCGATGTGTTGACAAATGATTTCGGAGAATTTACTGTTTGCGGAATCAGGCCTATGCGTGAATATGATGAAATTTTGCCGACGGCATTGAAGAGTGAAGTTGAGATTTCCGAAATCTGCTTCAAATGGGATTATGTATTAAGCGATTACAGAAATTTGAAGTTTAAGAAGTTGTTAAACGAAACATTTAATTGTACTGATATTGAAGTCCCCCAAAAAACAGATTTAACACAGGGCTTGCTTTTATCTATGAGATCTTCGGTTGTTATTTGCGCAATTGCGGTTTGCAATATTATGCTTTCCTTTTCGTTTTTAATAAAAATGAAAAAACATATTTATAAAATTTATTATGTTTGCGGTGCTTCCGAACTCAGAATTTATTTTAATGCGCTTGCCGAGTTAATGATTTATATGATTGCGGGCGGTACATTGGGACACCTGATTTATTATATATTATTTTCAAAAACACACGGATTTTACGGCGGATTGGGAATATTCGGATTTTTTATTTCATTTGCAATTTGCATTTGTTTATGTTTGATTACGGTTACTCCGGTGTTTATTAAAATTTTTTCCGGAGTGCTTACGAAGGATGAAAATAATGTATAAAGTTTTGAGACTCGCTTCAGAGGTACTTTTCAAAAATAAGTTTTTGTCTTTTTTGTTGGCATTGGAATTTGCTTTTCTTTCATTTTATACTTTAGATAATTTGCAAAATATTGATTATTTATTATATCCGCAAAAAGTAATGTCAGGATGTAATTCGGGCAATTTTGTATATTTTTCTCCGATTAAGTATGACTTGTATTCGCTTGTGAATAATGTTTTGATGGAAAACGAAGAAGATCCTTATGCCTGTTTTGACGAACTTCAGGGCTTTTCGGGTGCCGAAAATGTTTATGAGTTTTATTCGCAGACAGGACTTATAAAGTTAAACTTATATCCGAAACAACTGAGTGAAAAACTCAACATTTCAATGCGGCGGGGTAAATGGCTTTGTGAAAATGATGCTCTTACAAATTCGGGAAATATTGCCTGCGTAACATCAAATTCAAACAGAAAAATAGGGGATTTGATTTCTTTTACTGATGAAAACGGGAATGTTGACACTGTTTTTGAAGTTATAGGTATTGCTTCGGATCCTTATTTTGAATTTAATCAATATGTAAGCGGTGAGGAACTCGGATTATCCGCAATTGCCGAAAAGACCGAAAAAACAGAACTTTTATTCGGAAATGAAATAATCTGGGCGGATGATACTACACTTTTCGATAAAGTGAAAAACGAAGTCCGACCGGAAGCAACTTCAAGACTATTGTTTTTTGACAGCGTTTCCGAAGAAACAATGAATTATAATCTTGAAATTCTCAAACGAAGCGGCAGTGTTCTTAATGAAAACACATCATTTGACAATGTCCGTATAGAAAATTTTATAAAGGAAGATTTACCTCAAATTGCTTCTGCATGGTGCGTTATTACTGTCGGCTTTTGCAGTTCACTTGCCGTGTTTTTTTACAGATGTAAATATACTTTTTATGTGTTTACGGTATGCGGAGCGGATGAAAAACTCAAAACGCTTAGTTTTTCGGCAGCGGCGGTTATTATTATATTGATTTCCGTACTTCCCGTAGCGGCGCTGTTACCGATTATATGCGCATTTAATATTTTTTCGTGGACTTTTTCGTTTGTAAAAACAGGGTATAAAGCACTGTTGCTGTTGAGCATTATCTTTATAATCGTTTCGGTTTCGGTAACAGTGATTTTGTTTGGAAAAAATCGGAGAAGAGAAAATGATTGTATTAAATAATGTAACAAAAAAATATAATAAGGGTAAGAAAAACTGCGTTTGTGCTCTTGACGGAATTGATTTGAAAATAAACAGCGGTGAAATGGTTGCGATAACGGGTCCTTCCGGAGCGGGCAAGTCGACTTTATTGCATATACTCGCAGGGGTGCTTACATTCGACGAAGGCAGTTGTATAATTGATTCGACGGATATTAAATCGTTGACGAAAACGCAAGCGGCAAGATTCAGAAATAAAAAAATAGGCACGGTTTTTCAGAATTTTCTTTTACTTGAGAATAACTCCGTTATCGAAAATGTTGAAGTACCGCTTATTATTTCCGATGTAAAAAAGAAAAAAAGACTTGAACTTTGCACTCGGGCACTGGAAAAAGCGGGGATTTCGGAATTGGCTCAACGCAGAGTCGATGAACTTTCCGGCGGACAAAAACAGCGTGTAGCAATTGCAAGAGCGATTGTTAACGACGGCGATTATATATTTGCCGATGAGCCGACAGGATCGCTTGACAGTGAAAATACCGAAAGTATTTTTTCGCTTTTCCGTGAAATATGTAATCAGGGTAAAACCGTTATAATCGTAACTCACGATTTACTTCTTGCCGAAAAGTGCGATCGGCAGATTGTGATTAAAGACGGAAAAGTTTTAGCTTGATTTATCCGATGTTAAATGAATAATTATAACAAAAGACCGCAAGTTTTTACCTGCGGTCTTTTGTTTTTAATAGTTATAGTGAAGAAATAAAAATTCCGTCCACGAAGTGAACGGAATTTTTGGTGGAGACGGTCGGGATCGAACCGATGACCTCCACACTGCCAGTGTGGCGCTCTCCCAGCTGAGCTACGCCCCCATACAATAGAAGTATATCATATTAAATAATTATAATCAAGTATTACATGAAAATCTACAAACTATTTTTCATCTTGCAAGAAATAAGTAATAAAAAATTCACGGTAAGCGCTTAACCGCATTTACCGTGAATTAAATTTAATTCGGCGTTTTAATAAATGCCCTGTGCTGTCATTGCCTGAGCAACTTTTTCAAATCCGGCAATATTCGCACCTGAAACTAAATCGTATCCCAAACCGTATTTTTCCGCCGCTTCAACAGAATGAGCATGAATATCAATCATCGCTCTGTGAAGTTTTTCGTCAACTTCTTCGGCTGTCCATGAAAGGCGCTGACTGTTCTGACTCATTTCAAGACCCGAAACACAAACACCGCCTGCATTTACCGCTTTAGAGGGAGCAACGATAACTCCGTCGGTGTTGCGAAGATAATCAAATGCTTCTTCGGTAGTGGGCATATTCGCAACTTCTATGTAATACTTTGTTCCGTTTGCAACGATCTTTTCGGCACAGGATAAGTCGATTTCGTTTTGTGTTGCACATGGAAGCGCAACATCGGCTTTTACGCCCCACGGCTTTTCGTTGGGGAAGAATTGAACTCCGAATTTGTCTGCGTAATCCTGACATCTGTCTCTGCCCGAAGCACGCATTTCAAGCATAAAGTTAAGTTTTTCTTCGGTTACGATTCCGTCGGGATCGTATACATATCCGTCGGGACCGCTGATTGTAATTGCTTTACCGCCGAGTTCTGCGATTTTTTTGCAAGCACCCCAAGCGACATTTCCGAATCCGGAAACCGCAAATGTTTTTCCTTTGATAGAATCGTTTTCGTGTTTGAACACTTCACACGCATAGTAAATAGCACCGTAACCTGTTGCTTCGGGACGGATAAGCGATCCGCCGTAAGAAAGACCTTTTCCGGTAAGCACGCCGTTTTCGAAAGCATCGGTAATTCGTTTATACTGACCGAAAAGGAAACCGATTTCACGGGCTCCGACACCTATATCACCTGCGGGAACATCGACATTCGGTCCGATATGTCTGTAAAGTTCTGTCATAAATGCCTGACAGAAACGCATAACTTCCTGTTTACTCTTACCTCTCGGGTCAAAGTCTGAACCGCCTTTTGCTCCGCCCATAGGAAGTCCAGTAAGAGAATTCTTAAAGGTCTGTTCAAAACCGAGAAAATACATAATACTTGAATTAACGCTCGGATGGAAACGAAGTCCGCCTTTGTAAGGGCCGATACTCGAATTAAACTGAACACGGTATCCACGGTTTATTTGTGTTTTCCCCTGATCGTCAACCCATGCGACTCTGAAAGTGATAAGTCTGTCGGGTTCAACCATTCTTCCGAGAAGATCTTCTTCAATGTATTCGGGATGTTCTTCAATTACTTTTTCAAGCGAACGGAAAACTTCTTTAACACATTGAATGTATTCGGGCTTTTCGCTGTCCCGTCTTTCGACTGTTTTGATTACATTTTCAATATACTCGTTCATTTGTGTAATCCTCCAATTTTTTATAAGTTAATAAAGCCTGCCGAAAACAACTCGGCTGCTTTTTTCGAACAACAACCGATTGTATAATTATACACCATTAAATGAAAAATGTCCAACATTTTACATCGTTGCGATAAAAGTTGATTTTATTCGCTTTTATTGATATACTATTTAAGTTAATATATATGCAAAAAGAGGTAACTTTATGAAAATACTCGGTATTGAAAGTTCTTGCGACGAAACAGCAGCCGCAGTTGTCGAGGACGGAAGAAAAATTCTTTCAAATGTTGTGTCAACTCAAATCGAAAAGCATAAAATATTCGGGGGAGTAGTTCCGGAAATTGCTTCAAGACTGCATACCGAGTCGATTTCTTGGGTTGTTGAGAGCGCACTTAAAGAAGCGGAATGTACTCTTGACGATATAGATGCAATTGCGGTTACTTACGCTCCCGGACTTATCGGAGCATTGCTTGTGGGAGTCAATTATGCGAAAGGGCTTTCTCTCTCTTCGGGAATTGATCTTGTTCCGGTTCACCATTTGCGTTCGCATATTGCTTCAAACTATATAACTCATAAAGATCTCGAACCCGAATTTCTTTGTTTGGTAGTTTCGGGCGGTAACACAATGCTTGTTAATGTTAAATCTTATACAGATTTTGAAATTATCGGAAGAACAAGGGACGATGCAGCCGGTGAAGCGCTTGATAAAGCGGCGAGAACGATGGGACTTTCGTATCCCGGCGGGGTAAATCTCGATAAAATCGCAAAAGGAGGAAATCCCCAAGCGTATTCTTTCCCAAAACCGAAAGTTGAATCAAGTCCTCTTGATTTCAGTTTTTCGGGACTTAAAACATCTGTCATAAACACGATACATAATGCCGCTCAAAAGGGAGAAACTATTTCAAAAGAAGATTTAGGTGCATCGTTTATCAATGCCGTGGTTAATTCTCTGATGAGCAATACCGAAAAGGCAATGGAACTTTTGAAATCGGAAAAACTTGTTTTGGCCGGCGGTGTTTCCGCAAATTCCGTACTCAGACGCCGTATGGACGAAGCGGCTGAAAAAAAAGGCTGGAAAATTTATTATCCCGAACTTTCTCTTTGCGGAGATAATGCGGCAATGGTTGCGGCTCAGGGATATTATGAGTACATAAACGGTAAAAAGGCGGATATGTCTTTGAACGCTTATGCGACAATGAACATAACAGAAGACTGAATTTACAATAAGTTCACTTAATTGACAAAAAATTATCATTTTTTTATTGCAAAATAAAGTCAAATGAATTATAATATCTTTTATAATGGCGAGAAATTGAGTTTCTTAATTTTCAGCTATGATTTTGTTAAATAATTTCGGCAAAAACCGAATTCGAAAAGGAGAAAATATAATGTCAGCACTCACAACTAACAAGAGTATCCTTGATTGGATTGACGAGAAAGTTCAACTCGTTAAGCCGTCTGAAATCGTATGGATTGACGGTAGTGAAGAGCAGCTTGAGGCTTTGCGTAAGGAAGCCTGTGAAAGCGGCGAAATGATAAAACTTAATGAAGATCTTCTTCCCGGTTGCTATTATCACAGAACAAAACCGAACGATGTAGCAAGAGTTGAAGACAGAACTCTTATCTGCTCAAAGAAAGAAGAAGATGCAGGCCCGACAAATCATTGGATGGATCCCGAAAAAGCGTATGAAATGCTTTACGATATTGCCCGTGATTCATACAAAGGCAGAACAATGTATGTTATCCCTTACTCGATGGGCCCCGTAGGTTCGCCGTTCTCAAAGGCAGGTATCGAACTTACAGATTCTATTTATGTTGTTCTTAATATGGCTATTATGACCCGTGTCGGCAAGAATGTTCTTGATGTTCTCGGCGATTCAAACGACTGGGTAAGAGGACTTCACTGTAAATGTGATGTCGATCCCGAAAAGAGATGGATTTGCCAGTTCCCCGAAGACAACACAATTATTTCGGTAAACTCGGCATACGGCGGAAACGTTCTTCTCGGTAAAAAGTGCAAAGCACTTTTTACCGAGAAGAACATTTCCGCCGTATTTCGGTAAACTCGGCATACGGCGGAAACGTTCTTCTCGGTAAAAAGTGCTTTGCACTTCGTATTGCTTCTTATCAAGGTAAAAACGAAGGCTGGCAGGCTGAACACATGCTTATTCTCGGTATCGAAAATCCGCAGGGCGAAGTTAAGTATATCTGTGCTGCTTTCCCGTCGGCTTGCGGTAAAACAAACCTTGCAATGCTTATTCCGCCTGAAGAATACAGAAATAAAGGCTATAAAGTTTGGTGCGTAGGCGATGATATTTCGTGGATCCGTAAAGGTCCCGACGGCAGACTTTATGCAATCAACCCCGAAAACGGTTTCTTCGGTGTTGCTCCCGGAACCAATGACAAGTCCAACCCCAATGCTCTTGCGGCTACTAAGAAAGGTACAATCTTCACCAATGTTGCAAGAAATCTTGACGATAACACTGTTTGGTGGGAAAGCCTTGACAAGAATCCGCCCGTAAACGCTGAAGAGTGGACAGGAAACAAGGTTAACGGACCTGAATATATTGCAGAAGGCAACAAACTTGCTCATCCGAACTCAAGATTTACAGCTCCGACAGAGAACTGTCCTTGCCTTTCTTCCGAATTTGAAAATCCGCAGGGCGTTCCGATTTCGGCATTTGTATTCGGCGGAAGAAGAGCAAAACTCGCTCCCCTTGTTTACCAGTCAAGAGATTGGAACCACGGTGTGTTTGTAGGTGCTACAATGGCTTCCGAAACAACTGCCGCAGCTGCAGGTGCAGTCGGTGTTGTTCGCCGTGATCCTATGGCTATGCTTCCTTTCTGCGGTTATCATATGGCTGATTATTGGCAGCATTGGATTGACATCGGTAAGACTCTCGATCCCGATAAAGCTCCCAAAATCTTCAATGTTAACTGGTTCAGAAAAGACGACGAAGGCAACTTTATGTGGCCCGGTTTCGGTGATAACCTTCGTGTTCTCGAATGGATTCTTAAGCGTTGCGACAATGAAGTTGATGCTAAAGAAACAGCTATCGGTTATCTTCCTTACGCTAAGGATATTAACCTTAACGGAATTGAAGATGTAACAGAAGAGTCTCTTGAAAAAATCCTTGATGTAGATAAGGCTCTTTGGAAAGAAGAAGCTGACGGAATTGAAGAATTCTTCAAGAAATTCGGCGATAAACTTCCCGCTGAACTTAAGGCTGATCTTGAAACTCTTAAGTCTAACCTTGAATAATATTTATTCATAAATTAACAGCCGTTCGCTTAAGGACGGCTGTTTTTGTTGCAAAAAAATATTTTTATGCTACAATGTAAAGAAAAAGGGGTGTTGAAAACGGAACTTAAATTCAGACCTGACGGCAAATTCCGTATAATGCAGATAGCCGATATTCAGGATACTCAGATAATGTCAAAAGATACGGTCGAATTTATTTCGGAGGCTCTCGACAAAGATAAACCCGATCTCGTTGTTTTTACGGGCGACCAAATAAAAGGGTACGGAGTAACCCTTGCTTTAGCAAATAGGGAAAAGAAGTTCAAGAAAGCGTTTGATAAATTCCTTGAACCGATTGTCAGCCGAAATATTCCTTTTACATTTTGTTTCGGAAATCACGATGCACAGGCGTTCGGAATTTCAAAAGAAAAACAGTTTGAATTGTATAAGAGTTATCGGAATTGCTTGGCAAAAGCAGGGGATGATACAATTCCGGGATTTGCCAACCACAATCTTTTGATTAAAGACAGTAAAGGCGAGAAGGATATATTCAATATATACTTTATAGATTCGCTTTCAAGTACCGCTGACGGCAGATGCGCCGCTGTATCAAAAGAACAGATTGAATGGTATAGAAAAACAAGGGATAATCTGAAAGAAAAAAACGGAGATTATATCAAATCACTGCTTTTTCAACATATACCTATGTGCGAAATGTGGGAACTTTTCAAAGAAGTGCCTAAAAAAACAAAACCTCATGCAACGGGATACAGAGCGCATTACGGTAAATACTATTGGATAGATGAAAAACATCTAATCAAAGGAAAATGTGATTTTTCTTATGAAACTCCCGCAACTCCGAGCGAAAATACCGGAGAATTCGACGCTGTAAGAGAGAAAGGCGATGTTATTGCGGCTTTCTTCGGACATGACCACAACAACAGTTTTATCGGAGAATATAAAGGCTTTATTATGGGATATACTCAGGGCTGCGGCTTCAATGTTTACGGTCCTAAGATGCAAAGGGGAGTAAGAATAATAGATTTAGATGAAAATAATCTAAACGGTTTTTCTTCGTATACCACAATGTATTCCGATGTAAAGTCTTTTCGTGATATTCATAATAAAATCAAGTATTTATTTTATTCTTATGCACCGCCGAGTGTTGAATCCGTAATTCCGACGCTGAAAAAAATCGGAATCGGAGTTGCCTGTGTACTCATCGTTGCTGCGATAATTTATTTTTTGAAAAAATAAGAAAAGCGGAACTGAATAAAGTTCCGCTTTTTATTTGTTAAAGATTTACTTTTTGAGGCGTACCGTTTTCTTCCCGTGATTTATCTGCGAGATATACACACAGATGACCTGCTACCGAATCGAAAATCGAAGTACAGGCGAGAGAAGGTTCTCCGCCACGGATGTATTCGACAAAGTCAGCGGCAAGTTTTTCGTCGCCTCCGCCGTGTCCGCCGTATGCACCTACCATATCTCCGCCGACACGCAAGTCAACTTCTTCTACGGTTTTTTCGTCGGTTTTTGTCGGATGAATTTTCGATACATAGAACTTTGATTCTTCGAAATCTCCGTAAATTTCACCGAGTGTTCCGATTATGTGAATTCTTCTTAACGGCTTTGAAGAACCGCCGACCATATTATGAGTGCCTGTTGCACCGCTTTCGAAATTCACAAGTACGGATTGATGATCTACGACATTGTTATCGCATTTATAAATACATTTTCCGTAATCGGAATCACCTTTGAGAAGGTTGATTCTGTCTTCGTCGGTGGGATTTTCGATTCCTTCGAGTTTATCCCAAATATAGAAAGCCCAACGCTCAGGCTGATCAAGATAAAGTCGTTTTGCCGAGTATCTGCAAGTGTCAACCAAAGGACAGTCTACAAGGCATTTGGTTCCTGCATTTTCGGGAGCGTTTTCCGGTTTGAATTGAAATTTTGAACCGAAACTCGAAATTTTTGTCGGTTTTGTTTCGGACATCATCCACATCATTATGTCAATATCATGACAGCATTTTGCCAAAAGCATTGAAGTATGGCATTTGTCTGAGTTTGCCCATTTTCCTCTTACATAAGAGGTAGAGAGGTGATGGTAACTTATATGTTCGCTTGTCTGTATGTTGATTATATCACCGATTTCACCCGAATGAATTCTTTCTTTTATTGACAGATAAAAGGGTGTATACCTAAGAACATGGCAAATCATAACTTTGTTTTTGTTCTTTTTTACACATTCGACAAGTGTACGCATTTCTTCTTCGTTTGTGGCGAACGGTTTTTCCAAAAGCATATCATAGCCTTTTTCAAGCAACGGTAACGAGGTTTCGATATGCTGTTCATCCATTGTGCCGTTGATTATCGCATCTGCGAATTTCGGCACTTGTGCGAGTTGCTGCGCACTGTCGAAGCAGTTTTCTTGAGGAAATCCGAACATTTCCATCGCTTTTTTCTGCCTGATTTTGTCGGGATCCGCAACGCCGACTATTTTGAGCTTGTCGGGATCGGTAAGAGCGAGTTTCGAGTAAACGAAAGCTCTGTGTCCGGCTCCGACTATGATTGCGGTAACGGGTTTGGTATTCATTAAAATCATTCCTAAAAATTAGTAAGGTGATTATAATACAAAATCCTGTAAAAATAAAGAGTAAAATATAAAAAGTGCGAAAAGTCTTCTCGGCTTTTCGCACTTTGATTTATTTTGCCTGTTCAATTATTTTTAATACCGTGTCGGTGTTTCCGGAAATCTCGGCCTTTCCCGAAGAACAAGCGGACATTAAATCAAGTTTTCCGTTTAAGATTTTAAGAAGATTGGTCGGAGCGACTGTAAGAACGGCTTGATTGTCGTGGTAGTCGTAAGGCTCGACATTGACTTTGCTGTCTTTTATTTCTATGTAAAAAACTCCCTGTGTGTTTTTGCCGATAAGATTTATCTGTATTGCCTGAATACAGTTGAATTCGGATGTGTCGGCATCTTTGTATTTTTGACGCACTTTTGTAATGATTTGTTCGTATGTCATATACATCTCTCCTTTGAAATTTGTGTTAATTTTAACACTTGATTATTGATGTTTCAAGAAATTTCGCTTGACAAAAAGTGCGGAGTTTTTCGTCTTTTCCGACACGGATTTTCGTGAATTTTCAATAATCGGCTTTTTACGAAAAAACATTTTTAATATTAACGAAAACTGATGACAAAATTACATATTTATAGTATAATATCTTATGTCTGTAAATTTATCTCGGAGGTGTTATTATGGCTGTTATAAAAACAGAAGCATATTTTAATTCTTCAGATTCGATTCATAAAATAAGGACACTTATTTGGAGGGACGACGAACTGACTTCGATCGGTATCGTTCAAATCGCTCACGGTATGGCGGAACACATCGGAAGATACGATGATTTTGCGAGATTTTTGGCTTCGAACGGTTTTATCGTTTGCGGAAACGACCATCTCGGACACGGAAAGTCGGTAAATGATGCTTCCGAACTCGGTTTTATTGCCGAAAAAGACGGAGACAAGCGTCTTGTTGACGATATGCATATTCTTACGAAAATAATGAAGAAAAAATATCCCGATTTACCTTACTTCCTTTTCGGGCACAGTATGGGGTCGTTTTGCGCAAGAGTTTATACTGCGCATTTTGCCGATGAATTAAGTGCGGTAATTTATTGCGGAACCGGAGAGTTGCCTTCTGCGGTGAGCGTTGCTCAGCCGCTTGTTAATTCTTTGTGCGAAAAATTCGGACCTTCAAAGCGTGTGGAAGCTCTCGGAGATATATTCAATACCGTTACCAACCTTTCGTTTGCCGATAAATCTTCGCAACTCGAATGGCTCAGCAAGAATCCCGAAAACAGAGAAAAATACGCAAATGACGAACTTTGCGGTTTTACTTTTACAATCGGCGCATACAGAGATTTGTTTGCGCTTGCGAATGAAGCGTCAAGCAAAGAGTGGGCGTCTCTCATCCCCTCGGAATTGCCGATTTTGATTATTTCCGGTGCTCTTGATCCGATAGGGCTTAACGGAAAAGGTGTAATTTCCGTTTCGGATAATCTTGTTCTTGCCGGTAAAGATCCGACGGTTATTCTTTATCCGGGCGACCGACACGAAATTCTTAATGAAGAAGATAAACAGCGGGTTTACGACGATGTGCTTTCGTTTTTGAATTCGACATATATTTAATAACAGGAGAAAAAACTTTGTCAAAAAATCAGAATATAACGCCTGAGCAGCAGGCTGTTCAAAAAGAATATACCCAAAAAGTAAGATCGGTTCTTTCCGCTAAGTTTTACGACAGAATACCTAAGGCATATATCCATACATACGGTTGTCAGGGGAATGTGTCGGACAGCGAAAGAATTATGGGAATGCTCAGCGAAATGGGTTATGCATTTACCGATGAGTTGGAACAGGCCGACCTTGTTTTATACAATACCTGTGCGGTGCGTGAACACGCCGAAGACAGAGTGTTCGGAAATGTCGGAATACTCAAAAAATACAAGGAAGAAAACAAAGACCTTATTATCGCTCTTTGCGGATGTATGATGCAGCAGCAACATATACGGGACAAAATTTACAAAAGTTACCCCTATGTTGATTTGGTTTTCGGAACCCATGCCGTGCATATTCTTCCCGAACTTTTGTATAATACTTTAAGCGGCTCCAAAAGAGTTGTTTGCGCTCCCGATAAAAAGGGTGATATTGCCGAAAATATGCCTGTATACAGAGACCGTGGAATAAAAGCATGGCTTCCGATTATGTACGGATGCGATAATTTCTGCACTTACTGTATAGTGCCTTATGTAAGAGGCAGAGAGAGAAGCAGGGAACCGAAATTTATTATCGAAGAAGCGAAAAGTATAATATCTCAGGGATATAAAGATATTACTCTTCTCGGTCAAAATGTAAACTCTTACGGAAAAAATAATGAAAGCGATATGAATTTCGCAGGCCTTTTGAGAGAGATAAACGCTCTTGACGGTGATTTTACATTAAGATTTATGACTTCGCATCCCAAAGACTGTACAAAAGAACTCATTGATGCGATGGCTGAATGTGATAAAGTCGCAAAGCATTTGCATTTGCCGTTTCAATCGGGAAATGACAGAGTGCTTAAAGCGATGAACAGGCATTATGACCGCAAAAAATATCTTGAACTGATAAATTACGCTAAAGAAAAAATGCCCGATATTTCTCTTACAAGCGATGTAATCGTCGGTTTCCCCGGTGAGACATACGAGGAATTTCTCGACACTGTATCACTTGTTAAAGAGGTTGAATTTACATCGCTGTTTACCTTTATTTATTCAAAGCGAAACGGAACGAAAGCCGCAGAAATGCCCGATCCGATTTCAAGAGAGGAAAAAGGTAAATGGTTTAAGGAACTTTGCGATGTTCAGGAAGAAATCGCCGCAAAGAGAACCGCTGCGATGAAAGACAAAGTTTACCGTGTTCTTGTCGAAGGCGAATCTAAAAACAAGGAAAACTTCCTTTCGGGAAGAACGGACGGAAATATAATTATCGAATTTCCGGCGGATAAATCCTATATCGGTAAGTTTGTTAATGTTAAAGTTACACAATCTCTTAATTGGATTTTAAGAGGCGAACTCAGTGAATAAATTATCCCTATTGGGTTAGTTGATATTAAAAATTTTTATTTTAAGGAGAAAACTATGGAACTCGAAAAACTTGCACGCCAACTCGGCGCAGCTATTCAGCAGGACAAGGTTTATCTTGATTTTCAGGCTGCAATGAAGAAAAACGAAGAGGATACCGCTCTTAACGAACTTATGGGTAAGATAAGACTTCTTCAAATGTCATATCAGCATGAAGCTTCTCAGGAAACACCCGACAATGCTAAACTTGAACAGTACAATACTGAATTTCAGGGACTTTATGCTCAGGTTATGGGTAACGAAAATATGAAAGCATACGAAGAGGCAAGACAGGCTGTTGACGATATGATGAACTATCTCACCGGAATTCTCGCTCTTTGCGTAAACGGAGAAGATCCCGAAACTTGTGATCCCCGTGCTCATGCACACGATCACGACTGCGGCGGAGAATGTTCTTCCTGCGGCGGTTGCCACTGATTGACTGAATAATTTTTACGGAGCGGAGAAAAATGGCAGAATTATCACCAATGATGAAACAGTATTTTGAAATAAAGAAAAATTATCCGGACACAATTCTGCTGTTCCGTCTCGGAGATTTTTACGAAATGTTTTTTGAAGACGCAAAGACGGCTTCAAAAGAACTTGAACTTGTGCTGACCGGCCGTGATTGCGGCCAAGAGGAGAGGGCGCCGATGTGCGGTGTCCCTTTCCACAGTGCAGATTCGTATATCGCTAAACTTGTGTCAAAGGGATACAAAGTTGCTATATGCGAACAGACCGAAGATCCCAAAACGGCTAAGGGAATTGTAAAAAGAGAGGTAATAAGGGTTATTTCGGCGGGAACGGTAATCGAAAGCAGTATGCTTGACGAAACGAAAAACAATTATCTTGCCGTCTGCTGTCAGGTTTATGACGAGATCGGACTTTGCTTTGCCGATGTTTCAACCGGCAGTGTTTATCTTACCTCATTTTCCGACAGTTACGATGAAAAAACCGTTGATGAAATCGCAAGATTTATGCCGAGTGAAATTCTTATAAACAGAGAAGCGGCATCGTTAAAAAAACTTTCTTCGTTTATTGCGAAAAAACTCGAAGCGACAGCGGATGTTCTTCCGGCATCGAGTTTTGATTTTGAAAAATCCCGTGAGACCGTGCTTGCACATTTTAACAAAACTTCTTTACGGGAACTTGATCTTGAAAACAGGAAAAGTGCGGTTTGCGCATTGGGAGCGGCACTTTCTTATTTATATGAAGCTCAGAAAACAGAGCTTGAAAATATTAAACAAATAAACTATTATACCGATGCGAAATATATGAAAATCGGTTTGTCCACAAGGAGAAATCTTGAGATAACCGAAACTATGAGGGACAGAGAAAAGAAAGGATCTTTACTTTGGGTTCTCGATAAAACCAAAACCGCAATGGGTAAAAGGCTTATGAGAACATGGCTTGAATGTCCGCTTTATGACTGTGCGGCAATTTCCAAAAGGCATAATGCCGTTGCGGAACTTTGCGAAAGTACAAAGAAGCGAAACGACCTTGTCTCTCTTATGAGCGAGATATATGATATGGAGCGTCTTATGACCCGTGTACTCTATAACACGGCAAACGCAAAAGAACTTCTGTCGTTGAAATCGACTTTGGCTCCGCTGCCGAAAATAAAAGAAATACTGAAAGATTCCAAATCGCTTCTTTTGAAAGATATTTATAATGATATAGATGTTCTTGACGATGTGTATACTCTTGTTTCTCAGTCAATTAGCGAGGATGCTCCTTTTTCGGTGCGTGAAGGCGGAATGATAAACGATAACTTCAATGCCGAACTTGATGAACTCAGAAAAATCGTTTCGGGCGGAAAATCGTTTTTGACCGATCTTGAAACGAAAGAGCAGGAAGAAACGGGAATAAAGAAACTGAAAATCGGATATAACCGAGTTTTCGGATATTATTTCGAAGTGCCTAATTCCTTCAAAGAAATTGTTCCCGATACATATATCAGAAAACAGACGCTTTCAAATTGCGAGAGATACATAACTCAGGAACTTAAAGAACTCGAAACAAAAGTTTTGGGAGCGCAGGAACGAATTATCGGACTTGAGTACGAAATATTCTGTTCGGTAAGGAAAAAAATCGGAGAGCAATATGAAAGGACAAGCCGTACATCAAGGGCGATTGCAACGCTTGATGTGCTGTGTTCGCTTTCTAATGTTGCGGTTTCCAACAACTATACACGCCCTGAAATAAACGATTCGGATTCGATTGTTATTAAAGACGGAAGACATCCGGTAATTGAAAAAATGCTTAAAGATACGCCGTTTGTTCCGAACGATACCGAACTTGACTGTGCGGACAATAGAACCGCTATTATCACAGGTCCCAATATGGCGGGTAAGTCCACTTATATGAGACAGGTGGCGATAATTGTGCTCATGGCGCAAATGGGCTCTTTTGTTCCGGCATCTTATGCTTCAATCGGTCTTGTCGATTGCGTGTTTACCCGTGTCGGAGCATCGGACGATCTTGCTTCCGGACAGTCGACATTTATGGTTGAAATGAGTGAAGTTGCGGATATTCTCGAAAACGCAACCGATAAAAGCCTTATTATTCTTGATGAAATCGGAAGAGGAACTTCGACATACGACGGAATGAGTATAGCAAAAGCCGTTCTCGAATATACCGCCGACAAAAAAAGACTCGGAGCAAAGACTCTTTTCGCAACTCATTATCATGAACTTACAGAACTCGAAAATGAAATGAGCGGAGTTAAAAATTATAATATTGCGGTTAAAAAGCGTGGGGAAGATATAATTTTCCTTCGCCGGATTGTAAGAGGCGGAGCGGACGGAAGTTACGGTATTGATGTTGCAAGGCTTGCCGGTGTCCCGGAGAGCGTTGTTAAGCGTGCAAAAGTAATTCTTAAATCTCTCGAAGACGGAACGGCGGTATCCGTTGTCGGCACAAAGACTGCCGAAACCGAAGAAGATACTATGCAAATGAGTTTCGGTATCAATGCGGAAAACGAAATAATCAATGAACTTAAAATTCTTGATGTTAACACGCTGACACCAATTGAAGCGATGTCGAAACTGTTTGAAATTTCATCAAAAGCAAAACAGATTTAATTTATAAGTGAGGTGCGGTTATGGGAAAAATAAATAAATTACCGAGAAAAATATGGGAACTTATAGCCGCAGGCGAAGTTGTCGAGAGACCTTCCTCGGTTGTAAAAGAACTGCTTGAAAATTCGATTGATGCCGGAGCCGATAATATAACGGTTGAAATTCAAAACGGCGGTATAAGATATATCAGAATAACCGATAACGGATGCGGAATAGCAAGAGAAGATGTGCCGCTTGCGTTTGTAAGCCATGCGACAAGTAAAATTTCCGCTGCTCAGGATCTCGATTCGATTATGACACTCGGTTTCAGAGGTGAAGCTTTGGCCTCTGTTGCGGCAATATCGAAAACCGAAATTTTGACGAAAACCCGTGAAGAAACTGTCGGAACACGAATGGAAATCTTCGGAGGAGAGCAGGTTTCTCTTGACGATGCAGGTTGTCCCGACGGAACTACAATCATAATAAGAGATTTGTTTTACAATACTCCGGCAAGGATGAAATTTCTTAAATCCGATAAATCGGAAGGAATGGCAGTTGCGGGTATTGTCGATAAAATAGCGCTTTCCCATCCCGAAATAAGCATCAGATTTATTAAAGACGGCAAACAGGTGCTTTGCACCGACGGTTCAGGCGAACTTAAAAACGCAATTTACTGCGTTTACGGTGATGAGTTTTCGCAGTCTTTAATTCCCGTGTCTTATGAACTGAATTCGATGAAAATAAGCGGGTTTATCAGCAAACCTTTTTATTCCAGAGGTTCGGGTTCAATGCAAATGTTTTTTGCAAATAACAGATTTATAAAAAGCAAAACCGCTTGTGCGGCACTTAACGAGGCATACAAAAACTCGATAATGGTCGGAAAGTATCCTGCTTGCGTTTTGTTTATCGAAATAATTCCCGAATTGCTCGATGTGAATGTTCATCCCGCTAAAACCGAAGTCAGATTTTCCAATGAGAAATCTGTTTTCGATCTTGTATATTATGCGGCGAAAAACGCTATCACCGAAGATACATCAAGACCGCAGGCGAAATTATCGGTGAAAACTCCGGCTGAGATACTCGCTCCCGCTCAAGATGAACATATACAAACCGATATTTTCACTTACACAAATGAAATAATCCCGGAAGTGAAGGCGAAAAAAGAAGAAAAAAATACGGCTTATTTCAACAATTCCGAAAGTATAACATATAACAGAAATTTCATCTCGGATGAGCCGGATCTTTCGGTAAAGACTGCTTTTCCCGAAAACGAGTCGGAAATTGACTCTCGGGAAGAAACCGTGTATGCCGAAAATCCCGAAAAAACGGTTGAAAAAGGCGAAACAAGTAAGGTTTCCTTTAAGTATCTCGGAGAAGCGTTTAAGACTTATATTTTTGCCGAGTATAACGGAAAACTTGTTATTATCGACAAACACGCAGCTCACGAAAGAATGTTATACAATGCTCTGAAAAAAGAAAACGGTGAAAACGGCACGCAGTTTATGCTCAAACCGTACAATGTAGTCCTTTCGAAAGAAGAATACAATGTAATTACCGAAAACTTGGATTTGTTAAGGCAGGCCGGATTTGAGATCGACGATTTCGGAAACGGATCCGTTGTTGTTCGTGGGTGTCCGCTTAATCTTGAAAAAGAGGATATAACTCAAACCGTTACCGAGATAGCTTCGTATTTGGCAGATAATAAGAAATCCGTAAATCCCGAAAAACTTGATTGGGTTTATCATTCGATTGCCTGCCGTGCGGCAATTAAAGCCGGGAACGAACAAACCGATTATGAACTTATCGAATTTACAAAGCAACTTTTGTCAGATGAAAGTGTGCGATACTGTCCTCACGGACGCCCTGTTCTTGTCGAATTGACCAAATACGAACTCGACAAACAGTTCGGAAGGGTGTGAATTATGGAAAAGAGCCCTTTACTTGTAATTGTAGGTCCTACCGCATCGGGCAAAACCGCACTTGCGGTTGAATGTGCAAAGAAATTTAACGGCGAAGTTATTTCCGCAGATTCAATGCAGATATATAAAGGTATGAGTATTGCGACAGCAAAGCCCACTGTCGAAGAAATGCAAAATATCAAACATCATCTTATTGATTTTTTGGAAGTTTCGCAAAAGTACAGCGTAGCGGAATTCGTAAAAGATGCGCAAATTTGCGCACAAGATGTTTTAAGTCGTGGAAAACTTCCTGTTTTAGCAGGCGGAACCGGACTTTATGTTGACAGTTTTGTTAACAATATTATATTTTCGGACGCTCAAAGCGACGACTCTTTAAGGCAGGAAATTTCAGAAGAACTCAAAATGAACGGCGCCGAAAAAATGCTTGAAAAACTTTACGAGATTGATCCGGACTACGCTTCCAAACTTCATAAAAACAATGAAAAGCGTATAATAAGAGCGTTTGAAATTTACCGACTTACCGGAAAAACTCCGACTCAGGTAAATCTTCTCTCGAAAACGGCGGCGTCGGAGTATAATTGCTGCTTTGTCGGAATCAATTATGCCGATAGAAACAATCTTTATCGCCGTATAAATGAGCGTGTTGACAAAATGATGGAAAACGGACTTTTGGAAGAGGCGAAACTTTATTATTCACTTCCCGAAAAGGCAACCGCATCGCAGGCGATAGGATATAAGGAACTCAAACCGTATTTTGACGGGGAAATTTCCCTTGAGCAAGCGACGGAAAACCTTAAAAGAGGAACACGAAGATATGCCAAAAGGCAGTTAACATGGTTTAGGCGTAACGAAAATATAAAATGGTTTTATCCCGATGAATATTCGAAAGAAGAACTTTACGAAAATGTGTTTGAATATGTAAAGAAGGTGATTTAATGGCGGCGGAAAAAAAGAATGACAAAATACTTAAGTTTAAGGATGACCGAAAAAAGATGACGCTTGTTTATGTGCTGGCGGCGGTTGCTTTTGTCATTTTCTTTTTCTATCAGGTTTTCAAAATCAATTATCAGCCTGTTAAAACGCAGGTTGCATTGAGCAAAACCGTTTCATCGAATGCCGTTACACAAGCCTTTATCGTAAGGGATGAATACCCGATTGAAGCGAGCGTAAACGGAACTCTTGTCCCGCTTGTAGAAGACGGTAAAAGAGTTGCCAGCGGCGACGATGTTGCTGTCGTTTTTACAAGTGATTCTGCGGCAAAATCGTATAACGAGATAAAGGAACTGAAAAAAGAGATTGAATATTTCTCATCGCTTCAAAACAAAGTCGGTGTTCAAACCGCCGATATTTCTCCGCTGAACGAACGGATATATTCCGCTTGTGAAGAATATGCGGTTGTATTAAACAACGGAAATATCGACAGTTATGAAGAATACGAAAACAATATAAGAGATGCGATCACCTCAAGGCAACTCTCAACGGGAACCGTAATTGATCCGAGCTTAAAACTCGGTGAACTTAACGCTAAACTTTCCGCACTTGAAAGTCAGGCGATTGGATACAGTACGATAAAAGCTCCGCATCCGGGATATTATATAAGCGTTGCCGACGGATATGAAGATGCGGTTGAGTATTCTCAGGTGCTTTCACTCACAACTTCTCAAATAACAGATTTGATTAACAGCGAGGGAGCAAAAAAATCTTCTGTATCCGATTATATGGGTAAATTGGTAGATGGATTTAATTGGTACATTTTGTGTGTTGTGGATTACGAAAACGCCGTTAAACTTACAATCGGCAAAAGCGCAAAAGTTGAATTTACAATGACTACCGCCGACCCGATTGATGCTCAAGTGGTGAAATTGTGCGATACGGCAGATGGAAAAACAGCGGTGATTTTGAAATGCAATCTGATGAATACTCAGTATGCAAGCCTTCGAAATGAGCAAATAAGAATAACCTTCGACGAACACACGGGCTTTCAGGTGCCGAACAAAGCAATCAGAGAGATTGACGGACAAAAAGGCGTGTTTGTTCTCAGCGGAAATATCGTTAAGTTTAAGAAAATCAATATTGACTATTCCGATACGGAAATGTCAATTTGCAACAATCCCGAAAATGAAAGCGGATTTATAGAACTTTATGACAATATAATTGTGGAAGGAACTGATCTTTACGATGAAAAGATACTTGATTGACGAAAAGTTTTCGGACATCGACTACAATCTGAAAACTATCCGTGAGGAAATCTCCGAAGCGGCTGTTAAAAGCGGAAGAAATCCCGAAGATATTGACTTTATGGCGGTAACGAAAACCGTTGACGAAATGTATATAAACCACGCTATCGAATCGGGAATTTCGCTTATCGGTGAAAACAAAGTCCAGGAAATGCTGAGGAAAAAAACGAATCTCAAATTAGACGGCGTGCGTAAAAATCTTATCGGACATTTACAGACTAATAAAGTTTCTCAAATTGTCGGTGAAGTCGATATGATAGAATCCGTTGATTCGCTGAAGGTTGCAAAAGAAATAGGAAAGCAGTCTTTGAAAAAAGGCGTTATAACGGATGTGTTGCTTGAGATAAACATCGGAATGGAAGAGTCGAAAACCGGATTTATGCCGGAAGCGATTGAAGAAAATATTTATCAAATCGCACAAATTGATGGCTTAAGAGTATGCGGATTGATGACAATTCCGCCGATATGCGAAAAAACCACAGAACTTTGTAAATTTTTTGAGAATATATACAATATGTATGTTGACATTGACGCTAAAAAAATAGATAATGTATATATGAAAGTATTGTCAATGGGAATGTCGGGCGATTATGTTCCTGCAATTCTCAGCGGCTCAAATCATGTTAGAATAGGTTCGAAGATTTTCGGACCGAGAATATATTGATTCAGGAGGATTAAGTAATGAGTTTGAAAGATAAGTTGAGCAATATTCTTAAAGTTTCGGAAGATGAATATTATGATGTTCCGGAAAATGACGGATACGATGAACCTGATGAGATTGAAGAAGAGGAAGAGTATGAGGCTGTTCCCCGTTATACCCAGAGAAGTTTCCGTGATGCGAAAAACGATCACAGTAAAGTTGTCAGCATCAATACAAATGCAAAACTTCAGGTTGTCCTGACAAAGCCGAAGTCGATGGAAGAGGCAAGAAATGTCGCAGATAATCTCAATCAGAAAAAAACCGTAATTCTTAATCTCGAATCGGTTAACGGCGAGACCGCAAGAAGAGTTTTGGATTTCCTCAGCGGTGTTACCTATGCCAATAAAGCCACAATGAGACAGGTAGCGAGTGATACATTTATGATTACTCCGTACAATGTCGATGTTAACGGCGATGTACTCAGCGAATTGGGAAACAGCGGATTTGTTTTTGAAAAATAATATAATTTAATCAAAGTGGGGATAAATAAATGCTTACACCGGATCAGTTAAAATCGAAAGAATTTCACACAACAGGTAAAAGCTCGTATAAAGCGGAAGAAGTAGATGCTTTTATCGACGAAGTATATGCTTCGTATGACCAGATGTTCAGGGAGAACGGAAACATTATCAAAAAAATGAGCCTTCTCGCCAACAAGGTCGAAGAATATAAAAAAGACGAAGACAGTTTGCGCCAGGCACTTCTTTCCGCTCAAAAACTTGCGGATAAAATCGTAGCCGATGCAAAAGAGTCTGCCGATAAGCAGATTGCCGAAGCTCAGGAAAAGACCGATAAAATGCTTGCCGAAGCGCAATCAGAGGCTAAGGAAATACTTGATCAGGCAAAGGCAACTGCCGATTCCAAGGTGTTTGAAGCAAATAAGCAGTCCGAAGAAATCGTCGGTGCAATAACCCGTAAAGTAACTCAGGAAAAACTTGTTCTTGAGATGTTGAAAAAAGAGGTATCCGAATTCCGCTCTAAGATGATGGATATGTATAAAGAACATCTTACTTTACTTGATAAACTTCCGGTTTACGAAGATGTTCAGCAGGAAACTTCGGATGATGCCGAACCCGAAACTGTTGAGGAAGTTAAGGAAGAACCCGTTGCCGAAGTTGAAGAAACTGTTGAGGAAACAGTTGAAAATTCGGATGTAACGGATGAATGTGTTGATTCTGTTTATGAAGAAGAACACGAAACATTTTCTCTTTCCGACATTGAGACGATTCTCGATGATGACGAAGACGAACAGGAAGTTTCCGAAGACGAAGATGTGTTTTCAATAGATGAAAGTGCTTTGGATGAAGAAGACGAATACGAGGATATATCATCGGAAGTTCTTGAGGAAAACGGCGGCTTTAATCTTGATATGAGCGATGTTGATTTCGACGATGACGAAGATGTTTCTTCCGACTCGACAGAATATGCTTCGGTCGAAGATGAAGAAGAAAACGGTGATGACGACGATGAAGGCGCTATATCTTTCAAAAAGTTTTTTAAGAAGAAATAAGTAAGAGGTGAAACGATGCTTCAGGCGATAACGGTATTGGTAATAGCGCTTTTTATTGCCGTTGACCAAATAATTAAACTTGTTGTTCTGAAGTATCTTGAACCGATTGGAAAAATAACGGTTATTGATAAAATATTAAGTCTGACATATGTTGAAAATACAGGTGCGGCATTTGGCTCTTTCAGTAAACATACGGAATTGTTAAGTGCCTTTACCGCTGTTGTATTGATTGTCGGACTTATTTATTTATTATCGGGGAAAATTGAATCGAAAATTGTTTATTCGGGAGCGGTGCTTGTCATTTCGGGCGGTGCCGGAAATTTAATTGACAGAGTTTTCAGAAGTTTTGTTATTGATTATATTGATCCTTTGTTTGTGAAATTTGCGGTTTTTAATTTTGCCGATATACTTGTAACCGTAGGTGCTTTTATAATAATCGGTTATCTTATTTACGATATAATAAGAGATACGCATAAACAAAAAACGGAAAAATAATATGAATAGCATAAGTTTACTTGTCGATACGGACAGCGAAGGCGAAAGAATAGATAAATTTTTGTCGGTAATTTTTCCCGAAACTTCACGCTCTTATATTCAAAAGGCAATAGAGTGCGGAAATGTTTCGGTCAATGGAATTTCCGTTTCGAAAAACTATAAAATCAAACTCAACGATAAAGTTGATTACTTGCCTTTGGAACCGGTGGAACTTAAAGTTAAACCGCAGGATATTCCGCTTGATATAGTTTTTGAAGATGACGATTTGCTTGTTGTCAATAAGCCTAAAGGTATGGTTGTCCATCCCGCACCGTCTAATTACGAAAATACTCTTGTTAATGCATTGATGTATCATTGCAAAGACAGTCTTTCGGGAATAAACGGAATATTAAGGCCGGGAATTGTTCATCGAATTGATAAAAATACAAGCGGCCTTTTGATAGTCGCAAAAAATGATTTTGCGCACCGTGAACTTGCTTTACAAATAAAAGAACACAGTTTCACAAGAGAATACAGAGCAGTATGTATCGGGCATCTTAAAGAAAACGAAGGAACCGTTGTCGCTCCGATCGGAAGGAATCCGTCGGACAGAAAAAAGATGGCGGTAACCGATAAAAATTCAAAAAATGCGGTTACGCATTATAAAGTATTGGAACAGTTGAACGGATATGATTATCTTCGCCTTCGTCTTGAGACGGGCAGGACGCATCAGATCAGAGTTCATATGGCATATCTCGGACACGCTCTTGCGGGAGACGATGTTTACGGTAAACCGAGAAACATTGAGGAAATAAGGCTGAACGGTCAGTGCTTGCACGCCGGACTTATCGGTTTTATTCATCCGAGAAGTAGGGAATATCTTGAGTTTTCAACGGATCTTCCCGATTATTTTACGAAATTTATGAAAGGGTTGTAATATAATGAGCACACAGGTTAAAACGGATTTTTCGGATTGGTTGGTAGTATCCGACATTGACGGAACACTTAATAATAAATTAAGACGGCTTCCGAAAAAGAATTTTGAAGCAATAAATGAATTTGTTGTTGAAAAAAAAGGCAGATTTACTCTTGCATCCGGCAGAAATGTAAGTTCGATTCGTAAACCTTATGAGTCCTTACCGATGATTGCGGGAACACCGGCAGTAATTCTTAACGGTGCAGGCATTTATGATGTTATGAACGATAAAATCCTCGATTTTACTGCGATAAATCCCGAAGGATATGAACTTGTAAAAGCGGCAATGAAGAAATTTCCCGCTTTGGAACTTTACATACTTACAAGCAGGGAAGCATATATGGTAAACGCTCATGCGTTTGTCGGTATAATGAGTTTGTCGGACAGCTTACCTCATAAGAGTTTTAAGAATATATCTCAGGTTCCGCCTGATGATTGGGGTAAGGTAATCTTTATGGGAATGCCTCCGCTTATCAATCAGTTAAAAAAGTATCTTCTCGGAATCGAAAATCCGAGTGTAAATCTTATGTCGTCCTCGATTGCATCGTTTGAAATGCTTGAAAAAGGCGTACATAAAGGTACTGCGATAATGAAAATTGCCGATATGTACGGCATCAAAAAAGAACATACAGCCGCAATCGGAGATTATTTTAACGATTACGATATGCTTAAAACCGTCGGACTTCCCGCTTGCTGCGGTCAGGCACCGAAAGAGATGCATGAAATTGCGAAATTTGTTGCTTGCCACTGTAACAAGGGTGCTGTCGGTGATTTGCTCAATCATATAATGTATAATTACAAGGAGAACTGATTATGGATGCAATGAAGAAAAAAGAACTGCAAATTTTTTCCGCAAAAGCACGCATCGGCGTAATTGAAAGTGTTCACAGTGCAAAAGCCGGTCATCCCGGCGGTTCGCTCTCGATTTGCGATGTGCTTTCTTATCTTTACAATGTTGAAATGAACATTGATAAAGATAATCCGAAGATGGACTCAAGAGACAGATTTGTCCTCTCAAAAGGTCATGCTGCTCCGGCTCTTTATGCAACGCTTGCAAATAAAGGATTTTTCCCGGTAGAAGACCTTAAAACGCTCAGAAAATCTGATTCTTATCTTCAGGGACATCCCAATATGAATAAAATTCCCGGTGTTGATATGAGTACCGGCTCTCTCGGTCAGGGAATTTCAGCCGCTGTCGGAATGGCATTGGGCGCAAAATTCGATAATAAAGATTACCGTGTTTATTCGATTCTCGGAGACGGTGAAATCGAAGAGGGAGAAGTTTGGGAAGCTGCAATGTTTGCGGCAAACAGAAAACTCGATAATTTGGTTGCAATTGTGGATTTTAACGGTTTGCAGATTGACGGAACAATCGAGGAAGTTAACTCAGCTTATCCTATTGCCGATAAATTTAAGGCATTTAATTGGAATGTCGTTGAAATCGACGGGCACGATTTCGATGAAATCGAATCTGCATTTGAGAATGCGAGAAATACAAAAGGCGTTCCGACTTGTATCGTAATGAGGACTGTAAAAGGCAAGGGCGTTTCATATATGGAAAATGCGGTCGGCTGGCACGGAAAGGCTCCGAATGACGATGAATTTGCTCAGGCGATGGATGAACTTAATGCGGCTCTCGCAGAATTGGAGGCTTGATTATGGCAGATGTAATTAAATGCGCAACCCGTGATGCTTACGGAAAAACGCTTGTTGAGTTGGGTAAAACCAATGATAAAATTGTTGTTCTCGATGCCGATCTTGCGGCGGCAACAAAAACGGGAATGTTCAAGAAGGAATTTCCCGATAAATTCTTCGATGTCGGCATTGCCGAGGCTAACCTTATGGGTGTTGCGGCGGGACTTGCGGCAACAGACCATATAGTTTTCGCTTCTTCTTTTGCAATGTTTGCTGCAGGCAGAGCTTTCGAACAGATTAGAAATTCAATCGGTTATCCGCATCTTAATGTAAAAATAGGTGCAACACACGCCGGAATTTCCGTCGGTGAGGACGGAGCAAGCCATCAGTGTTGTGAAGATATTGCTCTTATGAGAACGATTCCCGGAATGGTAATACTTAATCCCGCAGATGATATTGAGGCCCGTGCTTGTGTGCTGGCTGCGGCTGAACATGACGGTCCTGTTTATATGAGATTCGGCAGACTTGCGGTTCCGAGAGTATTTGACGAAGATTATAAGTTCGAAATCGGAAAAGGCAATGTTTTAGTTGAAGGTACAGATGCTACGGTTATCGCTTCGGGACTTATGGTGAATGAAGCGCTCATAGCGGCAGAAAATCTTAAGGCGGAAGGTATTTCCGTAAGAGTTGTCAATATGGCAACCATAAAGCCGATTGACAGGGATATAATTATTGATTCGGCTAAGAAAACAGGCGTTATCGTTACTGCCGAAGAACACAGTATTATAGGCGGACTCGGTTCTGCGGTAGCGGAAGTTGTTTGTGAAACCGTTCCCGTTCCCGTTATCAGAGTCGGTGTTAACGATGTTTTCGGAAAGTCCGGTCCCGCTGTTGAACTTTTACATATTTTCGGTCTTGATGCCGAGAATATCTGCGCAAAAGTTAAGCAGGCAATAGCACTTAAAAAATAAAATATAAACTTATAGAAAGACCGTTCGTTTTGAACGGTCTTTAACTTTTGTCGGGATGTAGAATATACTGAAATGGGGAGCAAAAACAAAAAAGGAGAGTTTTTATTGGAAACAAAAGAAAAGTGTGAAATTCAAAATGCAAATTGCCCTAAAACCGAATGTACACAGACATCTTCATATTTCGGAACAACGGTTTTACCGCAAAATGTTGTAACAACAATGGCATATATCCCGTTTCAAACCGATACTACGATGTATACTCCCGAATGTGCGTTGAAATACGGTACGGCATTTACTGATTTGAACAAAGCGTTTTTGGGAGGCAAATGTAAATGAACAGCAGAAAAAACGAATTGATGAAACTGTCATCGGTGCAGTTTTCGGCATGGGAACTTCATATTTATTTGGATACTCATCCGAATGATCAAAATGCAATTAAAATGTATAATGAATATATGTCGGAATATAAAACAATGTTGCAAGAATACGAAAATAAATACGGACCGATAACCGCATCTCAAAACTCAATAGCGGAAGATTGGCTTAAAGACCCGTGGCCGTGGGATGTCGGAAAGGAGTGTGATTGCTGATGTTTCAATATGAAAAGAAATTGCAATATCCTGTAAATATTAAAAATCCAAACCCTAAATACGCACAGATTATTATTTCACAATACGGCGGTCCGGACGGTGAACTCGGCGCTTCGCTGAGATACCTCTCTCAGCGTTTCTCAATGCCTTATGCCGAACTTAAAGGTTTGTTAACCGATATAGGAACGGAAGAACTCGGGCATCTTGAGATGATAGGAGCGATTGTTTACCAACTTACCCGCAATTTGTCGATTGAAGAAATAAAGAACAGCGGGTATGACACATATTTCGTTGACCATACAACAGGTGTTTATCCCGTTGCCGCCAGCGGTGCTCCGTTTACTGCGGCATATTTGCAGTCGAAAGGCGATGTTATAACGGATTTGCACGAAAATCTTGCAGCAGAACAAAAGGCGAGAACAACTTATGATAATATTTTGCGACTTATTGACGATCCCGATGTCAGAGAACCCATAAAATTCTTAAGAGAAAGAGAAATCGTGCATTATCAACGCTTCGGTGAAGGTTTGCGGTTGGCTACCGATAAACTCAACGAAAAGAATTTCTATGCGTTTAATCCGAGTTTTGATAAAAAATGCAATAAATAAAAAATAAATATAAAAATCTGCCGAAGCGTGTGCTTACGGCGGATTTTTTGTTTACGGCGTCTTTATTGACATTTTACGAAAAAAGGCGTATATTTATACAACAAACAGTCGAACATTATAGTATTTAAGTTTTATATGTTGAGTAGGTAAAATACCGTGTTAGTTGTTATTGGTTCGGCTTTTTGATTTGAAACAACAAAACATAATATTGAAATAATTTCGGAGCGATTTATGAATAGATTAAAAAAATTCACAAGCATGATAGTTATGCTTTTGAAATTCTCTTTGTTTTTTATTGTATTTGCGATTTTCTTTTTACTTTTCGGAATAAATAACGCTTGGCTTCTTCATTTGTCGAGAACCGCTGTTGTTACTTCGTTTACTTTTGTTGTCATCGGTTTGATGTCTATGTCGATATTCGGCGGATACAATATCGGTATGTATAAGAGTAAACCGATAATCAGTTCGCTTTCTTTGGCGATGTTTTTTACGGATGCCGTAACATATCTCTTGCTTTGCATAATGAATACAAACTCGGCAAACAACGATACTTTCAAATTGGAAGATTTGGATATATTATTGATAGTTTATGTGTTGCAGTTTATTATGATTGTGGCATTTACCTATTTCGGAAATCATTTGTATTTTGCGATAAACGAGCCTGAAAAATGCTGCGTTATTACAACTTCAAGAAGTTCGCTTAATAATGTAGTGCCGAAAATTATGAAATATGAAAAGCAGTATAATATTACCGATATGATACTGTTTACTTCGCCGGATCTGTTCGATATAATCGACCGCAGCGATACGGTGTTCGTTTACGATGTTCCGATTTCTTCAAGGACTGCAATCGTTGAATACTGTTACGCTAACAATAAAAATATTTACTATAATTTTGAAATGTGCGATGTTGTTGCCTTGCGTGGCAGAACAGCGCTTCTTGACGATAAACCTTTGTATGCCTCTCAGTTGAAAGGACTGTCGATTGAACAGAAATTCTTTAAGCGTGCGCTTGATTTGTTCGGTTCCGCCGTCGGATTGATTGTTCTTTCGCCGTTGTTTTTGATTTGTGCCGTATGTATCAAATTGGAAGACGGAGGAAAAGTATTCTTTAAGCAAAAGCGTGCGACAATAGGCGGTAAAATTTTCAATGTTTATAAATTCAGAACAATGAAAGAGCAAAACGCCGTAAACCGTTCGGTAACAAGCGACGATGACAGAATAACAAAAGTCGGTAATATCCTTCGAAAGTTCAGAATCGACGAATTGCCGCAACTTATCAATATCCTTAAAGGTGAAATGAGCATCGTCGGTCCACGCCCGGAAATGATAGAAAATGTCGAGCAGTATACGGATACTCTTACCGAGTTTAATTATCGTCTGCGTGTTAAAGCGGGACTTACCGGACATGCTCAGATTGCGGGAAAATACAATACATCACCTAAAGATAAATTGGTTTTGGATCTTATGTATATCGAGAAGTACAGCCTTTGGCTCGATATAAAACTTATCTTGCAAACTCTTACCGTATTTTTCAAAGCAGGTGAGAGTACGGAAGCTTTCGGAAAGGGTGAGGAATATGAATTCTTTACTCAACCGAAAGAAAATTCGGATAAAGAAAACTAAACAATGAAAAAGAGCAACTGTTTTGAGCGTTACCAACAGAAAGACCACACAACAGGCTACGAAGTCTGCTATGTGGTCTTTTTTTGTTTATTATCTACGCTATGCTGCAATCCAACCGCACAATTACGGTCTGTCATATCATACAGAGCCTTTTCAACAGAAATGCTGTTTGGCGAGTCCTATGATGTCATCGTAGTTGGTAGGCATTTATTTCTATCTCGCATTCTGATTGTGGTGCAAAATAGTGATCGACTGCATATTGGAAAGCTGTCTCGAATTTGTGCGCCGCCTCTTTGCTCACCGTGAGAAACGGAAGAAGCATATCAAATGCGTGGAACAACTTTGGGTATACATCAACAGATGCGTCAACCCCTGCGTTCCTTAGACTGTCAATGTAGGAAAGTGTCTCTGCGTAAAACGGTTCTGCTGTACATACGAATGTGTAGGCAGGAGGAAGACCGCTGTAATCTGTTCTTCTTGCCGGGGCTGCATAACACGGAATATTCTTCCCGTCGATTTCACGCAAATACTTTTTCCATCCGTAATGATTTCTTTTTGTGTTCCAAACCGGTGCATGATTATCATGCGATGTCTCTGTGTCTTCGTTATCAATCATCGGATATAGCGGCATCTGAAAAGCGATGCTGATTTTGCCGTAATCCTTTTCGTACATACAGAGAGCAGCGGCAAGTCCACCGCCGGCACTTTCTCCGCCCACCATAATCTGATCTTCTCTGACACCGAGTTCTTTAGCGTGTTGTTTCAGATATAAAAGAGCATTATGACAGTCAATCAGTGCTGCCGGATAAGGTGCTTGACCGGAGAGACGATATTCGGGAGAAATAACAACTGCACCATACTTGGCTACAAGATTTTTGGCACGAGACATATAAACCATTTGAGACATTCCTGTTATATAACCGCCGCCGTGAATCCATAAGATGCCGGGACGGTTTTCCTGAAAAGCGGGATCGGTAGGTCTAAGAATCAATAGCTTGATTTCCACACCTTCGGATACAATCTTAACTTTTTCCGACTTGTATTTCATGCCTTGTGTCCTCCCGTTTGCTCATTGCGATCCTTTGCCGTTTCAGTTGCTCTTTTTATATACTGTGATGTATTCGGGCGGAACCGATTCTGTGCACCATATCGCACTGCGTTTCGGTTCGGTGTCGTTGAAAAAAGAATATCCGTCTTTTTCCATTTGACGAGAATCTATTTTCAAAACAATACAGTTACATCCGTGATTTTTGTTGCTATGCTCGAAAAAAGCGAGCGAATCGGAAAGAAAAAACGCAGGATTATATATCGAAACCAATCCGAATTTGTTTATCGAGGAAATATTTTCCTCTTTTGTTATATGGTAGAGAACTTCCGGCACCTTTTTTTCGGAAATTTCATATTTCATCGGGGAGTATTTTTTTGAAACGATAAAATACGATTTTATATTATGAAGTAATTGCTTTTTATAAAAAACGATATTCCGATTATTCTTGTATAAAGAATAACTGTAAACAAGGCATCTGTATTCAATACCGTTCGGAAGTCTGTTTTTTACCGCATTGGAAATGCTTTTTGTGAAATCTTTCATTTCTTGAGTTTTGCTTCCAGACGGTATAAAGGCAAACCTTGTTCGGCAAATTTTTGCTCGTATTCGGTTACGATGTTTCCTTCAAAACCGCTGTTGTGTAAATCACGGATTATACTTGTTACTTCAAAGCCGTTTGAATTGAAACTTTCGATTGAATACTCAAAGAAATCCAAACTGTCCGTTTTCTGAACTATAACGGCATCGGGAGTAAGTATTTTTTTATAGATGCTTAAAAATTCCGGACTTGTAAGTCTGTGTTTTTCGTGCCTGTCTTTCGGGAAGGGGGTGCTGAAGTTTAAGTGTATTTCCGAAACGCTGTTTTCTTTTATGAAAATGGGCAGATATTCGGCTCTCATTTCAAGAAATCTTAAATTGTTAAGATCGGCTTCTTTCGCTTTTTCGCAGGCGATGACAAGCACGCCCGGAACACATTCGATACCGACAATGTTTTTATCGGGATTTCTTCTTGCGTATTCCGTTGCGAATTGACCTTTTCCGCAGCCGATTTCAAGAACAAGAGGTGCACTTTTTTCAAAGTGTTTATCGAAATCAATATAAGAACGCACTGAGTCGATGTTCCTTAAATCAAAATCGGGAATTGTGTAAGGGATGCGAAGGGAACTGCAATTATCCCTTCTTGCAGTAAGGTTTTTTAATTTACGAAATCTCATTATATCACCGTGTAAAATGATAACATACTTTTTTCTTTTGCGCAATAATCTTAAAAAGGTTAATCCGATTTTATTTTACTAAACTCTTGAATGAAGATAAGTATTATGTTATTATTTTTATATCATATAATATGAGGTGTGAATTATGGAAAGACGGGATAAAATAAATTATTATTTGGATCTTGCCGAAACAGTAGCTCATAGAAGCACTTGCTTGCGCCGTCATTACGGAGCGGTAATCGTTCAAAACGATCAGGTAATCTCAACTGGATATTCGGGTGCGCCGAGAGGAAGAAAAAATTGCTGCGACCTCAACAAATGTATCCGTGATGAACTGAAAATTCCGAGAGGGGAAAGATATGAACTTTGCCGAAGCGTTCATGCCGAAGCAAATGCGATAATCAACGCTTCGAGAAACGAAATGATAGGCGGAACTTTGTATCTTGTCGGTCTTGAATGCGGAGATACGGACTATGTCGAAAACGCTAACAGTTGCTCTATGTGTAAGAGAATGATTATAAACTCCGGAATCGAACATATAGTAATCAGAGATACGAAAGACGAATACAGAATTGTTAATGTAAGAAAATGGATTGATGATGACGATTCTCTCAGCGGAGTTTTCGGATATTGATTAATGCAATTAACGGAACGGATTTCCCGTTCCGTTGTTTTTATGCTTAAAAATCGAGGACGATTTTTGTGCAATTTGCCATTTTTCAAAACTTAATTACTTATAAATTGACTATTTTTTATCGGTGATATATAATAGTAAAGATACCAAAAAGGAAATGAGGATTTCAAAATGAAAATCAATGATTTGCTCCATAAGGTTTATGGAACGACTCCTGATGACGGTAATCTTCAGCCGAAAGAGGCTGTCGCTTACGGAATAACAGGTTTCGGACAGAACCTTGTGTGCACGATTATCGGCTCTTATCTTACCGTTTTCCTTACAGATGCTCTTCTTTTCGGCAGCTTGGAAAAAGGCGATTTGTTTAAGACGATGACAGGTGCAATGGCAGTTGCATGGCTTATGCTTGGAACCCGTGTTTTTGACGCTTTCAACGATCCGATTATGGGCTCGATTGTTGACAGAACAAGAACTAAGTGGGGTAAATGCCGTCCTTACCTTAAATGGATGGCTATTCCGATTGCGGTTTGTACAATAGCGTGCTTCTTGCCGATATTCCCCGCAAAAACAATGTCGACATTTGTTATCGTAGCGGTTATTTATGTAATTTGGTCAGTTGTTTATACCGTTTCGGATGTTCCTTATTGGGCGCTTTCGACTTGTATGACCAATAACACAATTGTCAGAGGTAATTTGCTTACCGTTACCCGTCTTATCTGTACTCTCGGTGCGGGTATCGTAACAGTCGGTGTTCCGATTATCACTTCCGCTGTTACCGCTAAGTACAAATATACCGATGCCGATCTTGCAACTATTATGTCGACTTTCGGCGTTGACGAAGCCGGTGCCGCAAACTATGTCGGAACCGTAATGCCCGAATACATTCAGGCTAATGCCGATACTCTTAAATGGACATATTTCATTTGTGCGTTGGTATTTGTTGTTCTTTCAATCCCGATGTTCTTCTACGGATTTAAGCACACAAAAGAACGCTACACAACAGATGATGTTCCGCCCTCACTCGGACATAACCTCAGACTTCTCTTTAAGAACAAAGAACTTATGCTTATCGTTATTTCCGGTATTCTCGGCGGTGCGAGAATGGTTTATACATATACAGGCGGACTTTACTTCGCTAAGTATGTTCTTAACAACGAAGGTGTATATTCGTTAATTACTCTTCTTGTTGTTCCCGGCGGACTTGTTGCTTCGATTCTCGTTCCGTGGATGACTAAGAAGTTTACAAAGAAATGGGCATATATCTATGTTCATATTCTCGGCGCAGTTGTTATGTTTGCGATGTATTTCATCGGATATGATGCTCCGTGGAAACTTGTAGTTTGTGCTATCGGACTTGTTCTTCTCGGTATTCCCCAGGGCGTTAACAACATTATCACTTATGCTATGATCGGTGATACGGTTGACTACCTTGAATGGAAAACAGGCGAGAGAGCCGAAGGCATTTGCTTCGCAATGCAGACTCTTATCAACAAAATCGGTATGGCAGTCGGTGCGTTTGTCGGCGTAATGTCTTATTCATGGGCTAAGATCAACCCCGAAATGACACCTGCGATTACTCCCGAAGGAAAAACAACTCTTTGGAATGTTCTTATCCTTTCAGGTGCTATCAGTATGGTAGGTACAATTATCCCCATGCTCTTCTACACAATCACAGAGAAAAAACAGGCTCAGATGGTTGCTGAAATCGAAGCGAGAAAAGCATCTAAGTAATTTGCTTAATACACAAAAAGGCGTTCGGATAAACCGAACGCCTTAATTTTATGCTGTGTAAAATGCAAAAGAAAAAAGCCATCTGAATCAGATGGCTTTTTGGCAGCGGTATAAGGATTCGAACCTCAACATACGGAGTCAGAGTCCGCTGTGCTACCGTTACACAATACCGCTATATCAAGTGAGTTTTCTCAACTGCGAGAGATATTATACAATGAGAAAACTCAAATGTCAATAGTTAATTTGCCGAAATAATATTTAATATGTTATTTCTTTCGTTTACGAAAATAAGAAACACGCCGATTACCGTTGATATAACCAATAAGAGCGATATTGTTATGAAAATCACTTGCTTTATCAAATCGCTTTCGTCTTTCACGAAATACATAAGCCTTGATAAAACGCAAGTCGAAAATACGATTGCGACAAGTGCGATATCCGCTAAATACCGTATATTTACTCCGGCAAGGCACATATCCGAAAATGAAACCGCAAGAACGCAAATAACTGCAAGGATAAATATCGCTGTTTTGGTTTTGTCTGATTTTTTGTTTATAAGCAACGGCGATACGGCGAAACTTATATTTGTGGGGAAACTCATTATTCCGATTGTTGAAGTTATATACACATAATCGGGGTAGTTTTTCAAAGGGACATACGGCAAAGCGAAATACGGCGATTTTTCGGTGAATACGGGAAGTTGAAATATATAATATCTTAACGCAGGCAGGAACAAAGCGAAGGTTATCGCATATTCCGAAACATCGTGAACGGTTAACTGATATTTTGCGCCGAATTCGAAAACGGATCCGAATCTTGCATAGTTGTACCACATTACTCCGATTGTTCCTATTACGGCGGGGATGCCGAAAGACAAAACCTGATATATTTTTTGAAGAGGTTTATATTTGTCGGAAATGACGGTTGAAACATATATCGGAATCGCTATGACGAAAAAGGCTACCATACTCGGTCTTGAAAGAACAAGAAATACAAGAGATATTGCCGAAAAGAAGAAGTTGATACAGCGTTTTTTCAAATTTTCCGTGCCGTAAGCATTGAAAGAGAAAAGTAGGAACAAAGTGAGAAAAAGTATACCGCTTGCTACGGCGATATAATACATATCGGCACTTGCCTGAACCGTATAAACAAGACTTCCGGTTTCACAAGCGAAAATCGACATTAAAAGTATAAACAGATTGAGCTTTTTAACGAAAATTTGATGTACTTTTATAACAAGAAACGCAATTGCAACTGTGCTTGCGGCACTGAGAATAAAGCAAACGGTATTTGCTTCGGGAACTTTTCCGAAAATAAAATAAAAAGGATAGTAAATCAGCAATATCGGGGCGATGCCGAAATAAGAGTAGTAATTTCCGTCAAAATACGCTCTGTCCCAAAGATAAGATACTTCTTGCTCGGTGCGTGCCGTGTAATCGTAGGGGTTGAGCATATTCATAAGTTCGAAACTCGGAGAAATATCCAAATTCAGTTGATGTTTCAAAAAAGCGTCGAATTGCTGCTCGTATGCGTTCATACTTTCTAATTTATAAATGTACGGATAAGCAAGGTTTTCCTGTGCGAGTAAGCAGTAAATGGCGCAGGAAACACAGAGGGATGTTACGGCACAGATAAATACTGCCGTATTGTGCGAATTTTTTTCGGGGTTGAATTCGATGTTATACAGTTTTGTTTTACACGAAATGGCGGAGAATAAAACGAAAAGGATTATCACCGCCGCACAGATAATTTCCATACAATCTTCCTTCTTAAAAAGTGATTTTATTATAGTATAATTATTCGGGAGATTCAATCGGATATTTTAAGTTGATGCTTTGTCTTTCATTTTTAATTGCCATTGAGCGAAAACTGTGATAAAATTATCGAAGAGGTGAGTTTATGAACTTGTTTAATGAGTTTGATAACATTTCAATGCTTACGGAGTTTTACGAAATGACAACCGTTGACGGCTATTTTAACAGCCCCGTAAAAGACACGGTTGCTTATTTTGACTTGTTTTTCAGAAAGGTTCCCGATAAAGGCGGCTTTGCTGTTATGGCGGGACTTTCGCAGGTTATAGAATATCTTAAAAACATTCATTTTACCAAAGACGATATTGAGTATCTTCGCTCTAAAGGAATAAGCGAGGCTTTTTGCGAATATTTGAGCGATTTTAAGTTTACTTGCGATGTTTGGGCGATTCCGGAAGGTACGCCGATATTTCCGAACGAGCCGATAGTAAAAGTAAAAGGTCCCGTTGTTCAAGCACAGCTTATTGAAACGGCATTGCTTATGTTTATAAATCAGCAGAGCCTTATTGCAACAAAGGCCAACCGACTTGTCCGTGCCTCACATTCGACAACCGTTGCCGAATACGGAACAAGACGGGCACAGGGCTTTTCACAGTCGGTTCTCGGTGCGAGAGCCGCTTATATCGGCGGCTGCTCTATGACTTCCGGAATAATTCCGCAAAAACAGTTCGGAATACCGGTTGTGAACACGATGATACACAGTTGGGTTGAGATGTTCGATTCCGAATATGAAGCATTTTGCGAATATGCACGGCGTTATCCCGATGACTGTACTGTTGTTGTCGATACATACGATACTATCCGTTCGGGAATTCCCAATGCGATTAAAGCGTTTAACGATGTACTTGTACCGATGGGAAAACGCCCTAATTCGATAAGAATAGATTCGGGAGATATAACCTATCTTTCAAAAAGAGCAAGAAAAATGCTTGATGAAGCGGGATTTCCCGATTGTGATATTATGGCGTCCAACTCTCTTGACGAATACCTTATCAGTGATATGGTTTCTCAAGGGGCGAAAGTTGATTGTTTTATTGTCGGAGAAAGACTGATTTCTTCGGCGTCGTCTCCGCTGTTCAGCGGTGTTTACAAACTTTGTGCCGTCGAAAAGAACGGAGAAGTAATTCCGAAGATCAATCTTTCGGAAAATGTCAGCAAAATTACAATTCCTTCGTCAAAAATGGTTTACAGACTTTTTGATACCGAATCCGGAAAGGCTATTGCCGATGTGCTTACTTTAGAGGGAGAGACGGTTGATGACGGAAAGCCGTACACCTTGTTTGATCCCGACTATACATGGAAGCGTAAGGATATTGAAAGTTTTGTCGCAAGACCGTTGCTTGTTCCGATTTTCGAGAAAGGCGAATGTGTCTATAAAGAGCCGACGCTTGAGCAAATCAGAGATTACTGTGCGGAACAGATAGATACGCTTTGGGATGAAGTAAAGCGCTTTGAAAATCCGCATAAATATTATGTCGATCTCTCAAAAGAACTTTGGAGAGTAAGAAATAGATTGATAGAAGAACATAAAGGAGTTACAAAATGAATATTTGGCATGACATCAATCCGCAAAGGATAACAAGAAAATCGTTTGAAGCTGTTATTGAAATAAGTAAGGGCAGTAAAATGAAGTATGAACTCGATAAGGAAACGGGTATGCTCAGACTTGACCGAGTTCTTTACACTTCGACACACTATCCCGCAAACTACGGATTTATTCCGAGGACTTATGCCGAGGATAACGACCCGTTGGATGTTTTGGTTCTTTGTTCGGAACGCATTGAACCGATGGCGCTTGTAAAGTGCTACCCGATAGGTGTTATTTCTATGCTTGATAACGGAGCACCCGACCATAAGGTTATCGCAATTCCGTTTGACGATCCGACTTATAATGAGTATAAAGACATATCACAGCTTCCTGCTCATATTTTCCAGGAAATGCGTCATTTCTTCTCGGTTTATAAAACTCTTGAAGGAAAGACTACCGATATTGATGAAGTTAAGGGCGTTTTGACCGCTGTTGATATAGTCGAAGAATCAATACAGAGATATAAAGATAAGTTTTGCAAATAATTGCGGAGTGGGAAAATGGCAAAAAGGGAAGTAAAAGTATTTTTATCCGTAATTCTCGCAATGGTGCTTGTGTTCGGTACCGGTGTGTTGCTTGTTATGAAAAAAGACGGCGGTTCGGTTCCTGTTGAAGCGCCGGTCGAAAACACACAGCAGGAAGAGACGACGCAGGAAGTTTTACCGAGCGTAAGCGTTGATTTTCTGTCTGTAGGAGATAACCTTATACACGACGGAATATATGAACAGGCAAATAAAAGAGCGGGTGGCAACGGTTATGATTTTTCATACTGTTATGAAAATATCGCTTCGGATGTTTCTTCTGCGGATATAGCGACCATAAATCAGGAAACCGTTATTTCTCAAAGTAATTCTCCGTCGGGATATCCTCTTTTTAATTCGCCGAGAGAAGTCGGAGACGAAATAGCGAGAATCGGATTCGATGTTATTGCGATGGCGAACAATCATATGATTGACAAAGGCGCAAAAGGACTTTCGGAAGCGATTGATTATTGGGACAGCGTCGAAGGTGTCGTCAGAACGGGTGCGTATAAAAACGAAGAAGAACTTAATCAGGTTGAATATATTGA
The DNA here is from genome assembly GCA_964527585.1 of uncultured Eubacteriales bacterium. Classification (GTDB taxonomy): domain Bacteria; phylum Bacillota; class Clostridia; order Oscillospirales; family Acutalibacteraceae; genus Fimenecus. Next base: position 40,569 of record CAZGPE010000009.1, read on the forward strand.
GTCTAATGGGCTGAAAATCGGTCTTGTGGGTGTAACTCAGTATACAAACGGTCTTTCTTTACCTTCTAACAGTGAACTCAAAATTATTTATTCTTCAAATGAAGATGAGATAAAAAGAAAAATCGAAGCGGCAAAAGAAGTTTGCGATGCGGTTCTTGTCAATGTCCATTGGGGAAATGAATATCAAACAACGCCGACTCAGGATCAAAAAAATCTTGCGAAAAAGATGGCTCTTTGGGGTGCCGATGTCATTATCGGACACCATCCCCATGTTATACAGCCCGTTGAATTTATCGAAAGAGACGATGGTCGGCAAACTCTCGTTGCATATTCTTTGGGAAACTTTATTTCTCAGCAGAATACACCTGCGAGAGTGATAGGCGGAATGTTAAATTATACTTTGACAAAGGATTTTAATACCGGAAAAATAAGCATAGATAATGTCCGCTTTGTACCGATTGTTACACATTATGTCAGAGGAAGCCACGATGTAAAGATATATAAATTATCTCAATATTCCGATGACCTTGCAAAGAAACAGTCAGGCAGACTTAAAGACGGTTCTTTCAATGTAACTTACATAGAAAACTTTGTTTCCGATATAATAGATGCACGGTTTTTGGATAATTAACAGTTTAATAACGCAGTTTTACCGCTGTTTGAAGTTGAATCTTCAAACGGCGGTATTTTTTTACCCACTTTACACCACTGTTATGACATTTGAATGTTTTATTCGTCTTTTTGCACAAAAACGAAGCGAAAAGTTTGTTGAAAAATACTCGGATTTTAGGGCTTTTTGTTGCTAAAAAAATATGAAAAAGTCTTGATTTTTTTAGGGTTTGAAAGTATAATGTTATCAAAGTGGTGGATGATTTCATAGTTTTTTCATAAAAAAGGTGGAAAAACCCACGGTTTTGAATTTTAAGGAAGGGAGAAACGGCAATGTCTTTTTCAAACAGTTATAAACATACCATTGATTCGAAAAAGCGCCTTTTTATCCCCGCAAAGTTCAGAGCCAAACTCGGTGAGAGCTTCTACCTTTATTACGACGAGAGTTTACCTTGCATCGCCGTTTACGGTGAAGAGGAATGGGAAAAGAAAAGCAAGATAGTCGAAGAAAGCGGCGACGCAGACTGGCAGCGTTTCTTTTTCTCGAATGTAATTTCCGTTGAACCCGATAAGCAGGGCAGAATTACGATTAAAGCATCTTTTTGCGAAGGCGCAGGACTTAAAAAAGATGTTGCGGTTGTCGGAGTCGGAACAAGAATCGAAATTTGGGATGCCGAAAAGTACGACAAAGAGATGGAACAGATCAATGCTTCGTACAAGAGATTTCCCAGCATTATAAACTGACGGGAGAGGTAAAATGGAATTTTCTCATATACCGGTTTTGTTTAATGAAACGGTTGACTCTCTCGAAATAAAGCCCGACGGCCTGTATGTCGACTGTACCGCAGGCGGCGGAGGACATTCAAAAGCGATTGCTCAAAAACTTACTTGCGGAAAACTGATTTCCATTGACAGAGATCCCGATGCGATTGAAGTGCTGAACGAACGCTTGGGCGGGTATTCTCAAGTTAAGATAGTACACAACACATTTAACAATATAAAAGAAATTCTCGGCGGAGAAAAAGCGGACGGTATAATTGCCGATTTAGGAGTCAGTTCTTTCCAACTTGATGAAGCTCAGAGAGGATTTTCGTTCCATAAGGATGCACCTCTTGATATGCGTATGAGCAAGCAGGGAACAAGCGCAAAAGATCTTGTTAATTCGCTTTCGGTAGGAGAACTTACAAGAATAATCCGTGATTACGGCGAAGAAAAATACGCAAATCGTATTGCTAACAATATAGTAAATTTCCGCAAGGAAAAAGAAATAGAAACAACTTTTGAACTTATAGATATTATTAAACAGTCGATGCCGCAGAAAGCGATGAGAGATTCGCATCCGGCAAGAAGAACATTTCAGGCGTTGCGCATTGAAGTTAACGGAGAACTTGAACAACTCAACAGTGCTCTCGACGATATGTTCGACTGCTTGAAAGTCGGCGGAAGACTTTCGATTATTACATTCCATTCGCTTGAAGACAGAATGGTAAAACAAAGATTTAATTCCTTTGCACAAGGATGTACCTGCCCTAAAGAGTTTCCGGTTTGTGTGTGCGGAAAAACACCGAGGGGAAAGGTAATAATAAAAGGACTTGCACCCGGCGGGGAAGAACTTGAAAGAAATCCACGCTCGCACAGTGCGAGACTGAGAACGGTTGAAAAACTGAAAGACTGATAAAAACGGGAAAGGGAAGCGTTATGGCAAATAAGAACTATAATATGTATGACGGTATAGACTTTACTATGTTCGAACCTAAAGCGAGTTCGTATGAGAGAAACGCTGCCCGACAGATAAAACCCGCAAAAGTTCCGAGTGTCGAAAAGCCTAAAATGGAACTTGTCAGCAAGCCGAAAAAAACGGGAGCACAACTTAAAAAAGAAATGCATCTCGGTGCTTTGCAAAGTGCAAAGATTATCGCAATTTCGGTTTTCCTTTTGGCAATGCTTTCGGGACTGCTTTACGGAAGAATGAAAGTTGACGAACTCGACAGACAGATTTCCTCCGTGCAGACGAAAATTTCGACGGCACAAAGCGAAAATGTAAGACTTAATATGAAACTTGATTCTATGATTTCACTTGAAAATGTTGAACAGTATGCTCAGGAAAATCTCGGAATGGTAAAAATGGAAAGCTATCAAATCGAGTATATAGACCTTTCGGGGAATGATAAGATAACGGTATCCGGAACAAAAACGCTTAATGCGAATAACGCTTCCGCATTGTCAAAGATAAAGGAATATATGAGCAAGTAATTAAATAAAATTACAACGAGGGTTAAGTGAATCGCTTAACTCTCGTTGTTGTATCTTAATACCGATAATTTTTACGGATTTTAATGAAAGGGGCAGGAAGAATATGCAATTCAGGTCGATGAAACAGTTGAGTTACCGTGCGGCGATAGCACTTGTAATTCTTACTGCCGCATTTTTTGTTTGCATAGGAAGTCTTGTGCGTGTGGCGCTTGTCAACGGTGAGGAATATAAACTTAAAGCCGAACAAAATCAACTGCTTGATACAACTGTTTCGGCGGAAAGAGGAACAATTTACGATTCGAATATGAATGTGCTTGCGAAAAGTGCTTCGGCATGGCTGATATATATTGTCCCTTCGAAAATACAAAACGAAACTCAGCGTGAAAAAGTAGTTACGCTTCTTTCAGAACAACTCGGTGTCGATGCCGAAACTCTCCGTGAAAAAACACTTAAAGATACGAATTATGTCAAGATTTCCGGTGCGGTGGAAGAAGATGTTAAAAACGCAATTGAAGATTACATAACAAAGAACGATAAAGAGTTTAAGGACAGTAAACTTAAGCAGATAATCGGTATGGATCCCGATACGAAAAGATATTATCCGTATTCTTCGTTCGCTTCTACGATTATAGGTTTTGTAAATTCGGATGACGAAGGTACGGCGGGTATCGAGATGTCGTATAATAAAGAACTGACGGGAACTTCCGGAAGAATAATAACCGCCATGAACGCAAGACAAAAAGAGATGTCGAGCGAGTACCAAACGACTTACGAAGCACAGCAGGGAGCAAATTTGGTGCTGACGATAGACGAGGTAGTACAGTATTATCTCGAACAAAGTTTGGATCAGGCTCTAGTTGACACGGGAGCACAGTATGCATACGGAATTATCATGGATGTTGAATCGGGTGCGATACTCGGTATGACTTCAAAGCCGGATTTCGACTTGAATCAGCCCAATGTTATTTCAAATCAGCTTGTTGCGGATAAAATAGCGGAAATTATTGATGATGCGGAGCGTTCTCTTCAAACAAAGAATGCCCGTTATTCTCAGTGGAGAAACAGAACAATAAGCGATACTTACGAACCCGGTTCCGTTTTCAAAACAATTGTTGTTGCGGCGGCTCTCGAAGAGGGTGTAGTTGATTTGAATACAACTTATACCTGCGTCGGAGGAATTCAAGTTGCCAACAACTATCAGAAATGTTGGAAGGCAGGCGGACACGGAACTCAGACTGTTACACAGGGTCTTATGAACTCATGCAACCCGTTTTTTATAACAATCGGTCAGAAACTCGGTAAGGAAAACTTCTACAAATACTTTGAGGCTTTCGGATTTACGGAAAAAACGGGGATTGATCTTCCTGCGGAAGCGTCTCCGGTTGCCGATGTTACATACCATTCTCTTGAATCTATGGGTATTTCCGAACTTTCTTCGAGTTCTTTCGGTCAGACTTTCCAAGTAAGTCCCATACAGGTTATTACCGCTGTATCGGCAATCGCAAACGGCGGAAAACTTATGCAACCGTATGTTGTCGACAGTATTCTCGACTCCGACGGCAATGTAGTGGAAAAAACTCAGGCAAAAGTTAAACGACAGGTGATTTCCGAAAAAACCGCTTCTGCCGTTGCCGAAATGATGGAACAGGTTGTTTCAAAGGGAACAGGTAAAAACGCTTATGTTGCCGGTTATCATGTTGCCGGAAAAACGGGTACATCGGAAAAAATCGGTAAAGAGGGAGCGTATATCGCATCTTTTGCGGGATTTGCTCCTGCCGATAATCCTAAAATCGCAATTCTTATCGCAATTGACGAACCCGAAGGTGCACACGGCGGCGGTGCTGTTGCGGCACCGATTGCGGGCGAAATTCTCGAAAAGGTTCTCGCTTATTTGAATGTTGAACCTCAATATGAAGATTCGGAAATGAAAAATGTATCTTCTACAACTCCTTCTCTTGTAGGTTCAACCGTTTCTCAGGCAAAAGCGATTGCATCGGGATATACGGTGAAAACAGTCGGAAACGGCGATAAGGTTATTTCTCAGACTCCCGCTGCCGATTCTCAAATAAGAACAGGCGGTGTAATAGTTATATATACCGACAGTACATCGTCAAAACAGACTGCAACGGTTCCCGATTTAACGGGTATGACAATATCTCAGGCTAACTCAACCGCAATAAATTCCGGCTTCAATATCAGACTTTCCGGCGCTACGAACGCTTCGTCGGAGGTTGTGTCATATAAGCAAAATCTGACCGCAGGTTCCGAAGCGGAACTCGGAAGTGTCATAACCGTTTACTTTAAGTCAAATGTAAATGTACAGGATGCATAAAATGTGAAAAGAAAAAGGCGGATAAATAACGGAGGAATTAACAGTGAAACTTTCTCAACTTTTGAAAAATGTAAATACTTTTAGTGAATATACCGATTGTGAAATATCTGATATCACCGATAAATCCTCGGAGATTTCCGAAAACTGCGTGTTCGTCTGCATTAAAGGAAATCATTTTGACGGACACACGGTTGCTTTGGATGCGGTGAAGCAGGGTGCCGCTGCGGTTGTTACCGAGTACGATGTCGGTGCCGAAAATCAAATAATCGTAGAAAACACCCGTGATGCATATTCAAGGCTTTGCGCTGCGTTTTACGGTAATCCCGCCGAAAAATTGAAACTTATCGGCGTAACGGGAACAAACGGAAAGACAACTACTACTTTTCTTATAAAGAATATTTTTGACAGCCTTTCAATAAAATGCGGACTTATAGGAACCGTTAAAAACATTACCGGCGAGAAAGAGTATGTTTCTTCTTTGACGACTCCGGACAGTAAAGAACTTCAACGCTTGTATTCCGAAATGGTACAAAGCGGCTGCGAATACTGTATAATGGAAGTTTCTTCACAGGCTCTTGCTCAGGGAAGAGTTGACGGCTGTCATTTTGAAATAGGTCTTTTTACAAATCTTACTCAAGACCATCTTGACTATCACGGAACTTTTGAAAATTATGCTAAGGCAAAAAGAAAACTTTTCGAAATGTCGGATATTGCGGTTATAAATGCAGATGACGGATATGCGAAAACTATGGTTGACGGACTCGGCTGTAAGGTGTATACTTTCGGCGTTCAAAGCGAACATACGGATTTCTCCGCTAAAAATGTAAAATGTTTTGCGGACAGTGTTCAGTATGAACTGTTGGCGCAGGGAAATATTGCAAGAGTAAATATAAAAATACCGGGACATTTTACCGTGTATAATTCAATGGGTGCGGCGGTATGCGCTGTTTTGACCGGTGCCGATTTCGACAGCGTTATTAAAGCGGTTTCAAACTCTAAAGGAGTTCCCGGTCGTGTCGAAGTTGTGGAAACGCAAACCGATTATACGGTTCTTATCGACTATGCACATTCTCCGGACGGACTTGAAAATGTTATTTCTTCGGTAAGGGAGACAACAGACGGACAGATTATAACCGTTTTCGGTTGCGGAGGCGACAGAGACAGAACAAAGCGTGCGAAAATGGGAAGAATAGTAGGAGATCTTTCCGATGTTGCGGTTGTAACAAGCGATAATCCGAGAAGTGAAAATCCCGATAAGATAATCGAGGATATACTTGAAGGAATGACGCAGGCAAAAGCGAAAATCAAAACTCTTGTCAACAGAACCGATGCGATAAAATACGCAATGTCGGTTGCGCAAAAAGGTGATGTTGTTTTGCTTGCCGGAAAAGGACACGAAACATATCAGATATTGAATAGCGGAAAAATTCACTATGATGAAAGAGAAATTGTCGCAGATATTCTGAAAGGTAAAATATAAATGAAAACTCTTGATTTGCAAACGGTTGCCTCTTGGATGAACGGCAAACTGGAAGGCGAAAATAAAAAAATATCTTCTGTGAGTATAGACAGCCGTCAAATTGACTGTGAAACGCTTTTTATTGCAATAAAAGGAGAAAAATTCGATGCACACGATTTTATCTCCGATGTGGAAAAAAGCGGAGCGGCTGCCGTTGTATGTCATAAGAAAGTAAAATGTTCTCTTCCCGTAATTTATGTCGAAGATACACGAAAAGCGTTTTTGTCGTTTGCGGAAAATTACAGAAAGTCGATACCGTCTCTTAAGGTTATAGGTCTTACTGGAAGCGTAGGTAAGACAACAACCAAAGAAATGACTTATGAGGTTGTTTCCGAAAAATACAATGCTATAAAGACGGAAGGAAACCTGAATAACGATATAGGACTGCCAAAAACGCTTTTAAGACTTGAAGAAGATACACAAGCGGCAGTTATTGAAATGGGAATGAGTGCGTTCGGAGAAATTTCGCTTCTTACCAAGACTGCTTTACCCGATATGGCGATAATAACCAATATCGGTGTTTCTCATATAGAACATCTCGGCTCGAGAGACGGAATATTAAAAGCCAAAACCGAAATTCTCGACGGAATGAAAAAAGGGTCATATCTTATTCTTAACGGAGATGACGACAAACTTTCTTCTTATGAAAACGCTGATTATAAAATACTTTATTTTGCCGTTGAAAACGAAAAGGCCGATGTAAGAGCCGTAGATATAAAAGAGAATTTACAAAGTACCTCTTTCACGGTTGTTTCATCTTTGGGAAATAATCGGGTTGAAATTCCTACGGTAGGACTTCATAATGTTTATGATGCTCTTGCGGCATATACTGTCGGAATTGTCCTCGGAATCGACAGCGAAAGCATAGCACGGGCTCTTGCTTCTTATGTGCCGTCGGGAATGAGACAGCGTATAAAAGAAGTGAACGGAGTTACCGTTATCGAAGATTGCTATAATGCAAGCCCCGATTCACAGCGTGCGGCATTAAATGTACTTTCAAATATGAAGTCGGAACGAAAAATCGCCGTACTCGGAGATATGCTTGAACTCGGAGAATATTCCGAAACGGCACACCGTCAAGTCGGTGAGTTTGCCGCAGAAAAAAATATAGATATTATTTACACTTACGGGGAACAGGCGAAATATATAGCTTGGGAATCTGAAAAAGGTGTAAAAAGCGTTTTCGCTTTTACCGACAAGGAAAAACTTGCTTCGGCATTGTTAAAAGAAGTTAAACACGGCGACTGCGTGCTGTTTAAGGCAAGCCGTGGAATGAAACTTGAGGAAGTAATAGAAAAACTCTATGAAGGGTTGGAGAAATAAATGAAAATTTGGGTAAGTTTAGTTTTCGGATTGGTTTTAAGTTTTTTAATCTCGTTTTTATTGGGATTTGTTGTTATTCCTTGGTTGAGAAAACTTAAATTCGGTCAAACAATTCTTGATATAGGTCCTGCGTGGCATAAGTCAAAACAGGGTACGCCTACAATGGGCGGTATAATGTTTATTGTAAGTACCGTTATTGCCTTTGCGGTTGTTATTTTAACCGATCATATACTCGGCGGTACGCTCTTTTCGAGCGGGAGTATTGTCGAAGATTCGGTAAAGGTGAAATTAACCGCAGGTATACTTATGGCTCTCGGTTTCGGAATAATAGGCTTTGCAGATGACTATATTAAAGTTGTAAAGAAACGCAATCTCGGACTTACGATTACTCAAAAATCGGTTGCGCAAATCCTTCTTATGCTTGCTTATCTCGGCGCTCTTTATATGTCGGGAAACACATATATGTCAATTCCTTTTGCGGGAAATGTAGATCTTAAATGGTTTTTCTGGATTTTCGGTATGGCAGTTATTTATGCAACCGTAAATGCGGTTAATTTTACCGACGGTATAGACGGACTTTGCGGAAGTGTTACCGCAAGTGCGGCATTGGCATTTGTTGTAATCGCCGTATTGAAAGGATTTTTCGGTGTCGGTATTCTCGCAGCGTGTCTTGCAGGCGGATGCATAGGCTATCTTATTTGGAACTGGCATCCTTCAAAAGTAATGATGGGTGATACCGGTTCGATGTTCTTGGGCGGAATGGTGGTTGCTCTCGCTTATGCGATAGATGCTCCGCTGATTATTTTGTTTATCGGAATTATATATGTAATAGAAATGCTTTCTGATGTTTTGCAGATAGGATATTTTAAGGCAACGCACGGAAAGAGAATATTCAAAATGGCTCCGATTCATCATCATTTTGAAATGTCAGGATGGAAAGAAGTCAAAATCGTAGTTGTCTTTACTTTAATAAATATTATCGGAAGTATAATAGGTGTTGCTCTTTTTTATTACGGGGCGAAATAACATATTGATTTAATTAAACGAAAGGAGAAACAATATGGCAAATGCACAGGTGAAACGCCAACCAAAACCGTTGCCGCCGAAAAAGAACGCTTCGAAAAAGATAAAGCGTCCCGATTTCTTGGCGACGGGCAGTTTTGACATACCTTTTCTCCTTTTGGTAATAGCGATTTTAACTACCGGACTTATTATGCTGTTTTCGGCATCGTATACCTATGCTTATTACAATAAAAACGGGGACAGTGCCTATTTCTTTAAGCGGCAGTTGATTTTTGCAGTGCTCGGTGTTGCGATAATGCTCGGAGTTTCGAAAATAAAATACGAGTATTTCAAACTTATCGGCGTATTCGGTTTGCCGGTTGCATGGGCGCTGTTGTTGATTGTTTTGATTCTTCCCGCTAATTTTGGGGATTTTCACCGCTGGATATATATCGGAAGTTTTTCTTTTCAGCCGTCGGAAATCGCAAAACTTATAGTTATTCTGTTTTGCGCATGGGGAATGGAAAGAAATCATAAGAAAATTATCGGCAAAAGTGTTAATCAGTCTGCTTTTTCAAAGAAAATCGAAGAAATAACAAACGGGAAAATAGTTATTTACGATTCCTTCGTTCAACTTTGTATTTACGGCGGAGTTATTGCGGTTACGGCGGTTCTTGTTTATTTGGAAAATCATCTTTCGGGAACTTTGCTTATTCTCGCAATCGGTGCGACAATGATGTTCTTGGGAGAGTTTAAGAAGCATTGGTTTATAATAATCGGTGTGTTAGCGGTTGTTCTTGTTATTTTTGTTGTGGCAAATCCCGAAATTTTGGAAAAATATGCCGGAGCGAGAATTACAGCTTGGCTTGATAAGGATTATGACCCTAAAGGAGCACGCTGGCAGACAAACAATTCGCTTTACGCAATCGGTTCCGGCGGACTGTTCGGCGTGGGACTCGGAAATTCAAAACAGAAGCATTTGTTTGTATCGGAACCCCAAAACGACTTTATTTTCGCAATCGTGTGCGAAGAACTCGGATTTATTCGTTCTTCGCTTATAATACTTGCTTTTGCGCTTTTGGTTTGGCGTGGAATAGTTATCGGAATACACGCAAAAGACCGTTTCGGAGCGCTTATTTCAATGGGAATCGTATTTCAGGTCGGTATGCAAACCGCTTTGAATATAGGAGTTGTTACGGATACTTTACCCAATACGGGAATAAGTTTACCGTTTTTCAGTTACGGCGGAACTTCACTTGTAATGCTTCTTGCCGAAATGGGAATGGTTCTGTCTGTTTCGAGATATTCACGAATGCCTAAAAAATGATAGGCAAAAGGAGAAAAATATGAAAGTTGTATTTGCCGCCGGCGGAACAGGCGGACATATAAATCCCGCACTTGCTGCAGCGGGCGAATTGAGAAAAAGAGATCCGCAAGCCGAGATACTTTTTATCGGCACAAAAAATCACATGGAATCAAGGCTTGTTCCGGCGGCTGATTTTGATTTCAAAACTATTGACATAGCCGGATTCCAAAGAAAAATAAGCATTGAAAATTTAATAAAGAATGTAAAAACGCTTGCGCTTATTGTTAAATCAAGTTCGCAAACGAAAAAAATATTAAAGGAATTTAAGCCGGATGTCGTTGTTGGCTTCGGCGGATATGTAAGCGGGCCTGTTGTCAGCACGGCCGCAAAAATGGGCATTAAGACCGCAATTCACGAACAAAACGCATTTCCGGGTGTAACAAACAAAACTCTTGCAAAAAAAACGGACAGGGTAATGTTGGCTGTTGAAACAGCAAAAAAATATCTTACACCTAAAAACGAACCGATAGTTACGGGATTGCCCGTTCGCCGTTCGATTTTCGAAACCGACAGAGATTTTGCCCGTGCGAAATTCGGCGTTGAAGATGACACTGTGTTTGTTTTGTCAATGGGCGGAAGTCTCGGTGCAAAAACCGTAAATGAAAATATGACCGAAGTTATCAGAGAACTTCACTCGGATAAGAAACTTTTCTTTATGCACAGTACCGGAAAATACGGTAAATGGGTTCCCGAAAAACTCAATGAGTACGGGGTGGAAATCGGTGAAGGCACTAATGTGATTATAAGGGAATATATAGACGATATGGATATGTGCCTTGCGGCAGCCGATCTTGTAATAAGCAGGGCGGGAGCTTCATCGCTTTCGGAAATCGAAGCTGTCGGCAGAGCGTCGGTTCTTATTCCTTCTCCGAATGTTGCGGAAAATCATCAGTATCATAATGCCATGACACTTGTTAATTCCGATGCCGCACGGGTAATCGAAGAAAAAGATCTTACCGCACAGTTGCTTACCGAAACGGTAAAAGAAATGACTTCCGATCGGGAAATGCTTAAGCGTTACGGAGAAAATGCACGAAAACTCAGTGTTAACAATTCTGCGCAAATAATTTGCGATGTTATACAGTCTCTTGTAAATTAACTAAAACAGTGCGTGCCGCATAGTATGAAACGGAGTTATCTTTTCATCTGTGAGGTGTGCGTTTAATGGATAAACTTGTTATTAACGGTTCTAAACGGTTGGTGGGAGAGACGGAAGTTCACGGATCGAAAAACAGTGTTTTACCGATTCTTGCGGCGTGTGTTCTCTCTCGGGGAGTGAGTGTAATACATAACTGCCCTATGCTTTCCGATGTGGATGCGGCGATAAATATTTTAACCAATCTCGGTTGCAAGGTTAAGCGTGAGGGCCATACCGTAACTGTTGATTCCGCAAATGCGGAATTTTACGAAATCCCCGAAAACTTAATGAGAGAAATGCGTTCGTCCGTGATTTTTTTAGGGGCGATTCTCGGCAGAACGGGAAAAGCGGTTCTTTCCACACCGGGCGGATGTGAAATAGGTTTGCGCCCTATTGATATGCATATTTCCGCAATGGAACAGCTCGGAGCAAAGGTCGAAGAAGAACACGGCAGATTACATTTTGAGTGTTCGGGACTGAAAGCGGCAAAAATAATTCTTCCTTTTCCTTCGGTCGGAGCGACGGAAAATATAATGATTGCTTCGTCGGTTGCCGAGGGTACAACGGTGATTACAAATGCTGCGTGTGAACCCGAAATCAGCGATCTTGCCGATTTTCTTAACGCTTGCGGAGCGAAAATTCACGGAGCGGGAGACAGCACGGTTGTTATTGAGGGCGTTAAAAAACTTTCGGGTGCGACACATACCGTTATTCCGGATAGGATTGCCGCATCTACCTATCTTTTGGCAGGAGCCGTAACACACGGAAGAGTTTGCATAAAAGAAATAATTCCGGCACATATCGGTGCGCTTATACCGATATTAAAACAGGCCGGCTGCGATGTTTCGGTAAGTAACAGATGGATATGCGTCTCGTCCTCTTCAAGACTTTCAAGAGTTAAAACAGTAAGGACTATGCCGTATCCGGGATTTCCCACCGATGTTCAGGCTCCGCTTACCGCAATGCTGAGTGTGGCAGACGGAACTTCTGTTGTTGTGGAAAATATTTTTGAATGCAGATATAAATATGTAAGCGAATTGGTGCGGCTCGGCGCTAAGATAAATGTTGAGGGAAGAACCGCCGTTATCGAAGGTGTTGAATATTTGACGGGAGCACCTGTTTTGGCTCCTGATTTGCGTGGCGGTTTTGCGCTTGTGATAGCGGGACTGTGTGCAAGGGGAGAAACCGTTGTTTCCGGTGTGGAACATATTGACAGAGGATATGAAAAACCCGAGTTTATTTTGAGAAAACTCGGTGCGGATATAAAAAGGATAAAAGACGATGGAACAGAGAAGAAGTAAAAGCAGTATCTCATCTTCAACTAAAAAAGTACAATCTCGGCAGAGAACACGCAAACCTTCCGAACCTATGTCGAGAGATGAAGTCAGAAGGTATAACAATATTCAGCGTAAAAAAAGGCGCCGCAGAAACAAAATCATTCTTTACTGCGTAATGATACTGATTATTACTGCGGTTGCGATAGCATTGAGTTTGACTGTGTTTTTTAAGATTCAGTCCGTTAGTGTCGTCGGTGATGATGTTTATGCTTCGGAAAGTATCGTTTCAGCTTCTGAATTGACTGTCGGTGAAAATATGTTCCGATATTCAAAAAAAGAAATTTCCGAAAAAATCGAGAAAACTCTTCCTTATGTCGAGAGTGTTACGGTTAAGAGAAGCCCGACGGGAAAAATAACTTTGGAAATAACTGCGGCAAAAGCCGAATTTGCGATTGACTGCGGAGAAACTTATATGCTCTTAAGCCGTTCGTGTAAAGTCCTTGAAGACGGAATTATGTTTATAAACGACGATGTTTCAACCGTGAGTACAAGTGCCGTGATTTATTCCGAAGTCGGAGAAACGGCGCAGTTTGAAAATTCAAGCGATAAAGAGACATTGTCGGAGATTAAGAAAGTATTTGAAGATAACAGTATTGAAAAAATAACTCATATAGATATAACGGATTATTCTTCGGTTGAGTTTGTTTATGATATGAGAATTACTCTTGAAATCGGTATGATTTCGAATTTGAAGGAAAAAGCGGATTTTATATCCGCAACTCTTTCGAAAATCAATGCGGACGAGCCTTCGTTCGAAGGAACGATTGATTTCACGGTTGAAAACAAGGCATTTATAAACGAAAAAGAGGAAACTACACTTCCGATTAAAAATCAGTCGGATGCCGAACAGACAACGGATTCAACACCCGATGCCGCATAAAATCTTATTAAAAAATATGTTGATATTATATTGTTAATGTGTTACAATAACCTAAATAGGTGTTTATATCTATCTGTTAGGTGTGAAATAAAGTCTGATAATACAGGAGGATAAAAAATGCAATTCGAAATTGACAATTCTTATAAGGATGTTACTAATATTAAAGTTATCGGTGTCGGCGGAGGCGGCGGAAACGCAATTAACCGTATGGCAGAAATGCAAATCGACGGCATCGAGCTTATAACCGTTAATACAGATAAGCAGGCTCTTTGTTTCTCAAAAGCTCCCACCAAAATTCAAATCGGTGAAAAAATTACCGGCGGAAGAGGTGCGGGTGCAAATCCCGAAATCGGAAGGATGGCAGCCGAAGAGAGCCGTGAGCAAATCGAAGAAGTTCTTAACGATACCCAGATGGTATTTATCACTGCCGGAATGGGCGGCGGAACCGGAACGGGTGCCGCTCCCGTAATTGCGGAAATTGCCCGTTCAAAAGATATTCTTACCGTAGGCATTGTTACAAAGCCTTTTGCTTTTGAAGGAAAACACCGTATGCAGCAGGCTGAAGCGGGTATTGCCGAACTTGCCGGAAATGTTGACAGCCTTATAATTATTCCCAACGAAAGACTCAGAAATGTTTCAACAGAAAGAATTACTCTCGCAAACGGATTTAAGGTTGCAAATGATGTACTTGTTGACGGTGTAAGAAGTATTTCCGACCTTATTGTCAATGCCGCTCTTATTAACCTTGACTTTGCCGATGTTACCGCTGTTATGAAAAATGCGGGACATGCTCATATGGGCATAGGCAGAGCAAGCGGAAAAGACAGAGGCGAGCAGGCTGTTAAAGCGGCAATCACAAGTCCGCTTCTTGAGTCTACAATTGACGGTGCAACAGGTGTTATTATCTGTATCAAAGCGCCCGCTGATGTCGGACTTGAAGAAATCGACAATGCAGCCGGAATTGTCCGTGCGGCAGCGGCGGAAGACGCTAACATTATTTTCGGTGTTGATCTTAAGCAGGACGATGCCGATGACGATGAAATGGTTATTACTGTTATCGCAACCGGTTTCGGTGAAAAGACAAACAAGCCCGCAAGTATGGCTTCTTTCTTTAACGACGAATCGTCGGTGCTTTATCCGATGGATGATATAAGCAGTAAGAGTTCCGAATCTGACGGTGAGTCGAACACCAAATATTCCGAATTTATTGACATTATAAACGGTAAAAAATAATTGTATAATAATAAAACAGTCTGTTTTGCTTAATGTAAAACAGGCTGTTTTTGTTTTATAAAATGTTTTCCAATTTCGGCTTTTCGCTGTCTATGAGTTTTTCTGCAAGAACGGTGTTTTCTTTACATAATTCCATAAATTCGTCAGACGGTTCTTCCTGCGCCGATTTCTCTAAAATTCTGAAATTTTTGTCAATATCTTCAAGCGAACCGTGATTGCAGTAAATCATAAGTCTCGGCTTTACTTTTTTCCACTTTTCATTTGCCTGTTGAAAATATTGAATTGTTAATTCGTTATTGTTTTGTAAATACGATTCTTCACATTGATTGAGCGAAAAAATAATTTCGTTTACTGCGGTCTTTAAGTCCAAAAAGCCGAAAACGGATATTGCCGTAACAAGAGCGATTATAATTATCGCCGCTATCAGTCTTTTCATAAGTTTTTCTCTCTTTCGGTTATTTCATACTGCTCGTTTTTATCAAGTGTCATAAGAAGCACATCGCTTTTATCAATGTTTTTACGGCGCAAGATTTTTTCGACTCTTTGTTTTGAAGTGTTACATTCCGGGAAGTTCTTTTCTATCATTTTTCCGTCGGATATGACTGTGTATTTGAAAGTGTTTTCCTGCACGGATATACCGGAGTCTTTTATCTTGATGTTTTCTTCTTTTGCTTTAAGCATAACGCTCAAAGTTCCGTCGGTTTCGACGATTGCATATAAAACTTTTGAAAGATCGAATATATCTTTTTTTCTCAATTCTTCGAGAAGGTCATCAACCGTAAAGCGTAGGGTTTTCAGACGCTTTTGGTTAATTACGCCGTCTTTAATTACTACAACTGGATTGCCTTGTACTGCCGATCGGAATTTTGTGCTTTTCAGGTTGAGAATGGAAACAATAATTTCAAATCCGACTAAAAGCAGTACCGGGATTACCGAATTCATAATCGGCATACTTGTTTCCTGCATCGGTATTGCGAGAATTTCACCGAGTAAAACGGTTATTACAAGTTCGGCAGGCTGAAGTTCTCCGATTTGCCTTTTGCCGAGAAGTTTAATTGACAGCATCATAACAATATATAAAATTGCCGTTCTGAAAATGTTTATCAGCATTTTTATCACCGCTTGTATTATTTACACTTTTATACAGAATATCCGTATTTTATATGGCTATAATATTTTTAACAGTTTGCAAGGTGATATTATGTTTGAAAAATACAGGAAAGATCTTGAAAGAATAACCGAAAAAGTAACTTCATCGGATTTCGGAGCACCTATAATGCCGTCTTTGTCGGAGAATATAGCGTATTTGAAAAAGGAATTCGGTGAAAGTTTTGACATTATGTATAAATATTCCGATTTGAACGGAAAAAAGATTTGCTTTGTTATGGATGACGGAATGTGTGATAATCTGCTTGTTGTGGAGCAAATCGTCAAACCGATACTTACAGCCGATCGGCTTCCGAAAGACCCCGATGAAATGATGGGATATATAAGCAGTAATGTTGTTGCGGGAATTGATCAAAACGAAACAAGAACACTCGAAAATGCGATTTCCGATATTGTTTCGGGTCTTGTGGTTTTGTTTATCGACGGGGTGGATCACAGTTGGAGTTTCGGGGTTCAGGGGTTTCCGAAAAGAAGCATTGAAGACGCAAAATCCGAGGTGCAGGAAAAAGGTGCACATGAAGGGTTTACGGAAAGTTTTAAGGATAATGTTGCTCTCTTGCGCCGAAGAGTGCGTTCGCCTGTTTTGAAATGCGAAACCGTTGAAGTCGGAGCGACAAGCAAGACCCGTGTGTGTATATGTTATATGTCTGACAGGGCAAAGCCTCAGACGGTAAAGAGTGTAAAATCACGATTAAAAAACGCAAAACTTGATACGGTGCTCGGATCCGGATATTTAAGACCGTTTTTGGAAGACGAAAAGTTTTCGTTTTTTTCATCGGTAGGGACAACCGAAAGACCCGATATTGCCTGCGGAGAGATGACGGAAGGAAGAATAATCGTTTTGACGGACGGTTCTCCGTTCGCCCTTATTGTGCCGTATATTTTTACAGAGAATTTTCAAACAATGGATGATTATAATCTCCGGCCGTTTTATGTAGCGTTTATTCGCTTCTTAAAATATGTTTCTTTTTTTACGGCTGTGTTTTTACCGGGGATTTATGTTGCGGTATGTACTTTCCATCAGGAAGTGCTTCCGATTTCGATTCTTTACGATATGGCGATACAGGAGAGCATAACGCCGTTTCCGGTTATGATAGAGACCGTTTTTATTCATTTTGTTTATGAAATTGTCAGAGAAGCGGGATTGAGAATGCCGAAGTCCGTAGGCCATGCGGTCAGCATTGTCGGAGGACTTGTTATCGGAGATGCCGCTGTAAGTGCCGGACTGGTTGCGGCTCCGATGCTGATTGTTGTTGCGATTTCGGCAATAACATCGTTTGTTGTTCCGCATCTTTATCAAAGCATTGCGGTACTGAGATTTGTTTTGATGATAGTCGGCGGCTTTTTCGGATTTTACGGAATAGCGGTGTGCTTTTGTGTGTTGTTGGTTGATTTGTGTAAAGACGGTCCTTACGGAATTTCCGATCTTTCTCCGATTGCACCGTTTTCGCTTGCGGCGATGCGAGATACATTTATAAGACTGAATTGGAGAAAACTCGGAGACAGAGATTTGAGAATACAGAGTATGGAGAAATAAATGGATAAGATACAAAAGGTCAGCACGGCGCAGTTTTTTTCATTGCTTATGCTTTCGAGACTTTTATCAACGCTTACTTTTATGCCTGTGTTTGATATGAATGTTAACAACTCGGATTATTTTCCCGCTATTATTATCGGCAGCCTCATTTTGATTGTTTTACTTTTCCCTTTGTTTTTTATATTCAAAAACAGCAATTCAAAAGGAATAATCGGAATGGCTTATGAAGTTTCTCCGAGAATATCTAAAACGGTTTGCATACTGTATGTTTTGTTTTTTCTATTTGATGCTTTTTCGACACTTTTAAGACTTGAGTTGTTTGTTGCGTCCGCAGTTTTCCCCGATAACGATACAACACTGTTTATGCTGTTGACTTTGGCGGCTGTTTGTTACTGTGCGACGAGAGGGATCGAGGCACTCGGCAGAGCGGGTAGCGTATGTTTGGCGATTTTAATTGTTTCTTTTGCGTTTGTGCTTGCGGCAATGTGTAAGCGTGTGGATATAAATAATCTCTCACCGGTTTTTTACGAAGGCGCAAAACCGGTGCTTACGGTTGCTTGGTCTGTTGTTATCCGAACAACCGAACCGGTTGCAATAGCGGTTATGCTTCCGAAAATATCCGGGAATGTAAATAAAAGCATTGTGTTATGGACAGCGTTTTTTTCGGTTTTTGTAAGCGTTTTATTCTTTTTTCTTTTTACGACTTCGGGAAACAGCGCATTACTTAATATGTTTCCGATTCATTCGATGGCGGTTCTCTCCGAATTCGGATTGATTGAACGCTTGGACGGACTTCTAACGGGAGTGTGGATTATTTCCGCTTTTATAAAAATTGCTTTCGTGATTTTTATAATTGTTGACATTTTAAGCGGCACTTTCGAAATAAAAAATAAAAAAGTTACCGTTATTGCATCTGGATGTGTATTGTTTGCCGCACTTACGGTATCCTCATCTTCAATTTCGAATTTCAGATTTTCATCCGATACAACGGTTAAATCGGCTGTTTTTTTGATTTTTACGGTTTTGATTCCGATGTTGCTCTTGATTGCGGAAAAGATAAAGAAAGGAAAACGGACTTGAAAAGAAAAATACTTTTGTGTTTTACCCTTGTTGTTTTGACGGCGTTTTTCGGCGGATGCAAAACAAATAATTCTTCTTCCGAACTTAAAAATCGTATTATTGTTCAGGGAATAGGCATTGACAAAAAAGACGGAGAACTTTCTGTATCGGTTCAGGCTCTGAATACGGATGTTTCGAGCAACTCCGCTTCATCGGGTGCACCGGAAGAAGTCGTTAAATATTATTCGCTTACGGGAAAGTCTGTTTCCGAAGCGATAAATTCACTTTCCGATATTACCGGAAAAGATCCGTTGATTTCTCAAAACAGAATTGTTGTTTTCGGACGCAGTTTTTTGGAAGAGGGGATTACCGATTATCTTGACGATTTTGTGCGTACAACCGAGAACAGAATAACTGTTTATGTTGCCGCCGCAGACGATAAAGCGCAAGATATTATTTTCGCTTCTTTGGGAGAAAATATTATTCCCGCAAGGCGTGCCGAGGAAATTATAAGTTCTTCGGATTTTAATTCCAATGTCATAAATACAAGAGTATATGACTTGTTAAACGCCTTTTCTTCTGAAACGGATTCGGCGGTTCTTCCTGTTTTGAAATGCGAAAAAAACGGAGAATATGATGTGATAGAGGTTTCGTCAACTGCGATTGTAAACAGGGAAAAACTTGTCGGGGAAAAAGGAAGTGAAATAGCAACGGGAATTTTGTGGGTTAACGGAAGAATGAGTCATGGTGAAATCTGTTTTGAGTGTGAGAACGGAATGACCGTAACGGCAAAGATAATCAAAAACAAAACCGATGTCGGCGTAGATATAGAAAACACAATTCCATGCTTTAATATAAAAATCAATTGTTCTCTTGACTTGAATGAAATTAACAAAAATGTTTTTGAAATAATGGATTTGAACGATATAGAAGAGATAGGAGAATACGCCCGTAAGTCGATAACGCAATGCGTTCAAAACAGCATAGATGAATGTATAAACAAAGACTCAAGCGATGTGTTCGGTTTCGGAAGACGGCTCAAACGGACATATCCCGATTATTTCCGGGATAATGTTTTTTCATGGGAAGAAAGTATGAAAAAAGCAAGGTATAATATCCAAGTCAATGTGAAAATAGAACGGGTAGGCGGTTCGGTTGCGAAAATTTATAAATGAATGTTTTGCTTTTTCCGAATATTTGTTGTATCATTAGTTTATTAAAAAATCAGAGGTAGATTATGCTTTCAAAAAAACAGGAAAAATTGCTGAAATTTGTTCAGAAACCTGCCCGTTATACAGGCGGAGAATTTAACAGCGTTGTTAAAGATAAAAACAAGATTAAGTTCAGGTATGCGTTTTGTTTTCCCGACAATTACGAAATCGGTATGTCGCATCTCGGAATGAAGATTCTTTACTCGATGATAAACGAGCGTGAAGATGCTTGGTGCGAGAGAGTTTTCGCTCCGTGGGACGATATGGAAAAACTTATGCGGGAAAACGGCGTACCTCTGTATGCACTCGAAAGTGGAGACGATATAAAAAATTTCGATATGATCGGCTTTACGATGCAGTATGAACTCAGTTATACAAATGTACTTAATATGCTTGATCTTGCGGGACTTCCCGTAAAAAGTAAAGACAGAACCGATCTTACGCCGATCGTTGTTGCGGGCGGACCGTGTGTATGCAATCCCGAACCGATTGCCGATTTTATTGACATTTTTACTCCCGGCGAAGGAGAAGAAATTGTAAATGAACTGATAGATTTGCTCGAAAAACATAAAGAACTAGGTTCGACTAAACTTGAATTTTTGCGTGAGGCGGCGCAGCTTGAAGGAGTTTATGTTCCGGCTTTTTATGATGTTTTCTATAAAGAGGATGGAACAATTAAAGAAGTGGTGAACCGTGAAGGCGCACCTAAGACCGTCAAAAAGCGTATAGTTTCCGATTTGAACAGTTCGTATTATCCCGAAAAATTTGTCGTTCCGTTTATTGACATAGTTCACGACAGAGCGGTTTCGGAAATATTCCGTGGCTGTATAAGAGGGTGCCGTTTTTGTCAGGCGGGATTTATTTACCGCCCTATCCGTGAAAAGTCGAGTGATGTTGTTAATAAACAGGCTAAGGCTCTCTGCGATTCAACCGGTTATGATGAAATTTCGCTGTGTTCTTTAAGTACAAGCGATTATACCGAAATCGGAGATCTCATCCCAAAAATGTTCGATTGGGCTATAAAGGAAAAAATAAATGTATCTCTTCCTTCTTTGAGAGTAGATAATTTTTCCGACGAACTTATGGAAGAACTGAAAAAAGTACGCCGAAGCGGACTCACTTTTGCTCCCGAAGCGGGAACACAGAGACTTCGTGATGCCATAAACAAAAATGTTACCGAAGCGGAAGTCGTAACAACTGCGAAAAAGGCTTTTGCAGGCGGTTGGACAGCGGTTAAACTTTATTTTATGATGGGACTTCCCACGGAAACCCTCGAAGATATAAAGGGCATCGGAGATTTGGCTCAGACCGTGGTTAATACATACTATGCTAATCCCGAAAAGCCTAAGGGGAAAGGCGTAACAGTAAGCATCAGTGTTGCATCTTTTGTTCCAAAGCCCTTTACTCCTTTCCAATGGGAGCCGCAGGATACACGGCAAATGCTTGACGAAAAGCAAAAATATCTTCTCGAAAACATAAAAACAAGAAAAATTCAGGTTTCTTATCACGATTCTCCCACAAGTGCTCTTGAAGGCGTTTTTGCCCGTGGGGACAGGAAACTTTGTTCGGTTATCGAAACGGCGTGGAGAAAGGGCTGCAAATTTGACAGTTGGGATGAATTTTTCAGATACGACCTTTGGACAGAAGCGTTTGAGGAATGTGGCGTATCAATGGAGTTTTATGCAAACCGTCAGCGTGAGTTCGATGAGATACTTCCGTGGGATATGTTTGATTACGGAGTAAGAAAAGAGTTTTTAATTGAGGAAAACAAAAAAGCGCATCAAAGCATAACAACGCCTAATTGCAGACAGAAATGTTCCGCTTGCGGTGCGGCAAAACTCAACGGAGGTAAATGTGATGCGAAATGTTAGGATTTTCTTTGAAAAAACAGGTATGGCAAAATATATTTCCCATCTCGACTTAATGCGTTGTTTCTCAAGGGCGATTAAGAGAGCGGGAATACCTCTTTGGTATACCGAAGGATTTAATCCTCATCCTTTTATGACTTTTTCGCTTCCTCTTTCACTTGGCTTTCAAAGCGTTTGCGAATCTGTGGATATTCGAATAGTCGGAGAAATGGAAGACGGCGAAATAAAAGAAAGACTTAATAAAGCAATTCCCGACGGGATTGTTATAACCGAGGTTTCGCAGCCTGTTCATAAATCGGATGAAATTCGTTTTGCTCAGTTCGACATTTTGCTTTTTACCGATAAAATAAGCGAAGTGGAAAAAAGCGTTTCTTCTAAAATTCAATCCGATGAAATCATTGTTGAAAAGAAAGGCAAGCAGGGAAGAAAAAAAGTAGTTAAGCAGATAAATATTAAAGAAAATATTATTTCTTATTCCGTTTCCGAAGACGAATCGGGAGTGCGTATTAAAGTTGTTCTTACAGCGGGTCTTAACAATAATATAAATCCGTCTCTTTTGATTGATGCAATATGCTGCGATGTAAATGATTTTATAGAAAGTTCGGAAGTAATAAAGGAAAAAATGTTCCTTGAAGATATGACCGAGTTTTGTTGATAAAAATAAAAAAACACTTGCATTTTGTCCCGGTGTGTGATATTATATTTTAGCATTTCGGCGCTTGCACTGTTTTATCGGTGCAAACGGCAGTTAATGGCAACATTAAAGCGGGCGGTCCTCTGCGTATGTATTTTACGGAATGAACGCTTGAAAACAATTTTGGAGGTTCATTATGGACGCATTAAAAGTTATGACAGAAGGTATGCTCAAGGCTGAGCGCCCCAACATCAATGTCGGTGATGTTGTTAAGGTTCATGTTAAAATCCGTGAGGGTGAAAGAGAAAGAATTCAGATTTTCGAAGGAACAATCATTGCCCGTAAAGGCAGCGGTGTTTCGGAAACATTTACAGTTCGCCGTGTTGCTTACGGTGTAGGTGTAGAGAAAGTTTTCCCCGTAAACTCTCCCAATGTAG
>CAZGPE010000010.1:0-48940 GCA_964527585.1 uncultured Eubacteriales bacterium
GCAGCGGTAGGCTCGTTGATAATTCTCTTAACTTCGAGTCCTGCGATCTTACCTGCGTCCTTAGTTGCCTGACGCTGTGCGTCGGTGAAGTATGCGGGAACTGTGATAACAGCTTCGGTTACTTTTGAACCGAGATAGCTTTCCGCATCGGATTTAAGTTTTGAAAGAATCATTGCGGAAATTTCCTGAGGAGTGTATCCTTTGCCGTCAATGTCGACTTTATAGTCGGAACCCATATGTCTCTTGATTGAAGAAACTGTTCTGTCGGGGTTGGTGATTGCCTGTCTTTTAGCGACCTGACCTACCATTCTTTCGTTTGTTTTCGAGAACGCAACAACCGACGGGGTTGTTCTTGCGCCTTCCGCATTAGCGATAACGACAGGCTCGCCGCCTTCGATTACTGCTACGCAGGAGTTTGTTGTACCTAAGTCAATACCTATTACTTTTCCCATGATATATACCTCCAAAATGGTGATTTTTATAGTAAATTCAGTTTGCTACCTTAACAATTGCGTGTCGGAGAATTCTGTCCCCGAGTCTGTATCCTTTTGAAAAGACATCGACGATAACATTTTCTTTTTCGTTTTCGTCATCAATGTGCATTACTGCCGAATGGATGTTGGGGTCGAATTCTTCGCCTTTTTCTCCGAACGCCTCAACGCCGGTCTTTTTCAGAATATCCGTGAACTGATTAAATATCATATCAATTCCTTTTTGATAATCTTCAAGAGAGGCCTCTTTGTTGTTTGCCGCTCTTTCGAAATTATCCAAAACGGGAAGAAGTTCCGTAAGAACCGATGCCTTACTGTCTGAATAAGCCTGCTCTTTTTCTTTTTGAGAACGCTTACGGTAATTGTCAAATTCGGCATAAGTGCGTAAATACTTTTCATTTGCCGAAGCAAGTTGCTGCTTGAGTTGATCAAGTTCGGAAGGTGCCGAATTTTCTTCGACTTCAACCGTTACATTTTCCTGTTCTTCAACAGGCTTGCTTTTTTTGTTTTCTTTTTTTGCCATAATATATCAATCCTCCATATTGTCCGAAAGAATAATTCCGACAACATCTGTCAGGTATTTTATACTCGGTATAAGTCTTGCGTAATCGACTCTTGTCGGGCCGATTATTCCGAGAGTTCCGCTTTCGTGTCCGCCGATGGAATATTTTGAGAAAATCATTGTCGAATTTTGGAGTTCTCTGAAAAGATTTTCTTTTCCGATAAGTACGCTCGGCTCATTTGCTTTTTCGGATTTTCTTTGAGAAAAAATTCGGTTCAACGGTTCTGCTCTTCTTAAAAATTCCATAAGTTCGAAAGCGTTGGTTTCGAGTTCTTTATGTCCGAGAAGATTCGACTGACCTTCCAAGAGAAGTTCGGTGCGTTCGCTGCGCTTGGCAAGGTCGCACAGAGCAACAAGCAGAGGTGTCATCGTAAGGGCTTTTTCACCCAGAGACAGCGCAAGCGTCTGTATCTTTGCGATAGTTATAAGCGAAGCGGGCTTTCCGATAAAGTATGCTTTTACAATGTTGTAAAAGTTTTCCGCAATATCAATGGTAATTTCCGAGTCGGTACGGCAAACCTTGGTTTTCAGAATACCTGTTGTGGTAAGCATAACAACCATTGCCGTGCGTGTTCCGACGGGAACGAGTTCGATTCTTTTAACAACCGCTTCACTTTCCGAAGGAGTCGTGGAAACGGCGGCACAGTGAGTTAAATCGGCAAGGATGTTGTTTGCTTTTTCGAGAACAGCCTGAGGTTCGCCCGATGCTTCACGGAGTTTTGAGTTTATAATACTTTTTTCGCTCGGAGACATATCGTAAGCGGTCATCAGATTTTCAACATAATATCTGTATCCCTGATTTGAAGGGATACGGCCTGCCGAAGTGTGAGGCTGTTCAAGATAACCCATTTCGATTAAGTCAGCCATATCGTTACGGATTGTAGCGGATGAAACGGGGATTCCGAGAGAGTCGACAAGAGCTTTTGAACCGACAGGTTCTCCGGTCTGAATATACTTCTCAACGATAGCGGCAAGAATTTTTTCTTTTCGCTCGGTCATACTCATTTTCACACCGCCCTTATCTTTTAGCACTTGTTAGC
Source organism: uncultured Eubacteriales bacterium (assembly GCA_964527585.1). Classification (GTDB taxonomy): domain Bacteria; phylum Bacillota; class Clostridia; order Oscillospirales; family Acutalibacteraceae; genus Fimenecus. The sequence goes on from CAZGPE010000010.1 coordinate 2,094, forward strand.
ACTCTTAATTCCTGAGTGCTAACACTGTTAATTTTAACTGTATTTTATGCGTTTGTCAACATTTTATGCAGAAATAATTGTAAATTATTTGTTAAGTGATTTAGAACGGTTTTTGACAAACAATTCTTGACATTGAAAATATTAAAGGTATAATATATTCATATAATAATGTAAAACGATGACGGAGAATGAAAACCGAAAGCACTTTTTCAGAGAAATTCCGCAAAGGCTGAAACGGAATTAAAGCGGCACGGTCGGATACCGCTCCCGAGTGAATACCGAAAGCACCGAATAAGGTATTCCGTATAACTGCGTTAAAGTTTATCAAAGCGGCGAAAATTTTTCGCAATACGGGTGGAACCGTGGAATGTTATTTATGAGCATTTCATCCCATATATTATGGGATGGAGTGCTTTTCTTTTTTGAAAGGAGAAAAGAAAATGGTTAAAGTTACTTTAAGAGATGAAATCAAGGAATTTGAAAGCGGCATTACCGTTGCCGAAATCGCAAAATCAATAGGTATGGGGCTTTACAAGGCTGCTCTCGGCGGAAGAATTAACGGCGAATACTGTGATTTAAGAACTCCCGTTACACAGGATTGCGAGCTTGAAATTGTTACTTTCTCAGACGATATTGACGGTAAAAAGACATTTTGGCATACTGCTTCGCACATATTGGCTCAGGCGGTTAAGCGTCTTTATCCGAACACAAAACTTGCTATCGGTCCCGCAGTAGATAACGGATTTTATTACGATTTCGACTCGGAAATCAATTTCACTCCCGAAATTCTCGAAAAAATCGAAGCTGAAATGAAAAAAATCGTAAAAGAAAATCTTCCAATTGAAAAATATGAGATGGAACCCGAGCAGGCTCTTGAACTTTTTGAGAAAAACGGTGAAATATACAAGACCGAACTTATCAAAGAACACGCAGGCGCAGGCGAAAAAATCACTTTCTATAAGCAGGGTGAATTTGACGAACTTTGCGCAGGACCTCACATTATGTCAACGGGTGCGGTAAAAGCGTTCAAACTTACTTCCTGTACCGGTGCATATTGGAGAGGAAACGAAAAGAATAAGATGCTTCAGAGAATTTACGGTGTTGCTTTCCCGAAGGCTTCCGAACTTGAAGAGCATCTTGCGAAAATCGAAGAAGCAAAGAAAAGAGACCATAATAAACTCGGCAGAGAACTCGAACTCTTCACAACAAGTGATTTAATCGGTCAGGGCTTGGCGATCTTACTTCCGAAAGGTGCAAGAATGATTCAGACTTTGCAGCGCTTTGTAGAAGATGAAGAACAAAAGAGAGGCTGGCTTCTTACAAAAACTCCGTTTATGGCAAAAAGCGATCTTTATAAAGTATCGGGACATTGGGATCATTATCTTGACGGAATGTTTGTTTTGGGCGATCCTGCCGATGAGACGAAAGAATGTTTCGCTTTGCGTCCTATGACCTGTCCGTTCCAGTATCAAGCATATCTTAACCGTGCGAGAAGTTACCGTGATCTTCCGTTGCGTTATAATGAAACCTCGACACTTTTCAGAAACGAGGCTTCGGGTGAAATGCACGGACTTATCCGTTTGCGTCAGTTTACGATTTCGGAAGGTCATCTTATGTGCCGTCCCGATCAACTTGAGGATGAGTTCAAGAGTTGCCTTGAACTTGCAACATATATGCTTAAAACTCTCGGACTTTACGAAGATGTTTCGTTCCGTTTCTCGCAATGGGATCCGAATAACAGCGAAAAATATATCGGTACCGCTGAACAGTGGGATGAAGCTCAGGGTATAATGGGCAGAATTCTCGATCACCTCGGACTCGAGTATACAATCGGTATCGACGAAGCGGCGTTCTACGGTCCGAAACTCGATATTCAGATTAAAAATGTATTCGGTAAAGAAGATACTCTTATCACGATTCAGGTCGATCAGCTTCTTGCGGAAAAATTCGGAATGGAATATACGGATAAGGACGGAACAAAGAAAAATCCGTATATTATTCACAGAACTTCTATCGGCTGCTATGAGAGAACACTTGCTCTTCTTATTGAAAAATATGCAGGTGCGTTCCCGCTTTGGCTTTCGCCCGTTCAGGTTAAAATTCTTCCGATTGCAGACCGTCATCATGACAGAGCCTATGAAATCAGAAACGAACTTGAAAAGTACGGCATGAGAGTCGAAGTCGACGACAGAAGCGAAAAAATCGGATATAAAATCCGTGAGGCTCAGTTGCAGAAGATTAACTATATGCTTGTTGTCGGAGATAAAGAGGTTGAGGACGGCACGGTTTCCGTAAGAAAGAGAGGCGGCTGCGATTTAGGTTCGATGCCGCTTAATGAACTTGCCGCAAAACTCAATGAAGAAATCGTAACAAAAGCCCGTGATTGATATTAAGGAAGATACTATGGAAAAAGCACCTTTAACTGTAAGCGTTATAACCGATACGCATTATTACTCTAAAAAACTCGGAACAAGCGGAAAGGCTTATGAAAAAGGTAATTCGAAAAGCCAACTTTTGCTTGAAAGAGCGGAAGAAACACTTAAAGCGGTTTTCGAACAGATAAAAAAAGATGACAGAACCGACATTGTGCTTTTGTCGGGAGATACAACTTCAAACGGCGATTTTGATTCGCACGCTGAATTTATCGAGATGCTCAGAGATTTGAAAAAATCGGGCAAAAGAGTTTATGTTCTTACCGCAACTCACGATTTCCAAGACGACGGCAAGACCTACGCGTACCGTGGAGACGAAAAAGTCGAAATTCCTGCCGCAAAGCGTGAGGATTTGTTCGAAATGTACCGTGAATTCGGTCCCGATGAAGCGGATTCGGTCCATTTTCCGAGTATGTCTTATTCGGTCAAACTTGCGCAGGGATACCGACTTCTTGCGATAAACGATGATAAGAATCTTTCCGGAAAAAGCGGTGTTTCCGACGACTGTTTTGAATGGATTAAACAGCAGGTGGAAAAGGCGAGAGCACAGGGAGAGTTTGTTCTTTCGATGACGCATCATCCCTTGATTGCTCCTTCACCGATATATGCACTTATCGGAAAGAATGATATGTTCGGAGATTTTGATGTTCGCCGTGAACAGTTTGCCGATTTGGGAATGCAGTTTATGCTCACGGGACATACACATATTCACAGTATTGATAAAATCGTTTCAAAGAAAGGCAATACTTTTTATACTCTCGCTACCGCTTCACCGATCGGTTATCCCGGAGTTATCAGGACGGTTACGGTTGACGAAAGCCGAAATAAAGTTTTAACTTCAACCGATTTTATAACCGAAAAGCCGGATTTCGATATGCCTTATAAAGATGTTAAGCAAATGCTGAAGCATCAACTTTCGGGTATGATAAAGGATATGGTAAAAGCCGCTGCCGGAGATACGGAAACTTTTGCGAATATGGTAACGGCGATGAGCATTAAAAAGAAGGTCATCTATAAATTTGGATGGATTATAAAGCCGTTTGCTAAAATTCTCAACAAACTTACAATAGGCACCGTCGCTAAATGGACAAAAAAAGAAACGGGACTGAAAAAAGAGGATTATGCCGCAATTAAAAACGACAGTGTCGTTGATTTTATTATAGATATGGTAATGAATCTTTACGGCGGAGAAAATCTTTACAATCCCGAAGACCCTCAGTATAAAATCGCTATGGGACTTATAAGTATTATTGATTCGGTGTTGGAAACTTTACATATCAATATAGGGAAAATTCTCAAAGTTTCCGACAGTCTTTATTCGCTTGCCGAACCGCTTCTTCATAACAGCGGAATACCGGCATATAATACCGAATTACCGATAATGCCGTTTAATTCGGATGAAACTTCGGTGAAAGAAGAAGAAAAATCAACTCCGCCTCGAAGAATTAAAAGCAGTAAAGGATTGCCTTTAATCATTATTTCGGTTTTGTTGCTTCTTATTTTGCTGATTCCGCTGGCGCTTGTTGTACTTTGCGGTTTTGCCGTAAATCAGATACGCTTCGGTAAAAAGATAAAAACGGATGAATAAAATAACGGTCTGCTCAATCGGGCAGACCGTTTTTACTTTTATGTTTTAAGTTTTCCAAAATTTTCTGTCGAGACTTCTGTACTGTACCGCTTCCATAATATGATCGGAATTGATAATATCCGAGTTGTCAAGATCGGCTATTGTTCTTGATACACGGAGAATTTTGTCGTAAGCTCTTGCGGAAAGTCCCAAACGCTCAAATGACGCCTTGAGAAGATTTGAGGCATCTTCGGTTGTCTGACAGTATTTTCTTGTTAATGCCGCTGTCATTTTAGCGTTGCAGGTAACATTTGTTCTTTCGAAACGCTGTTGTTGAATTTTTCTTGCGGCATCGACCCGTTTTTTTATGTCGGCAGAACATTCGGATTTTTCGTTTGAAGAAAGTTCGTCGTAATCAACGGCAGGCACTTCGATATGTATATCAAGGCGGTCAAGAAGAGGACCGCTGACCTTTGAGAGATAGCGTGCGGGAGCACCTTTAACGCAGGTGCACGGCTTTGTCGGATGCCCGAAATTTCCACACGGACACGGATTCATCGCACACACAAGCATAACCGAACACGGATAAGAATATGTAGCGGCAACTCTTGCTATTGTGATTTTTCCGTCCTCGATCGGTTGACGCAAGATTTCCATCGCACTGCGTGAAAATTCGGGAAGTTCGTCAAGAAACAGCACACCGTTATGAGCAAGGGAAATTTCGCCGGCTGTCGGAACCGTGCCGCCGCCCGAAAGACCTGCCGGAGATATGGTGTGGTGTGGCGAACGGAAAGGCCTTGCCTTAACAAGCGATACTCCCGACGGAAGTTTGCCCGAAACGGAGTAGATGTTTGTTGTTTCAAGCGATTCTTCGAAAGTCATATCGGGGAGAATAGAAGGAATTCTTTTTGCGAGCATACTTTTTCCCGAACCGGGCGGGCCTATCATCATAACATTATGACTTCCTGCGGCGGCGACTTCCAAAGCTCTTTTAGGTTGGTACTGACCTTTAACATCCGCAAAATCGGGGAGATCAAGGGAAGTGTTCAGTTCCGCATAATCGGTATCGGAAACCGGCTCAAGTGTCTTGACACCGTTTAAGTGGTCAAGCAATTCACGGACGGTTTTGACGGGATATACATTTATTCCTTTAACAACTGCTCCTTCGTGTCGGTTTGAGTAGGGGACAAAAATATTTTCGATTTTTTCCGATTTTGCTCTGATAACCATCGGAAGTACACCTTTTATCCGCTGAACATCACCGTTAAGGGAAAGTTCTCCGACAAATGCGCAGTTGTCAGTATCTTTTCTTAACTGTCCCGTTGATTTAAGGATGGCGATAAGTATGGGAAGGTCATAAACCGGACCTTCTTTTTTCTTGTCTGCGGGAGCGAGATTGACTGTTATTCGTGATACCGGGAAATCGTATTCGTTATTGTGGATTGCCGCACGCACTCTTTCTCTCGATTCGCTTACGGCTGCATCGGGAAGTCCGACTATGTCGAATCTCGGAAGACCTGAACCGAGATTCGCTTCAACTTCGACTAAGTACGATTCCATTCCGAAAAGACCTACGCTTGTAACTCTTGAGAACATTTTTTCACCCCGTAAATTCTGTCTATATATAATAGTATAGAGAAATTATCGAATTTTACCTAACCGAATAGAAATTTTCTTTGAACCAAACATCTTGAATTTCAAATTCTTTTTTGTTCAGATAGTTCAAAATTCCCGCATCGGTTTCGAAATTAAACGAAAGTTTATATGAATAAAGAAGCTGTTTTTTGTATCCGCCGAATTTTTTGTTGTCTTGATTTTTGCCGTATTTTCCGTCGCCTAAAAGCGGACATCCGATGGATGCCATATGTGCTCTGATTTGATGGGTTCTTCCTGTAAGCAGTTCGATTTCTACAAGGCTGAGTCCGTCAAGGCTGTCAAGAACGGTGTATTTTGTTCTGACGCTTTTTGCACCTTCGGTTGCTTTTTTCGAAATTTTAACCGTATTTTTGTTTTCGTCTTTAACAAGGTATCCGTCAAGGATTGCGCTGCTTTGTTTCGGAGTACCGACTGTAACACAGAGATAGTATTTATGAAGTTCTCTGTTTTTCATTTTTTCATTGAGAATACGCAGACTCTCGGCATTTTTGGCGGCGATTACGATTCCACCGGTATTTCTGTCTATTCTGTTTACGAGAGAGGGGACGAAAGAATTTTCGGAATCGGGAATGTATTCTCCTTTTTCGTATAAATAGCGTTTTATTCTGCCGATTAAAGTATCGACAAACTCTTTGTCATCGGGATGGCATAACACACCCTGCTTTTTGTTGAGAAGGATTATGTTTTCGTCTTCGTAAATTATATCGAGACTTTTAGGAGCATTCATAAAGTCATAACGCTTTTCGCTTTTTTGAAAAAACTCATCGTTAATATACATATCCACAACATCTCCGAGAGCTAATCTTGTGGATATTTCCGCTCTTTTCGAATTGACTTTTATTCTTTTTGTTCTTATATATTTGTACATAAGAGAAGACGGCAAATTAGGGACTGTTTTTCTTATGAATTTGTCAAGACGCTGATCGGCGTCGTTGTTTTTTACAGTGAAACTTTTCATTTTTTTAACCTCTTAAATCGGTAGTAGCATCTTACTGTATTTTACCATAATTATTATTGTAATTCCATTAAATTTGAAGAAATTTCCAAATTCCCATAAAAAACACCTAAAAACATACGGTTTTAAGCCCTTAGAGGTGAATTGTATGAAAAAAACGCCTTATTTTTCAAAAAAATCCGCAAAAAAAGAATTAAATCACCACCGAATAATATACTATATATAGAATATTTTGAAAAAACCAGCTTTTTTAAGGGCTTTTTTACGGCGAAAATCACACTTTGTCCGCCACTCAAGTTGATTTTTTAACAATTTCACAAATATTCACCGAAATCGCTTTAACACGCTAAATTCTTTTGGGCTTAAAATCAGCGTTTTGACATTTTCTGACATTTCGTTTTGTGAAAAATGCACAAAAAATTCATTTCGAAAAATTTGACAATTCACAAATGAGTGAATATAATGGCAAAAGTCAAAAAGCGAGAATAACAGAGACACAAAAAAACTACCTTTTTTAAGCGGCGATTTTGCCGAAATTCACTTGAAAACGGTCTGTGTCCAACAGCCTCTTTAAGCAAAGGTCCAATCGAAGAGGTATGAGTTAAAGGAGCATAATGATGAATAAAGAATTAAAAGGCTATGCGAAGGCAACCCGTGAAACTCTTTCAAGAGTAACGGCTTTGATAATTGTCCTTGCGGTAATGTGCGCAGGAACCGCTTTTGCTGCCTCTCCGACCACATACGATGTTGATATTTATGACGGTTCGGAAATCACGAGAGTTACGACTTTCAAATCAAATCCTCAGGCAATAGTCGATCAGGCGGGAATTTCAACCGTAAAAGATGATGTTCTTGACCTTTCGGAATTTTGCGTAGGTGAATACAGTGTTATTACAATCTACCGTGTTGCAGATTTTAATTTCACCGATATTGAAGGAAACATTTCTTCGGAACATTTTGCCGGAACGGTTTCCGATTTACTTAATTCAAAGGGAATATTTTTAAGCGAAGATATTCTTGTTAATTTCCCGACACAGACGGTTCTTTCCGACGGTATGGATATAAGACTTCAAAACGCATATAACATCACCGTTACAGCCGACGGAATATCAAATTCGGCTAAAATCGGAGACGGAACCGTAAAAGATGCGCTTGACAAACTCGGCATTATCCTCGGTGCAAACGATGAGGTTTCACCCAAACTTGACAGTACGCTTTATGACAATATGACGATTACGGTTTACCGTGTCGAGTATGTTCAAAGAACGGCGCAGGAAACAGTTAAATATTCAACTCAGACAGTTAAGTCCGCCGAAATGTACGAAGGCGAGACTCAAATCACACAAAAAGGATCCAACGGCTCTAAAACCGTTGTATATTCCGACAAAATCGTTGACGGAAAGTATTCATCCTCATCGGTTGTTTCGCAGACTGTAACAAAAGAAGCGGTAAACTGCGTTAAAACTGTCGGAACGAAAAAGAAGGCAACTTTAACCGTCGCATCTCTTAAAAACGGCGGAACACCGATTTCGGAATTGAATATGCCCTCATCTCTTAAAGTTGAAAACGGTGTACCTACATCCTATAAAAAGGTGGTTTCCGGAAAAGCGGCGGCATATACGGCTTCTGCCGGATCAAAGACAGCAAGCGGAAGAACGGTTAAACCCGGTTATATCGCAGTCGATCCCAAACAGTTCCCTTACGGAACGGAACTTTGGATTGTTTCAACCGACGGTATAGTTTACGGTTACTGTATTGCAGCCGACACGGGCGGATTTGTAAATAAGGGCAAGTTTACGGTTGACCTGTTTATGAATTCGAAATCGGATTGTAAACAATGGGGCTCAAGAGATGTCCTCATTTATGTTCTTTAATAAAAATGAGAAAGCCGGCTTATTTTAAGCCGGCTCTTTTTTTGAGTTGAGCATTGATTGCGTTTAATACCTTTTTCTTGTCTGCCGACCAAAGCGGTGCGATAAGCAGTCTTTTCGGTGCATCGCCCGTTACTCTGTGAACGGTTACATTTGGCGGTATAAGTTCAAGCATATCGCAAACGGTGTTTACATAGTCGTCGAATTCAAAAGTTTTCACTTCGCCGTTTTCGTACATCTCGACAAGTTTTGTGTTTTTCAGAATGTGCAAAAGTTGTAGTTTGATTCCGTCGGCTCCGCTTTCGACCGCATATTTTACGGATTGTCTCATAGTATCTTTTGTTTCGAAAGGCAGACCCAAAATCAAATGAACAACAACTTTAACGCCGATTTTTTTCAAATCTTTTACGGCTTTGGCATAAACATCTGTAGTGTAGCCTCTGTTTATAATGCGTGCGGTACCGTCGTTTGAAGTTTGAAGTCCGAGTTCGACATAAACGGGCTTTACGGCATTGAGATTTTTCAGAAGGGTGAGAACATCTTCCGGCAGACAGTCGGGTCTTGTCCCGATTGAAAGGGCTACTGTATCGGGGTGGTTTATTGCGGGATAAAATATGCTTTCAAGATATTTTACATCGGCATAGGTGTTGGTATAACTTTGAAAATAAGCAATATATTTATTGCCTTTGTATTTTTTAGAAACCTGAGATTTCGCTTTTTCGATTTGCTCGGATATACTTGCGCATTGTTTTTGCGAAAAGTCTCCGCTCCCGCCCTGTGAACAGAAAATGCATCCGCCTGTTCCGACTTTTCCGTCTCTGTTGGGGCAGGTCATAGCACCGTCAAGCGAAAGTTTGTATACTTTTTCTCCGAAAAGTTCGATCATTTCATCGTTAAAAGTTCTGTAAAACATACCCATATCATCACCGCCGCATATTATTATACGATATTTTATTGATGTTGAAAAGACCGAGGAAAAATGTTATAGTAATAACACGGATTTTTTCGAATAATAAATTTCGGACGGAATAATATGATTGATAAAAACTGTATCTCAACAATAAGCCATATTCGTTTTGACCCGACTCGGCCGAAACCCGATGACATTGAAATCGGAGATATTGCCCATGCCCTTTCTATGATGACAAGAGCAAACGGCCATTTCGACACTTTCTTTTCGGTTGCGAGACATTCGGTCAATTGCTGTATTGAAGCGCAAAACAGAGGCTATACGGCAAAGGTTCGGCTTTTATGTTTGCTTCATGATGCTGCCGAAGCGTATATCGGAGATATGACAAGACCTTTGAAACTGAAAATTCCTTATTTTTCTCAAATCGAAAAAGTGTATCAGGATGTTATATTCTCTAAATATATCGGAGAAATCACAAACGAAGATGTTTTGCTTGTAAAAGAGATTGACGATGCAATGCTGTATTATGAATTTCTTTTGTTTAACGGAGAAAAACTGATTGACAATCCGACACCTATCGGCGTGGATTTGAAAAAGAGCATAAAACCGATTAAAGATACCGAGGAAGAGTTCCTTGCGTTGTTTAACGGACTGATACGGCAGGTAAACGGTTGCTAAAACCGTGATTTTGACTGACGGGAGATTGTATGGATAAAATCAAATCGCTTCTTATAAAACATAAGCAACTGATAATATATTTTATATTCGGCGTGCTTACAACCGCTGTTAACTGGTTAATTTATACCGTGCTTGTGAGCGTTTTACCCGAAAGTATCGGAAACGGCGGAAAAATAACTCTCAGTAATGCTGCCGCTTGGATAGGCGGGGTGTTATTTGCGTTTATAACAAATAAGATATGGGTTTTCGAAAGCAAAAGTTTTGCGTTTTATAAAACATTGAAAGAGTTTATCTCTTTTCTCGGTGCAAGAGCATTAACGGGAGTGCTTGAGGTCTTTGCGGTTCCGTTTTTGGTCGAAGCGGGATTTGATATGGCGTTATTCGGCGTTCAAGGTTCGGCGGCTAAGATTACCGTATCGGTTGCGGTTGTGATTCTCAATTATGTTTTCAGCAAACTGATTGTATTCAAAAAAAATAAAAATATATAAAAATCGAATATTTATGCAAAATACTTGCATTTTTTTACAGAAAGTTGTATAATCGAAAATCATAAATTATCAGGAGGAAAAAGAAATGAAAAAAGCATTAAAAATTATAGCGCTTGTAATGGCAGTTGCGGTTGTAGTTTGCGCATTTGCTGCCTGCGGCACAAAGACAACGGAAAAGAAGACACTTACATTGGCAACCAATGCCGAATTCCCGCCCTATGAATATCATGACGGCGACAAGATTGTCGGTATCGACGCTGAAGTTGCCGCTCTTATTGCCGAAAAACTCGGTATGGAACTTGTAATCGAAGACATCGCTTTCGAATCGGTTATTCCCGGAGTTCAGACCGGTAAATACGATATGGGTATGGCAGGCTTGACCGTTAACGAAGAAAGACTTGAAAAAGTTAATTTCTCCGATTCTTACGCAACAGGCGTTCAGGTTGTTATCGTAAGAGAAGATTCCGACATTAAATCAATTGATGACCTTGAAGGCAAGAAAATCGGTGCTCAGACCAATACTACCGGTGCGATTTACGCTTCCGACGATTACGGCTCGGATAATGTTATCGAATATGATAACGGTGCTGTTGCCGTTCAGGCTTTGGTTTCCGGCAAAATCGACTGCGTAATCATCGACAACGAACCCGCTAAGAGTTATGTTGCGGCTAACGAAGGTCTTAAAATTCTCGAAACAGAATATGTTACAGAGGAATATGCAATTTGCTTTGCTAAAGAAAACACCGAACTCAGAGATCAGGTTAACACCGCTCTTAAAGAACTCATCGCAGACGGTTCGGTTCAGAAGATTGTTGACAAGTATATTTCTGCCGAATAATCAGCCTTAAAAGTAAATGAAGATAAATTGGGGCGGACTGTATCCGTCCTAATTTTGTGTTATGACAGGAGAAACAAAGATGTATTTATCTCTGATAAATGACATAAAGTTTGTCTTTTTTCAAGACAACCGTTATATGAAAATCGTTGAAGGTTTTCTCAATACGCTGAAAATTACCGCCGGTGCCCTTATTGTCGGCGTTGTAATCGGTATTGTGATAGCGGCTGTGCGCACATCATACGACAAAAACAAAGAGTCAATGAAAATGCGTGGCGGAGCGGGATATTACATACTCTCGTTCTTTAACTTTTTATGTCAGGTCTATCTTACGATTATAAGAGGAACACCTGTTGTTGTTCAGCTTATGATTTCGTATTTTGTAATTTTCGTCTCTTTGGATGACGGAGTGCTTATCGGTATTTTCGCATTCGGTATCAATTCCGGTGCTTATGTTGCGGAAATTTTTCGTGCCGGTATTATGTCGATTGATAACGGACAGTTCGAAGCGGGAAGAAGTCTCGGATTTAATTATTTCCAGACAATGAAAAATATTGTAATTCCCCAGATGTTTAAGGCTGTTCTTCCGACTTTGTGCAATGAGTTTATTGCTTTGCTTAAAGAAACTTCGGTTGCGGGTTATGTCGGAGTTATGGATCTTACAAAAGCGGGAAATGTTATTGCCGGCCGCACATTCGAATATTTTATTCCGCTTATTACCGTAGCGCTTATTTATCTTGCCGTGGTTATGCTGCTTACATCTCTTGTAAGCAAACTCGAAAGGAGGTTGCGTAAGAGTGATAGATAACGGAAATGTTCTTATTAAAGTTCAGGATCTTAAAAAGCATTATAATAACGGTGAGGTTAAAGCTCTCGACGGAATTGATTGTGAAATTAAAAAAGGTGAAGTTGTAGTTATAATCGGACCTTCGGGAAGCGGAAAATCTACTTTTCTGCGTTCGCTTAATCTTCTTGAAATTCCTACGGGACATATTTTCTTCGAGGGAACCGATATTACCGACAAAAAGGTCAATATAAACGAGCACCGTCAGAAAATGGGTATGGTGTTTCAGCATTTTAACCTTTTCAATAATCTTTCTGTTATTAAAAATATGACAATTGCCCCTATGCAACTTCTTAAAAAATCCAAAGAGGAAGCAGAGGCTCAGGCTCTTGAACTGCTTGACAGAGTCGGACTCAAAGACAGAGCGGATGCGTATCCGTCTCAACTTTCGGGCGGACAGAAACAGAGAGTTGCGATTGTGCGTGCGCTTTGTATGGAACCCGATGTAATGCTTTTCGACGAACCCACTTCGGCGCTTGATCCGGAGATGGTAGGAGAAGTTCTTGATGTAATGAAAGAACTTGCGAACGAAGGAATGACAATGATTGTCGTTACTCATGAAATGGGCTTTGCAAAAGAAGTCGGAAGCAGAGTTATTTTTATGGATGAAGGAAAAATTCTCGAAGAGGGAACACCCGATGAGATTTTCAATAATCCCAAGCATCCCAGACTTAAAGATTTCTTATCAAAAGTATTACTTTAATTTCAAATAACGGCAGGTGTATTTCTGCCGTTATTTTTTATTTCGGAGAAGTTATAAATTATTTACAACGGCGCCGATTTAATGTAAAATATTTAACGGTGATATAATGAAAAAACTTTTGAGCTTAACGAGGGCGGCTGTCGATAAGTATTCGATGGTAGAAGAAAGCGACAGAATAGCGGTCGGTGTTTCGGGCGGCAAGGATTCGCTTGCATTGTTGTATACGCTTGCAAAACTTCGTGAGTTTTATCCCAAACATTTTGAAGTTGTCGCAATAACCCTTGATTACCGATTTAACGAAGAGGATGGGGATTATTCTCAAATTCGGCAGCTTTGCGAACGGCTGAATGTCGAGTATGTTATAAAAAGAACGGATCTGTATAAAGTTATATTTGTTGAGCGTAACGAAAAAAATCCCTGCTCGCTTTGTGCGAAAATGCGCAGAGGTATTCTTCACGATACCGCAAAAGAATACGGGTGTAACAAGATCGCACTCGGTCATCATCTTGACGATGCCGCAGAAACATTTATGATGAATCTGCTCAACGGAGGAACTATCGGCTGCTTTTCACCGGTTTCTTATTTGTCCGTGAAAGACCTTTATATGATAAGACCGATGGTGTTTTGTTACGAAAGCGATATTGCTAAAGCGGTATCGAAACTTGATTTGCCGGTGGTGAAAAGCAAATGTCCTGCGGATAAAATCACTCAAAGGCAGTCGGTTAAGCAGTTGATTGCGCAACTTGAAAAAGATTATCCGCTTTTGCGTAAAAAAATAGTCGGAGCGCTTGAACGAAGCGAAGTTGACGGTTGGTAATAATCTATTGAAATTACGGCTGAAATGTTATATAATTTAAGTTAAATAAAAACTGATTTTTATAAGATTGGAGATAAAATTATGAATATCGTATGTCTTGACCTTGAAGGTGTTTTGGTTCCTGAAATTTGGATTGCTTTCGCAAAGGAAAGCGGAATTCCCGAATTGAAAAAAACAACCAGAGACGAACCCGATTATGACAAACTTATGAAATGGCGTCTTTCCGTGCTTAAAGAACACGGATTGGGATTGCGTGAAATTCAGGAAACGATTGAAAAGATTGATCCTATTCCCGGTGCAAAAGAATTTCTCGATGAATTGCGCTCACTCACACAGGTTATAATAATAAGCGATACTTTTGCGGAATTCGCAAGTCCGCTTATGAAGAAACTCGGCTGGCCTACAATTTTCTGCAATTCGCTCGAAGTTGCGCCCGACGGTGAAATTACAGGCTTTAAGATGAGAGTCGAAAATTCGAAATACACAACAGTCAAAGCGCTTCAGTCAATCGGCTATGACACGATTGCAAGCGGAGACAGTTATAATGACCTCGGTATGATCAACGCAAGTAAAGCGGGCTTCCTTTTCAAAAGTACAGATAAAATCAAGGCGGATAACCCCGACCTTCCCGCATATGAAACTTATGATGAATTGCTTGAGGCAATTAAAGAGAATTTATAATTAAAAGGTGATTAAAATGGGATATACTCCTGATTGTTCGATTGAAACAAAGTGCGTTCAGGCAGGCTGGCAGCCGAAAAGCGGAGAGCCGAGAGTTTTGCCGATATACGAAAGCACAACTTATAAATACGATACATCGGCGGATATGGCAAAACTTTTTGACCTTGAACCCGGTTATATGTATACAAGACTTGCAAACCCGACAAGCGATGCGGTTGCTTCGAAAATCGCAGAACTTGAGGGCGGAGTTGCGGCTGTTTTGACCTCTTCGGGACAGGCTGCCAACTTCTTTGCTTTGATAAACATTTTAGGCGCAGGCGACCATATTGTCAGTTCGGCTACGATTTACGGCGGAACTTTCAACCTTCTCAATGTTACAATGAGGAAAATCGGCGTCGATGTTACTTTTGTTGATCCGAGAGCGGATGAGGCGGAACTTAATAAGGCGTTTAAGCCGAATACAAAAGCGGTATTCGGAGAGACTGTCGCAAATCCGTCATTGGATATTCTCGATATTGAAAAATTTGCGAAAATCGCCCATGAGCACGGAGTTCCGCTTATCGTTGACAACACTTTCCCGACTCCGATAAATTGCCGTCCTTTTGAATGGGGTGCGGATATAGTTACTCATTCGACTACTAAATATATGGAAGGACACGCTTCGACTATCGGCGGATGTGTTGTTGACAGCGGAAACTTCGATTGGTACCAAAACGACAAGTTCCCCTGTATGACTCAGCCCGATGAAAGTTATCACGGCGCAACTTACGCTAAGGATTTCGGAAAAGCCGGATATATAACAAAGATTGTCGCTCAGCTTTTGAGAGATTACGGTTCGACTCCGTCTCCGTTTAGTTCTTTCCTTCTCAATATCGGATTGGAAAGTCTTGCGGTTCGTATGGAAAGACATGTTTCAAACGCTCAGACGGTGGCTGAATATCTTGAAAACAATGATAAAATTTCTTGGGTTAATTATCCTTCGCTTAAGTCGAGCAAGGATTATGACCTTGCAAAGAAATATATGCCTAAAGGCACTTGCGGTGTAATTTCGTTCGGTGTTAAAGGCGGAAGAGCGAAAGCCGAAGAGTTTATGAACAATTTGAAACTTGCGGCAATAGTTACTCATGTTGCCGATGCGAGAACTTGCGTTCTTCATCCGGCTTCGTCAACTCACAGACAACTTTCCGACAAAGAACTTATCGAGTGCGGGGTTACTCCCGACCTTGTAAGATTTTCAGTCGGAATCGAAAATGTCAATGACATAATTGCGGATATTCAGCAGGCGCTTGATAAAATCTGATATTTTATTGATTTTTACGGCAGGAACAGTCGGTGTTCGTAAAAAAAACGGATGCTGAAATGTTCTTGCCGTTTTTACAAAAATTCACAATATTTTAATCAAATCTATGATATTATAAGTTATAATTAAACCGAAAACGAATTACCCGAAAGGAGTTAAGACATGGATTTAACAAGGCAGGAAATAGAAAACTACAATAAAATTCATGCCCAAATGTGCAGAGATAACGGATTCATTGATGTGAACTTGTACGATGAATACGGCGTAAAACGGGGACTTCGGGATAAAAACGGAAAAGGTGTGCTTGCCGGACTTACGACGATTTCCGAAATTACAGCATTTAAGGAAGTTGACGGAGAAAGGATTCCGTGTCCGGGCGAATTATCATACAGAGGAATAAATGTTATTGACTTAATAAGCGGAAGAGGAAAAAACCGTTTCGGATTTGAAGAGGCGACTTATCTTTTGCTTTTCGGTAAATTGCCGAACAAGGCGGAACTTGAAGAATTTACCGCCGTTCTTTCTGCGATGCGTTCGCTTCCGACCAATTTCACAAGAGATGTTATTATGAAAGCTTCAAGTAAGGACATAATGAACAGTTTGACAAGAAGCGTTCTTACTTTAGCGGCTTATGACGACAATGCTGCCGATATAAGCATTGAGAATGTACTCAGTCAGTGCTTAAGACTTATAAGCTGTTTCCCGATGCTTGCTGTTTACGGATACCATGCTTATAATCATTATGAGTGCGACGAAAGTTTGTATATACACCGTCCCGATCCGGAAATGTCGATTTCGGAGAATATCCTTCGTATGCTTCGCCCTGATAAAGAATTTACCGAACTTGAAGCAAGGGTTCTCGATACGGCGCTGATTCTTCATATGGAACACGGCGGCGGAAACAATTCTTCTTTTACCACGCATGTTGTTACATCGTCAGGATCGGACACATATTCGACTATGGCGGCGGCGCTGTCATCCCTTAAAGGTCCAAAACACGGCGGAGCGAACATTAAAGTCGTTCAGATGATGGAAGATTTGAAAAAAAGCGTAAGCGATACAAAAGACGAAGCACAGATAAGAGCTTATCTTGAAAAACTTGTCGATAAGCAGGCTTTTGACAATAAAGGATTGATTTACGGAATGGGACATGCTATTTATTCCGTATCCGATCCGAGAGCGCAGATTTTCAAGGCGTTTGTCGAAGCGCTTGCTGTTGAAAAAGGCAGGGAAGACGATTACGCTCTTTTCAATGCCGTTGAAAAAATCGGAAAAGAAGTTATCGGCGCAAAGAGGAAAATTTATAAGGGTGTAAGCGTAAATGTTGACTTTTACAGCGGATTTGTTTACAGTATGCTCGGAATTCCCGTTGAACTGTTTACTCCTATGTTTGCAATTGCAAGAGTTGTCGGTTGGTCCGCACACAGACTTGAAGAACTTATAAATACCGATAAAATAATTCGCCCCGCATACAGAAGCGTCGGAGAAAAACAAATTTATCTTCCGCTTGAAGAAAGATAAAACAAATAATTAACCCCGTAAGCAATTGCTTACGGGGTTTGTTGTTTATCGGTCTTATTTTTTGTTTTGGGCTGTTTGGGTGTCGGTGTTTTCTTTGCTTTCTTTTTTCTTCGGAGAGAAGATAAAGTTAAGAAGGTATGTTATTAAAATAATTATACCGATTACAACGAAAATTCCGAGCATACCGAATCCCATATAATAGAGATTATCTATAAAAGCGTGCGGATTAAAAGTTAAAAACATAATTTTTCCTCCCTTAATTCATAAAGAAATTAAGAACAAGTCCGCCGGCAATAACCGAAGCGATCTGTCCCGATACATTGACACCGATGGAGTGCATAAGCAGGAAATTCTGCTTATCTTCTTCAAGGCCGAGTTTGTTTACGATACGGCCGGACATCGGGAAAGCCGAAATTCCCGCAGCACCGATCATGGGGTTGATTTTTTCTTTAAGGAATATATTGAGGAATTTTGCGAACAGAACACCGCCTGCGGTATCGAATATAAATGCGATAAGTCCCAAGCCGAGAATCATAAGGGTTTCTTTTTTAAGGAAATTTTCGGCTTGCATTTGCGAAGCAACAGTGATTCCGAGGAAAAGTGTAATAAGGTTTGCCAAAACATTTTGTGCGGTATCGGAGAGCGAGTCGAGAACACCGCATTCACGGATTAAGTTGCCGAACATTAAAAATCCTATGAGCGCAACCGAAGTCGGAGCGATAATTCCGGCGATAATCGTTATTATAATCGGGAAAAGGATTCTTGTTGTTTTCGAAACCGAAGCCTGTTTGTAAGGCATACGGATAAGGCGTTCTTTTTTTGTTGTGAGCAGTTTGATAACGGGAGGCTGTATAATGGGGACGAGCGCCATATACGAATATGCCGCAACCATTATCGCACCGAGATATTTTGAACCGAGTTTCATCGCAACGACAATCGAAGTCGGTCCGTCTGCCGCACCGATAATCGAAATAGCGGCAGCATCGTTTATATCAAAGAACATTGATGCCATGCAAAGAGTGAAGAAAATGCCGAACTGCGCCGCCGCACCGAAAATCATAAGTTTCGGATTGGAAAGTACGGGACCGAAATCAATCATTGCGCCGATTCCGATAAATAAAATAAGCGGAAACAATTCATTCGATATGCCGGCTTCGTAAAGAGTGCTTAACGGACCGGTTTCAAGCACACCGTTTATTGTTTGAGAAACGGCTCCCGAAAAGGGAAGGTTAACCATAATTGCACCGAAGCCTATCGGCAGAAGAAGAGTCGGTTCCATTTTTTTCTTTATTGCAAGATAAATCAACAGGCCGCCAATGAGCCACATAACTACTTGCTGCCATTGAATTTCAAGCAAATTTCCGTACAAAAATTCCATAGTTTTGCTCCTGTTTTCTGTTTTTTATTTTGTGTAACCCGAAAAGTTACTAAATCAAAAAAATAGTACCATAAAATGTCAATTAATGTCAATAATTGACAAAAAAATAGCAAACAAATTTTCAAAGCGTTTTATCGGGGAAAGAAACTGTTTGTTTTCGAAAATAATAAAAGAGCAAAACATATAAAAAAGTAAGAAAAACGAAGAAAAAAAGAGATAATGCCATTGTCGGTTAAAAATCACAAAAAAAGATGTTGACTTAATTGCGATAAGATGGTATCATATCCAAGCAATAAAACAAAACTATTATTCGGAGGAAAAAGTTATGTCAACTTATATGCCCAAAGCAGGCGATATCACTCGTAGCTGGTATGTTCTTGACGCAGAAGGCAAAACTCTCGGTAGCATAGCTGCTGAAGCTGCAACACTTCTTCGTGGTAAGCACAAGCCCACATTCGCTCCTCATGCGGATTGCGGTGATTTCGTAATCGTTGTTAATGTTGAGAAAATGATTCTTACAGGTAACAAACTTGAAAAGAAAATGTATTACCACCACACAGGTTATATCGGTAATATGAAAAAGGTTCAGTACAAAACTCTTATGGCTGAAAAACCCGAGTTCGTACTTACAAAGGCAGTTAAGGGAATGCTTCCGTCAAACACAATCGGTGCAAAATCTCTTACAAGACTTCATGTTTATCAGGGCGCTGAGCATCCTCATGCAGCACAGCAGCCGACAGTAAGAGAATTTTAAGAAAGGGAGGCAAAATAAATGTACGATTCAACACCTTATTTCTACGGCACAGGTAGAAGAAAGAAATCAGTAGCAAGAGTTCGTGTTTACGCAGGTACCGGTAAAATTACAATCAACAACAGAGATATTGATGATTATTTCGGCCTTGAAACATTGAAACTCGTTGTTCGTCAGCCTCTCGCACTTACAGGCTTGACAGAAAAATTCGACATCGTTTGCACAGTAACAGGCGGCGGTGTTACAGGACAGGCAGGCGCTATTCGCCACGGCCTTTCAAGAGCTCTTCTTCAGTATGACGAAAATCTTCGTTCCGAACTCAAGAAGGCAGGATTCCTTACTCGTGATCCGAGAATGAAGGAAAGAAAGAAATACGGACTCAAGGGCGCTCGTCGTGCACCTCAGTTCTCAAAGAGATAATTATTTTATCGACAAAAAGGCTTGTTTACAGGGCTTTCGCCTTGTGGCAAGCCTTTTTTGATGCTTTGAAATCCGCAAAATCGTGTTTTTGAAATCTTTATTCGAGCGAAAGGTAAAAAAACACGATTTTTATTAACATATTTACTAAAAATGAATAATTTTACTTGATTAAATTTATAATAATGGTTATAATTATATCATCTATGATAATAAGAAAGGTTGGATAGATGATGAAAACCTATGACGTAATCGTAATAGGTGCGGGTAACGGCGGTCTCGCTGCTGCTGCAACCTGCGCAAGAGCCGGTCTTTCGACACTTTTGCTCGAAAGACACAATATTCCCGGCGGTTCGGCAACCTCTTTCGTAAGAGGCAGATTTGAGTTTGAACCCTCGCTTCACGAACTTGCGGGAACCAGCAATCCCCCCGATGATGATACTGCGGCAAGATTGTTCCAGCGTATTGACGCTGACTGCGACTTCTTGAGCCACGAATCAACATTCCGTCTTGTTGTCCCCGCAAAAGAGGGCGATACAGACACATTTATCAATGAAGACGGCGTTGAAGTCAGCATTGATGCGAGAATGCCGATAGGATTTGAGGCTTTCTCAAGAAAACTTGACGAACTTGTTCCCGGTTCCTATGAGAGCGCAAGAAAAGCGTTTGACTTGTCAATTCGTATGTTCGAAACTCTTAACGCTCTTGAAGATCCGGCAAAACTTCCCGCTCACTTTAAGGATTTCCCCGATATTCTCCGTATGGGCGCATACAATATGAACGATGTACTCGATACACTCGGAATGCCCAAAAAAGCACAGGATATATTCAATACATATTGGTGCTATCTCGGTGTTCCCGGAGATAAACTCGACTTCCTTTACTATATGGCTATGCTCTACAGCTATGTTAAGAACGGAACTTCGATTCCGCATCTTCGCAGCCATGAGATGAGCCTTGCGCTCGACAAAGTAATCCGTGATAACGGCGGAGACATTTGGTACAATTCCGAAGTTACAAAGATGATAATGAAAGACGGTAAACCCGCAGGCGTTGTTATCAACGGCAAAAAGGAAGTTTACGGTAAGCGTTTCATCTGTAACTCCTTCCCCGACAGAGCATGGAAAGATTTGTTCGACTTTAAGGATATTCCGGAAAGACAGCTTAAGCTTATGAACGCAAGAACCGTTTCAACTGCTTTGACAACGGTTTATCTCGGTATGAACAAGAGCATAAAGGAACTCGGTATTAACGACTATTCAACCTTTATTGCACCGACTTCGGATTCCGATGAGCAGTTTGCTCTTGTTGATAAATACTTCAGCGGATACTGCATTATCAACTGCCTTAACGAAATTATTCCCGATTCATCACCCGACGGAACCTGTACTCTCTTCCTTACCGGTATGACAATCGGAGATATAATGAAGGATGTTGAACCTAAGGATTATAAGAAATTTAAGACAAAAGTCGCTAAAGATATGATTGAAACTTGCGAAAAGGCACTTAACATTGAAATTATGCCTTATATCGAGGAAATCGAAATCGGTTTGCCGCCTACATTTGCAAGATACCTCAATACTCCTCAGGGTACACCTTACGGATATTGGCTTGAAAAATGGGATAGTATGCTTCCCCGTACAATTCAGTTCGAAGCGGATAAACCGTTCGAAAACTTTATTTTCTGCGGCGCTTCTCAGGAGCGTGGAGACGGCTACTATTCAGCTTATTATACAGGTGAAAAGGCAGCAAATCTCACAATTAAAGCGTTGAAGAAGGAGGGCAAATAATATGGGAATTCTTAAACCGCTTAAAGCGACTAAATTTGTATCTGTTATCCCCGAAAGACAGTCGAGAATAAAGAATGCACCTGCAACTCTCCCGACTTATACAGATAACGCTACCGCAATTGCAAAGGCTCTTCATCCTAACCGTCAGTATCTTAAAATCGCTGATGTTAAACAGATGTCGGAGGACTGCAAAACTTTCACACTCGTTCCCGACGAAAAAAGAGGAACTAAAGCACTTGCTTATTTCGGTGCCGGTAAATATCTTACCGTTTTCGAAACAATCGAAGGTATGCCCATAACAAGAGCATATTCGATTTCATCTTCTCCGAAAGATTCTCTTGAAGGTAAATATACTCTTACAATTAAACTTGTTGACGGCGGACTTATGTCGAAATACATTTTCGATACATGGGAAGTCGGAACAGAGGTTGAAGTTTCCGCTCCGTCGGGTAACTTTGAGTATCAGCCGTTAAGAGACGCTCAGACAGTTATCTGTCTTGCAGGCGGAAGCGGTATTACTCCTTTCAAATCAATGGCTAACGCTATTGCCGACGGCGATGAAGATTTCAATATGATTCTTCTTTACGGCAGCCGTAACTATGACAACATTCTTTTCCGTGATGAATTTGCGGAACTTGAAAAGAAATGTGATAAAATCAAAGTTGTTCATGTTCTCAGTGATCAGGAAGGCGAAGTTGAAGGAACCGAGAAAGGTTTCATCACCGCTGACCTTATCAAGAAATATGCACCCGCTGATAAACCTTATTCGATTTTCCTTTGCGGACCTCAGCAGATGTATAAATTCGTAGACAAAGAACTTGAAAAACTCAACCTTCCCAAGAAATATGTCCGTCATGAAATGTTCGGTGAATTCCATAATCCGCAGACTCAGGAAGATTATCCTCAGGGTGTTCCGGAAAAGGTTAAAATTACCGTTACAATTCAGGACGAAACACGCACAGTTGAAGGTCTTTCAAGCGACTCTGTTATGCAGACTCTTGAAAAGAACGGAATTTCGGTACCTGCACGCTGCCGAAGCGGTGAATGCGGTTTCTGCCATTCACACCTTATTTCCGGTAAAGTTTATGTTCCGAAGCATCTTGAATACCGCCGTTTAGCTGACTACAAGTTCGGTTGTATTCATCCCTGCTGTTCGTTCCCGTTGACAGACCTTGAAATCAATGTTCCCGTTTCCAAATAAGAAATAAGAACAGTTAAGCCATAACCGTCTTAAAGTCGGTTATGGCTTTTTTTATCGAAAAATTCAATTGCAATCTTATATTGTCGGTGATATATTATATTTAGAGATTAAAAGAGGTGAGGCTATGATTACTTTTACATATACGGAACTTTTGAAAACGGCTTTGGTTGTTGCGGTGCTGATTTTGTTAAACAATTTGCAATTTGCCGTCAAACCCGCTGACTATTTTTCCGTAAGAGCGTTTACCGTATCGCCCGATATCAACAGAATTTTCAAATCTTCTTTTGTGAAGATACTGATTACGGTTGCGGTGTGCGTTTTATTCGGTTATTTTTCGTTCGACAACAGTATATTGCTTACGGCATTTTTTGTGAAAGAATTTTTACAGATTTGGACAGCACTCTCAAGAATTTCGTTTTTCAGCAGATGGAATAAAATGAAAACTAAATATTTCTTTTCGTGCCTGTTAAATTTTGCAGCTTCAATGTTCTATGTATTGTGGACGCTTTACCAACTTATTCCCTCTTTTACTTCAGGCAAGCCGATGTTGATTATTTCAAGTGATTTTTGGAGTACAATTGTAACGATTGTGCTGTATATAGTTCCTATTCCGCTTGAATATGCGTTTATATCGGACAATATGAACGCAAAGTACAGAGATATTAACACTCTTCATGCCGATATAAGAATAGTAATCAATCAAATTGATTTGGAGTGCGGTTATGTTTTATCTTTCGATAATGAAATCGAAAGGGAAGCGCTCGCAAACGGAATTGATAAAGATATTTTGGAAACGATTTTGTGCTTGGAATATGTGAACAGAAGTTCCGTGTTTTATGTGATTGCCGAAAAAATCGCAGTGAAGTTTTTCAAAAAAAGAGTTATTGAAAAAGATTATTCAATCGGCCTTGCGCAAATTAAACCGTCAACCGCAAAAGAACTTATCTCAGAATCTCCGTACACTTTTTTGGAAAAAATGACCGACCCTCAGTTTTCGATAAAACTATGTGCAAAATATTTGACGCAGATTATCCGAAAATATGAAGAGCTGATTAGAGAAAATTCGCAAAACGGGATTGAAACGGAGTATTGTTTATGGAACTTTATCGCTTCGCAATATTTATCGGGATATACTCAGTCATACAGACGAAATACCCTTATTTACGAGAGCGTTCTTGCAACAAAGTGCTCCGAAAATAAACAGTAAAAAAACAGGTGGTAAAGCCACCTGTTTTTCAGTCTATGCTTTTAGACATTTTTGCCCATTTCGTAAGCGATGCTCATTGCGTTCGAATTTTTTATTTCACCTTTTTCATAAGCACCCATTCCGTAAACGACACCCATTTCCTTTGCGCCCTCAACACATTCGGCGTATCCTCTGAAACAGGCGAGTGTTGTTTCGGCGGCTTCGTTCTCACCGTCTGCGGCAGTAACTATGTAATAAAATTCTTTGTTTTTAACTTCTGTCCAGCGAGCAACACTTCTGTCAATAACCGCTTTAAGCTGAGCGTCAATCGAGTAAAAATAAACGGGACTTGCGAGAACCATGACATCGCAGTCGATCATTTTTTGCATAATTTCCGCCATACCGTCTTTGATTGCACATATTCCGCCGTTGTTTGCACAGGCATAACAGCCACGGCAATATCCTATATTTTTTTCGGCTACACGGATTTTTTCGACATCATGTCCGGACTCAGCGGCACCTTTTGCGAATTGATCGCAAAGAATATCTGAATTTCCGCTTTTTCTCGGACTTCCGGATAAAATTAAAATTTTCTTTTTCATAATGCTTCTCCTTAATATTGCGAATTTGATTTAATGAATTTTTGAGCGGTGATTTATTCCTTAGCAGTAAAATAAAAGACCGTTTTACCAACTCTTTTCTTCACCTTGCGAAGAGGTTTTGTTTTTTCTTTGCTCCACCGTTTTTACAAACCATTCAACCATATTGGGATCGGTATGTGAAAAGAAGGAACTTTCGTTTTTATCAAGAGATTTTATTTTAAGCATATCTTCATCGCTTAAATCAAAATCGAAAATATCTAAGTTTTCTCTCATCCTTTCAATATGAGTTGACTTGGGAATAACAACGATGTCCCGTTGAATATGCCAGCGGAGAATTACCTGAGCAACCGATTTACCGTATTTAGCGGCGATTTCTTTTAACGCTTCGAGGTTAAACATATCGCCTCTTCCTTCTCCGAAAGGCGCCCATGCTTCAAGTTGTACCGAATATTTATCGTGCCAGATTTTACTTTGTATTTGTTGATTGTGCGGATGAATTTCGATTTGATTTATCATCGGCTTTATGCGGGAAAAAGATGCGAGGTCAATCATTCTGTCGGGATAAAAGTTCGAAATTCCGATTGCACGGATTTTTCCCTCGTCATATAAATCTTCTAAAGCACGGTATGCTCCGTAAACATCGGAAAAAGGCTGATGTAAAAGGCATAGGTCAAGATAATCGGTTTGAAGTTTTTCCATTGAATTAAGGACGGATGCTTTTGTTTTTTCATAACCGTAATGTTCAATCCATACTTTTGTTGTCAAAAAGATTTCTTTTCTGTCAATTCCGCTTTTTTTGATTGCTCTTCCGACTTCTTCTTCGTTAAAATATGACTGTGCGGTGTCGATTGACCGGTATCCGACCTTAAGAGCGTCAAGTACGCAGCGCTCACATTCCTCTTTGGATACTTGATATACTCCGTATCCGAGCATATCCATTTTTACTCCGTTTGAAAGTGTAATGTATTTCATAAAAGTGCTCCTTTCAAATTACCGTGTTTACAAAGCCGTGAAGAATTGCTATAATCTTCAAGAATATTATATAAGTTAAAGTGTACTTTAAGTCAAGAATTTTATTAAAATTTTCCGAGGAGAATTTATATGGTTTACAAAGTGAGTGAAATGGCAAAAAAACTTTCGGTTGCGCCGTCGACTCTTCGTTATTATGACAAAGAAGGGTTGCTGCCGTTTGTAGAGCGTTCCGAAAGCGGAATAAGAGTTTTCAAAGACAGTGATTACGAATGGCTTAAAGTAATCGAATGTTTGAAAAAAACGGGAATGAAACTGTCCGATATTAAAATTTTTATTGAAATGGCAATGCTGGGAGATGAAACCGTCGAACAGCGCTTGGAAATTATTACAAACCAAAAAATACAAGTTGAAACAAAAATCGAAGAATTGAAGGAAACGCTTAAAGTTTTGGAATTTAAGCAGTGGTACTATCAAACCGCCAAGCAATACGGAACAACGGATGTGCCTGCGAATATTCCGTTATCGCAGTTGCCCGAACGCTTCAGAGAAGTAAAACTTAACCTTAAAGGGAACGGTTGAAGGAATACCATATGAAAAAAGTAAGAACATTAAAAGATAAATTAAATACATTGTTTTTCGGCAAGGATTTAAGAGTAACAACAGGTGATGTATATACCGAGGTTCGAAAAGGGGATTTTTCCGAATACTGCCCGATTGAAAAATATATTTTTCAACAGAAATCGCCGGAAAAGGCCTATGATATAAGGGGTTTCGGAGCGGATGCTTCAAAATCAGATAAAGAAAACACCGTTGCGATACAGACGGCGATTGATGAATGTTTTTCTCAGGGCGGAACAACTGTTTTGATTTCGGGCGGAAATTTTACGGTAAATACTTTGTATTTGCGGTCGGGGATAACGCTTTTTATCGAGAAGGGAAGTTCCCTCTGCGCTAACAAAAACGGTAGCGGATATCGGCACAATGCTATGCTTTATGCAAAAGAATGTGAAAACATAACATTGACCGGCGGCGGAAAAATAATAGGAAACGGAACCTTTTTCGGCAGAAAGCCTGTAAAGGAAAATAGCTTTACGCCAAGTGAGATTATTGATGTTATCGAAATGCGCCGGGATTACCGTGCACAGTTGAGGTTTGCACATGAGAGTAAATACGGTTCCATACTTTTGACCGATAAATGCAAAAATGTACTTATTGAGAATATTGTTTTCGAAGATTCGCCGTGGTGGACATATAAGATGCTTAATTGCGACGGTGTTAAGATAAAAAATTCCGTTGTTAACAATAACCGAAATGTAGCAAACGCAGACGGATTTGATATAGCGGGAAGCAGTAATGTTGAAATCAGCCGTTGCTTCGTTTCAACCGCCGACGATGCAATAGTTTTGAAAAATGCAACTTGGTGCGGTTGCGAAGGCGAAATGCATACAATTTATATTAAAGACTGCGAATTGATGTCGAGAACAAATGCTTTCAAAATCGGAACGGAAACAACATATGATATTCACAATGTAAAGGTTGAAAACTGTACACTCTTTATGACCGATTTATATCCCGGTGCGGTTTCGGGAATTTCAATTGAAGCGTGCGACGGGGCAAAAGTTTATGATGTTGAAATCAAAAACATTAAAATGAGCCGTTGCACCTGTCCTTTATTTATCAGATTGGGAAACCGTAACCGAGCAGCGAAGGTAACAGCGACAACTTCCAATAAAACGGAAATCAAGCGTGATGTCTCCGAAACGAAACCGAACAAGAAAAATGAATTTAACGCAAAAAGCGAATTGTATAATATCAGAGTCGAAAACATAACAGCGACGGATATTGAACTTCCGGTTATTATTTCGGGATATAAACAGGGATACAGAAAGAAGTACTGCACCGATATTGTGCTTAAAAACTTTGATTTGGTATACCGTCAGGCAACCGAAATTATAGACAGACGCCTTTTTATTCCGGAATATGCGAAAGAGTATCCGGAGTGTTGGCGGTTTAGGAATTTACCGTCTTATGCTATATGGGCAAGACATTGTAAAAACCTGAACATTGTAAACTTTAATTGCAAAGGAATTGAAGGCACTCACAGAAAAGCACGGATATTAAAAGACTGTAAATAAAAATGCAATTTATCGGCATAATAAGAATTTTGCTGTTCGTGTTGTCAAATTCAAAAATACAATCAAATCCGTAGGGGCGGCGTTTCGCCGCCCTTTTTTATGTAATCGCAATTTATGGGCTCCTCCATAAAATGACAAAAAACAACCACCCTGCGCATTAAAATGTGTAGGGTGGTTGTTTTATAATGGCAAAAGCGGAATTTGTTTTGAAAAAATACACTTTTTGCTGTTTTAGACATATTTTTCGCAAAGTATTGACAATAATAGGTTGATATGTTACAATTAAGCACAATGTTACTTCAAAGCACAATTCAAGGGTGAGGATATGCTTTATCAAGTATTGCGGCAAATTGAATACGGCAATAATACCCATATTGAAAAATACGGAGTGATTTTGCCTGACGGGAAAGTTATCGAAGACATAACCGATAACTTTGCGGAGATTTGTGCGTTTGTCGATGATTTGAATTGCTCTAAAGCCGACCCTGTTCATATTTATGAGATGATCGAAGATTTTCTGTGCGAAAAAACGACGAAATTTTTGCTCGGTTTTTATATTGATATAAACTGAATTTCACTGTTTCGGGTCTTGTTCGAAAACATCGCAATTATCGTCTGTCGGAGTAATTTTTTATTATTCTTTCGAACCTATAATAGTTCTTTTTAGTAGGAACGGATTTTCCCGTTTCGTATCGGGTAATCATCAAAGGGGTAACGCCTAATATTTCGGCGGCTTTAACTTGGGTTAAATCGTTATCAACTCGCCATTCGAAAATCAAATCCGCAATGTTTCGGCTGTTTTCATTATCCATTTTTACTGCTCCTTTTTGATTTCGGATTTTTTACTTTAATGATATTATACCGTGTGCAAAGTACCAAAAACGGTACATAGCGTTTTGTATTGGAATTCGATATAAAAAACGATTCGTTTATCTTGTCGAAATTTGCGGACAACTTCGTTGTTCGGTGCATTTTACCCACGATTTTGTAAAAGAGTTTTGCAAAATATCTTGCAAAACAAGTTGATTTTTAACTATTGTAAATGCATAGTTAAAAAATCGGTAAAATTGAATGTAAAGTTCAAATACTTTACGAAAACACTTAAAAATAGCTTTATTTATCAAGTTTTTGACATTTTGAACATAGTTTTGAACATTTGTGCCGATTAAAAGTCAAATGGTAATATTTGGGAAAAGTGTATATTCCTTTACAAAATTCGACTTTTCTATGCAAAATGTGAGGGGAAATGCTGAAATTTTCAGCGTGAAAACTTGCAAAATCCGTGCTTGTTTTATCCGTTATTTACGAATCGGGAAAAATATATAACAGATTGCCTTACAAAATTCTATTTACTTTGACATCCGATTTGTTTATAATAGAAATATAAATTTAACGGGGGTTTGGCAAAATGAACGATATAAACGCTCTTTATAAATTATGGTGCGAAAAAGCAATCGATGATGAAGATCTTATTCCCGAACTTGAAAGCATTGCTTCGGACGAAAACGGAATTCTTGACAGATTTTATAAAAATCTTGAATTCGGTACAGCCGGACTTCGTGGGGTAATCGGAGCCGGAACCAACCGTATGAATGTTTATACGGTCAATCAGGCGACTCAGGGACTTGCCGATTATCTCAATTCCGAATTCGAAAATCCTTCGGTTGCGATTGCCTATGATTCACGGATAAAATCTGATGTTTTCGCACGCAGTGCGGCTCAGGTGCTTGCAGGCAACGGAATTAAAGTATATATTTATCCTCAGCTTGTTCCGACACCTATGCTTTCTTACGCTGTAAGATATTATAAATGTTCTTCGGGTATCATAATTACCGCAAGCCATAATCCCGCAAAATACAATGGGTATAAATGTTACGACCCGAACGGTTATCAAATGACCGATGAGGCGGCTGAAAAAACATACGGATTTATCCAAAAGGTTGATGTGTTCGGCGGTGTAAAAAAAGCCGATTTCGACAAGTCGGTAGAATCCGGAATGATTGAATATATTACCGACGAGGTTATCGAGAGTTTTTACGGTGAAGTTCTCAAAGCAAGGGTGAACACGGGAGTTTGCGAAAATTCCGATCTTTCCGTGATTTATACTCCTCTTAACGGAACCGGAAATAAATATGTAAGGGAAATCCTTTCGAGAATCGGTGTTAAAGATGTCCGTGTCGTTAAAGAACAGGAACTTCCCGACGGTAATTTCCCGACCTGTCCGTTTCCGAATCCCGAAATCAAGCAGGTTTTCGAATGTGCGCAGGCGATGGCGCAAGAGAGAACCGCCGATTTGCTTCTTGCAACCGATCCCGATTGCGACCGAGTAGGAATTGCGGTTTTCGATGAAGGTGAATACAAACTGATGTCCGGTAACGAAGTAGGCATTTTGCTTACCGAGTATATCCTTTCATCGCTTAAAGAGTCTTCAAGACTTCCCGAAAATCCGATTGTTGTAAAAACTATCGTTACTTCTCAGCTTGTATGTGAAATTGCCGAGAAATATTCTGCGCAAACGGCTGATTTGCTTACGGGATTTAAGTACATAGGAGAACTTGTTACCAATCTTGAGAAGAATAACGAAACCGACAGGTTTGTTCTCGGAATGGAAGAGTCATACGGATATTTGCGTGGCGCTCATGCAAGAGATAAAGACGCTGTTGTAGCATCAATGCTCATTTGCGAAATGGCGGCATATTACAAAAGTAAAGGTATAAGCCTCTATAAGCAAATGCAAAACATATATGCTGAATACGGAATGTTCCTCAATACGCTTCTTAACTTCGGTTTCGAAGGAGCATCGGGAATGAAAAAAATGAGTGATATGATGACTGCGCTCAGGAATAATCCGCCGAAAGAGATAGCAAAACTGAGAGTTACAAGTGTTTCGGACTATCTTGAAAGCAAACAGACGGATACCCAAACAGGAGAAGTTTCTCAAATAAACCTTCCCAAATCAAATGTTCTTTCATACAAACTCGGTAAATCCGGCGGTGTGATTGTTCGTCCGTCAGGCACTGAGCCGAAAATTAAAATATATATAACTTCAGTCGCACAGGAGAAAGCATCGGCACAGATGCTTGCGGAAAAAACTGCGGTGTCAATGAAGGAAATAATGGGAATAGAATAAACGGAGTAAAAAATGTTCAATAACAAAAATATGATAAAAGGAATGTGCATTGTTCTCGCAGTGCTTATGGCGGGAAGTGCGGTTACCGTGCTTTTTAATGTACTGATCAACTGAAAAAAAGCGGTCTGTGGGCGTAAAACACAGACCGCTTTGATAATTGCAAGTTGAATTTAATGTGCAAATTTAACAAAAATATCTTGACTTTATCCGTAAATCTGTTATAATCGGAATATATTGGATAATTATATTAGTTTTTTGTGTGAGGTAATGAAAGTTGACGGATTTGTTTAAGAGTTTATCCGAAGAACAGGTTTTTCAACTTATTTCTTTAGCACAGGCGGGGAATGAAAACGCCCTTTCGCAACTGATAGTTTATTCAACTCCGGCAGTTCACGCTCAGGCAAAACGCTTTGTCTCAAGCGGTGTAGAACTTGCGGATCTTTGCCAGGAAGGTATGATAGGTGCGCTTTGTGCGATTGAAACATACACTCGTAACAACACGGCGTCTTTTAACACTTATCTTAATGTCTGTATAAAGAACCGCTTGCTTTCCGTTAACCGTAAACATTCGGAAAAGAGCCTTTTTTTCGATAAAACAGTTTCTTTGAGTGATGACGGAATTTTGTTGACGGCAACGGATAACCTTGAAGAGCAAATGATCGGAAACGATGAGTACAACAGAATTTTCGAATTCATAGATTCTAAACTCACTAATAAAGAACAGCAAGTGCTCAGATATTTTTTAGGTGGTTTATCTTATGAGGAAATTGCCGAAAAAACCGAAACTTCGGTTAAGGCGGTTGACGGTACTCTTCAGCGTGCGAGAAAAAAACTGAAAACTTTTAAGCAATAAGCCCTTCTCGAAGGAGAGCATTTAATTTATGTAACGGTGCAAGTCCGTTGGGGGTAAAAATATTTTTATTTTAGCGAGGTTACTAAAATGTACGAAGACAAGACCCTTGTATGCAAAGATTGCGGAAATGAGTTCGTATTCACAGCGGGCGAGCAGGAGTTTTACGCTGAAAAAGGCTTTGTAAACGAGCCGCAGAGATGTAAAGCTTGCCGTGATGCAAGAAAGAACGCAGTCAGAGGCGAAAGACAGATGTTTACAGCTACTTGTGCAAGCTGCGGCGGAGAAGCTAAAGTTCCGTTCCAGCCGAGAGATGACAGACCTGTTTATTGCAGCGAGTGCTTTGCAAAGATGAAGGAAGAAAACGCATAAGCATAAGCGGATAAATATTTATTTATAAATTATGCCATAAGAAAAGCCCTGCTTTTGCAGGGCTTGTTTTTTTATATATGCGTATTAAAGAACTTGAGCATATCACGGTTAACATCTTTACTTTGTGCGGAAAAGGGATCTACGATGTTGAAAACATGAGTTTTCTTTTTATCGGGAATGTATTTTAATTTACATTCTATATGGCGGTCTTCTATATCTTCGTATGCTTTGAAAGTTGCTTTCTTTGCCGGCATATCTCCGCCGCTGGTGATGAGATAAGTAGGAGGGAGCGTGCTTACATTGAGAGCCTGATCGAGATTTACATATTTTCCGTATTCTTCAAATTTGTAATTGTCGGCAAGTATCTGCCTCATATAAACGCCCTGAACGGCTTTATAGTCAAGATAACAGACGGGGCAGGTAAGTCCCAACGCCTTAAAATCGAGTTCGGGCGAAACGGTGTGAAAGGCCTGCCTGAGAGTTTCGCTGTTATTGAGAAGCACACTGTACGCCGCAAGAAAACCGCCCGCCGAATCTCCGGTGATAAAGAGTTCGGATAAATTTCCGAGATACTCTTCGGCGTGTTTTTTTATCCAATTCAAAGCGTGCATACAGTCTCTCAACTGTCCGTCGATTTCACATTCGGGAACAAGTCTGTAATTTATGCTGAATACGGTATATCCCTCGCTTGCGAGCATCATATTATAGTGCTTGTTAATATGTGTGGTGCCGTACATCCAACCGCCGCCGTGTATGTCAATAATTACGGGAAGCGGTCTGTCGGCATTTTCGGGACGGTAAATTTCAAGTGTATGCTGCCATTTGCCGTCGTTGATATACGGTATGTCGGAAAATACGCTTATACCTTTCGGAGAAGTCTGCGATCCGATGCGTTTTTTGTCGTTTTTATCTGTAAAAAGTTCCCAGTATTTTTGCAACACAGGTCTTAAATTAAACATAAAACTTTCTCCTTTTTTAAGTGCTTTTTATTCGAAAAAACAAATCAGTTTTTCAGGCTTTGAAGCGGAGCGGGAATTCTTCCGCCCCTTGAAATGAATTTTGCGGGCGAAGCGGTGTTAACTTTCATAATCGGGGAAACACCGAAAAGACCGCCGAATTCAACTTCTTCTCCGTCTTTTTTGCCGATTGCCGGAATTACTCTTACGGCTGTTGTCTTGGAATTGACCATACCGATTGCGGCTTCGTCTGCGATGATTGCGGAAATTACCTCTGCGGGTGTGTCTCCGGGGACTGCAATCATATCAAGTCCGACGGAACAGACTGCTGTCATCGCTTCGAGTTTTTCAATAGTCAAAACATTGTTTCGTGCCGCATCTATCATACCGGCGTCTTCGGAGACGGGTATAAATGCACCCGAAAGACCTCCGACATGAGAAGAAGCCATAACTCCGCCTTTTTTAACCGCATCGTTAAGAAGGGCAAGACAGGCTGTTGTTCCGCACGCTCCGCACTGTTCGAGTCCCATTTCCTCTAAAATGTGTGCGACGGAGTCTCCGACGGCGGGAGTGGGAGCGAGAGAGAGGTCGACAATTCCGAACGGAACGCCGAGCCTTTCGGAAGCGACTTTTGCGACAAGTTGGCCGACTCTTGTTATTTTGAAAGCGGTTCTTTTTACCGTATCTGCGATTTCGGTAATATCCGCATCGGGAATTTTTGCCAACGCCGCACGCACAACACCGGGTCCCGAAACTCCGACATTTATTACGCAGTCGGGTTCGCCTGCGCCGTGAAAAGCGCCTGCCATAAACGGATTGTCATCCGGAGCGTTACAGAAAACAACGAGCTTTGACGGCCCTACAAGACCTTTGTCAACGGTCAACTGTGCGGATTCTCTGATGACTTTTCCCATCAATGCAACAGCGTCCATATTTATTCCCGCTTTTGTCGAACCGATATTTACGCTTGAACAAATTCTGTCTGTAACGGCAAGTGCTTCGGGAATACTTTTTATAAGTTTTTCGTCTCCTGCGGCAAAACCTTTTTGAACGAGTGCCGAATAACCGCCGAGAAAATTTACCCCGACTTCTTTTGCTGCTTTGTCGAGAGCAAGTGCATATTTTACGGGATCTCCGCCGCTTGCGGCACTTACCATTGCTATCGGCGTTACGGAGATTCTTTTGTTTATAATCGGAATACCGTATTCTTTTTCGATGTTTTCACCTGTTTTTACAAGATGTTCGGCTTTTTTGCATATTTTATCGTATATTTTATCGCAAGCGGTTTTTTCATCTTCGCTTGCACAGTCGAGAAGAGAAATACCCATCGTTACTGTCCGTATGTCGAGGTTTTCTTCCCGTATCATATTTATGGTTTCGAGTATATCGTGAGTGTTAATCATTTTGCCGATTCCTTTCGGTTGTTAAGATTTTCAACGGTTATATTCTGTGCATCGAGTTGAAAATATCTTCATGCATAACATTTACGCTGAGGTTTCTGTCTTTTCCGAACTGTTGCGCCTGTTCGACAAATTCGGTAAATCCGATGTCGCATTTAGAAACATCCGTAAGCATTATCATACAAAACATATCCTGCAAAATCGACTGTGTAACTTCGATTATGTTTACCGAATGTTTTGCGCAAAGTTCTGATACTCCGGCAAGAATTCCTACCGAATCTTTGCCGACAACGGTTATAATTGAACGCATAGAATCACCTCATAATTTTAATAAAAACATTCTATCATACTTTGTATGAATTTAGTATGCAATTCTTAAAAATTTTTCAAAAAAAGATGTAATCGCATAAAAAATATGTTATATTTAATTATACTATAAACTCGGAAGGAAACGCTTATGAAGGTAAAGGCTGCCGCAAAGATAAATTTAATGCTTGATGTTTTGGGAGTGCTTCCCAACGGATACCACAGTTTGTTTATGATTATGCAGTCGGTTGACTGCTATGACTTTATCCGTGTTGACAGAATAAACGGTGAAGAGATAAAGATAGTAACCGATGATAAAAGAGTTCCGACCGATGAAAAAAATATTGCATACAAAGCCGCAAAAGTGTTCTTTGAGGAAAACGGAATATTATCCGATAAAGGAATTGAAATCGAGATTGAAAAGCATATTCCCATGGCAGCGGGACTTGCCGGAGGAAGTGCGGACGGTGCGGGTGTGATCTTTGCGCTTAACAAACTGTTCGGAACAAATCTTTCTCAACGGGAACTTTGCGAAATCGGAGAAAAAGTCGGCGCCGATGTGCCTTTTTCACTTCACGGCGGAACAGCTCTCTGTACGGATATAGGCGGAGTTATAGCGCCGCTTCCCGATATTGAAGAATGTTATATTGTTCTTTGCAAACCGCCCGTAGATGTTTCGACTCTCGGAGCGTATAAACTTATCGACAGTGCAAAGCGTTTGCGCCACGGCGACAGAATAGGAATGCTTAATGCCGTAAAACGCCGTGATTGGCAGAGCGCTTATCCGAAAGCGATGAATGTTTTCGAGCAGGTTATCGAAATTCCTCAAAGGCCGTATATAAAAGCGTTTATGAAACGCTGCGGAGCAAAACTCGCTTTAATGAGCGGTTCGGGAGCTTGTATTTACGGAGTTTTCGAGAACAGGGCGCAAGCGGAAAAATGTGCCGAAGAACTCAAAAAAAAGTATGATGAAGTTTTTCTTACCGTGCCGTGTAAAAAATCGGTTGAAGAGGTAGTGTAATGAAATATTCGACAAAAAGCAGATATGCGCTGAGGCTTATGATTGATCTCACGCTTCACAATAACGGGGAGTATATAGCGCTTAAAGATATTTCCGAAAGACAGATGATTTCCGTAAAATATCTTGAACAGATTGTTTCCGTACTGGGAAAAGCGGGTATGCTTAAGAGTGTGCGTGGTCCGCAAGGAGGATACAAACTTTCCAAAGATCCGTCGGAATATACCGTAGGTGATATTTTACGAATTACAGAAGGAAGTCTTGCTCCGATTCCCTGTCTGGAAGGCGAATATAACTCTTGTGAGAGAACACGGCAGTGTGCGACACTTGATTTTTGGCAAGGTCTTTATTCGGCAGTCAATAACTATGTCGATTCGGTTACATTATCGGAACTTGCCGAAAATCACAAACTGAAAAATTCGGTTGATTATATTATTTGAAAATTTACAAAAATAAACATTGACACGGAAAAAGTGTTATGATATAGTAATTCCATACTTAACCGATAGGAAATATAGAAAATACTCCGAGGGATATGGAATGAACATCCGAGAAAAAATAAAAACAAGGCAGTGTAATTGGCGAAACAGCCGAATGTGTATCTCTTTGTAATTCGATTTTCAAAAAATTATAAAGAGGTAATAAAAATGAATAAAAATTATAAATTCGAAACTTTACAACTACATGTAGGACAGGAACAGGCGGATCCGACAACGGATGCAAGGGCCGTTCCGATATATGCGACAACATCTTATGTGTTTCATAATTGCGAACACGCAGCCGCAAGATTTAATTTGAGCGATGCGGGAAATATATACGGCAGACTTACCAATTCGACACAGGAAGTTTTGGAAAAGCGCATAGCGGCGCTTGAAGGCGGTGTTTCGGCACTTGCCGTGGCTTCGGGTGCGGCGGCGATAACATACACCGTTCAGGCTCTTGCGCACGCAGGCGATCATATCGTGGCACAAAAAACAATTTACGGCGGTTCGTACAATCTTCTTGCGCATACTTTAAGTTCGTTCGGAATTGAAACCACATTTGTAGATGCTCATAATTTCGAAGAAATAGAAAACGCAATAAAACCGAATACCAAAGCAGTTTATCTTGAAACACTCGGTAATCCCAACAGTGATATACCGGACATTGACGCTGTTTCGAAAATCGCACACAAACACTCTGTCGCACTTGTTGTAGACAATACTTTCGGTACGCCTTATTTTATCAGACCGATAGAACACGGTGCCGATATTGTTGTTCATTCGGCAACGAAATTCATCGGCGGACACGGTACCGTGCTGGGCGGAATAATTGTCGATTCGGGAAATTTTGATTGGAAAGCAAGCGGTAAATACCCTTTTATTTCCGAACCCAATCCGAGTTATCACGGAGTTTCTTTTGTCGAAGCGGCGGGAAAATCCGCTTTTGTAACATATATCAGAGCAATCCTTCTTCGTGATCAGGGAGCGGCGATTTCTCCGTTTGCGGCGTTTCTTCTTTTGCAGGGAACGGAAACTCTCTCGCTGAGACTTGAACGCCATGCTCAAAACACTGAAAAAGTCGTAGAATATCTGTCAACTCATCCGCTTGTTGAAAAGGTAAACCATCCTTCTTTACCGGAACATCCCGACCATTTGCTTTATGAAAAGTATTTCCCGAACGGTGCAGCGAGTATTTTCACTTTTGAAATTAAGGGCGGTCAGGAGCAAGCGTACAGATTTATCGACAGTCTTGAAGTCTTTTCGCTTTTGGCAAATGTAGCCGATGTGAAATCGCTTGTTATTCATCCCGCAACGACAACACATTCACAGCTTACAAAAGAAGAACTTGCACAGCAGGGAATAAAACCCAATACAATACGCCTTTCAATCGGCACGGAACATATTGATGATATTATCGCCGATCTTGATAATGCATTTGAAAAGATAAAACAATAAAGGAGATGTAGGCTATGCCGAAAATTTATAAAAGCCTTTCCGAACTTATCGGAAACACACCTTTGCTGGAACTGACAAATTATGAAAAAGAGAATTCGCTTGAGGCTACCATTCTTGCAAAACTCGAATATTTCAATCCAGCCGGAAGCGTAAAAGACAGAATCGCAAAGGGGATAATAGATGCTGCCGAGAAGAAAGGACTTTTGAAAAAAGGCGGAACCGTTATCGAGCCTACAAGCGGAAACACGGGAATCGGTATAGCATCGGTCGCAGCGGCAAGAGATTATAAAGTAATAATTACAATGCCGGAAACAATGAGCATTGAAAGACGACTGCTGATGAAAGCTTACGGAGCAGAGGTTATTTTGACCGACGGTGCAAAAGGTATGAGCGGTGCGATCGAAAAAGCGGAAGAACTTCAAAAAGAGATTGAAGGCAGTATAATCGCAGGTCAGTTCGACAACGAAGCGAATCCGAGAACTCATTATGAGACAACGGGTCCCGAAATATACAGAGATACAGACGGCAAAGTCGATATATTCGTTGCCGGAGTCGGAACAGGCGGTACGCTTACGGGAATAGGAAAATTTCTTAAAGAAAAAAATCCTTCCGTCAAGATAGTGGCGGTTGAGCCGGAAACTTCACCGGTACTTTCCGAAGGCTGTGCCGGTTCGCATAAAATTCAAGGTATAGGCGCCGGATTTGTTCCTAAAGCACTTGATACCGAAGTTTACGATGAAGTAATAACCGTACCGAACGAGAGCGCTTTTGAAGTCAGCAGAGCGGTAACGCAAACGGACGGATTGCTTGTGGGAATTTCATCGGGAGCGGCTGTTTATGCGGCAACTGTTTTGGCAAAGCGTCCCGAAAACAAAGGAAAGGTAATTGTTACTCTTTTGGCGGATAACGGAGAAAGATATTTGTCGACGGAACTTTTTAAGTAATAAACAAAAATAAAAGACACGGTATACATCGTATACCGTGTCTTTTTTTTACAAAACAGATTATGCGTCGTAAACTCCGAGAATTACGATACCTACGATTGCAATAGCAATTGTGAGATAATGTTTCCATGAAAGCTTTTCTTTAATGAAAATTCTACCCCAAAGTACCGACAGTAAGCAGTAAGCCGAGATAATAGGCGCTGCCATGGCAACATGTTCGGAATCGGCAAGTGCATATATGTAAGCAAACTGACCTGCTGTTTCGAAAATCGCACCGGCATATTTCGGAGCTTCTTGTTTCGGGAAATATTTTTGTTTTTTGATAAGTTTTACATAGATGAACGCAACAATTGCGCATACAAGAAATGTGAGTTCGTAAGCGACATTGGCAACATCTTCGTCAAGTGTTTCAAGTACAACGCTGTCCGCAAAAGTACCGAGAGCGTCAAGCAGGCAGTAGATAAGCGGAAGAATAATTGCGAGTGCTGATTTCGAATACTTGTAATTTGCTTTTTCCTGTCTTAAAGCACGAAGTTCGTCATCTTCGTTTGCTTCGACAAATCCGAGTCCGATAACGGCGATACATACCAAAGCCACCGCTATATATTGAGGAACGGCAAGAGCTTCGCCCGTAATCATACACATTACCGCAACCAAGGCGCCCGATGAGTTGCAAATCGGTGAAGATATTGAAAGTTCAATGTATCTTAATCCGATGTATCCGATAGCCATTGAAATGATGTAGAGAGCCGAAACGGGAAGATAGCGAAGAATTGCTTCGCCGGTGATTTCAACTCCGCCGATAAAGATTTCGTATGCGGCGTGAAGTCCCATAACGACGCCGACAGCGGTTACCATCTTATAATGACTGTATTTGTCTTTTTTGTCCGCACAGCCGAGTTTTGAGAAGAGGTCGGAACCGCTCCAGCAAATCAGGGCAATAACAGAAAACCAAAACCACATATTTTTTCACCTCAAACATAAATGATTTTTAATTTTAATACACGAAAAAAAGTATGTCAATAAAAAAAGAAGCGAAAACATACAGTTTTCGCTTCTTTTTGTTGAAAATTATCTGATCGGCTCAACAGTGAAACTGTATTCGTAATCCCTGTTGGAATGAAGGATATACGGCTCACGCACATGAGCATCACCCGGCATATCTCCGCCGACACCCATTTGAGCAAGGTCAAAGTTGAAGGTGGTTATATCGGAATGTTTAAGCGAATGGATATGCGTTGCGGCTTCAAGTTCGTTCTGAGTGTAATGCCAAGCGCTAAATGAGAGAGGTGTTGCACAAGGTGAGGTGAATTTGAGACCTTTTTGATTGTCGGACGAAGTGAGTTCGACATATCTTACATCGGTTCTGTTGGCGTTTTCCTGAGGTCTCATATAGTGGTGCTCGAGGTCGTTTACGCTCTTTTCCCAAATTCCGTATTTTCCGCCGGTTTTTCTGTCGGGATATGTTTCGTGAGGGCCTCTGCCGTACCATTTAACATTGTCGAGTTCTTTTACGAGTCCGAATTGGGTTCCGAAACGCAAAAGTGCACCGCCCTTGGGATTACCTTTAAGATAGAATTTGATTTTCCCGTCGGGGTAAACAGTAAGTACGGAGCGTACACCCGACATCGAGAGAACATCCCACTCGAATTTGAGTTCGAGTTCTCCGCTCATCTTTTTA
The DNA here is from genome assembly GCA_964527585.1 of uncultured Eubacteriales bacterium. Taxonomy (GTDB): domain Bacteria; phylum Bacillota; class Clostridia; order Oscillospirales; family Acutalibacteraceae; genus Fimenecus. The sequence continues at coordinate 42,378 of CAZGPE010000010.1, forward strand.
TTTGCCGAAGTGAGAATACCGCTGAGTTTATCCGTTGCTTTTTGCCATCTGTAATACGGATGGAAGGGGATAAGGAACGGTACGAAGTTCGTGTTGGAAAGATCGTTGTCTGTTATCGGACGGAAGAAGTTAGGCTTGATTTCCGTCTTGACATATTCTTTTTCATCATACTTAAGTGAAACGATTTTACCGTTCTTTATGACAAGAGAAAATCCTTCGCCGGTAACAACGAGTTTTCCGTCATGATTTGTATAAGAAATTTCTTTTTTCTCAAATACGGGTTTTTCATCTGTTTTTTCTTTGATTATGAACTGATCGAATGCCTGCTCATAACCTTTTTCACAGTAAGGTTTGTCTTCTTTTGTGATAAACGAAACAATAAGAACATATTCCTTGTTTTCGAATTTTTCGATTTCGTATGGAATTGTTATTTCGGCTTCGCTCAACGGTGCGACTTTAACCGTACCGAGAGAACCGGACTGAATTTCTTCGCCGTCTGCGGTAAGAGTCCATTTAATTTCGAATTCCGACAAATCTGTGAAGAGATGCTTGTTAATAAGGGTGAATTTTTTATTTTCGGTATCCTTTTCTTTAACTTTCATTTCCGCATAGACTTTTTTAACTTCATAATATGAAGGATGGGGTTTTCTGTCTGCGGAAATTATTCCGTTTGCGCAGAAATAAGTGTTGCTGCCCGTCATTGCGGTTGTGTTCGGAAGTTGAAGGGGTTTTCTCGGCTCGAGTTTTTCAAAATCGGTGCCGTAGAGCCAATGATCGCCGTCTTCGGCTTTATAACGGATTGACTGATCGACGAAGTCCCAGATAAATCCGCCGCACATATTATCGTATTTTTCGAAATCGTCCATATATTCTTGGAAGTTGCCCAGGCTGTTTTCCATAGCGTGTGCGAATTCACAGAGAATAACCGGTTTTGTATATGCTTCTTTGGGAATGGGTTTGGAGTCTGCGGCGAGCTGGTTTGCGATATTGTCATAAAGAGAAATCGTGATCGGTTCACGGGTGCCCAATTTTCTCATTGTATCTTCAAGCGGATACATTCTCGAAATAACATCGCTCTTTGTAAAATCAAAGTCGCCTTCATAGTGGAACTGACGGGTTGTATCGAGTTTGAGCGCCGCTTGTTTCATTTTAGTGAAGTTATCGCCGTCTCCGGCTTCGTTACCGAGGCTCCACATGAAAACGCAGGCATGGTTACGGTCTCTGAGTACCATTCTCTCCATTTTGTCAACTACGGCATTTGTCCATACGGGATTGCTTCCGGGTACGCCTTTACGCCTTACGCCGTGGCTTTCCATATCACATTCGTCCATTACATAAAAGCCGTATTCGTCCGCCAAATCATAGAGATACGGATCGTCGGGATAGTGAGATGTTCTGATTGCATTGATGTTTGCTTTCTTCATAAGGCTGAGGTCCTGCAAAAATCTTTCTTTCGGAACCGCCCAACCGTGATCGGGATCAAAGTCGTGTCTGTTGGCGCCACGAATCATCATCGGCTGACCGTTAAAGAGAATTTTCTCACCGACTATTTCAACTTTTTTGAAGCCGAAGCGGATTGATTTGTATACGGTTTTGCCGTCCTGTTCGAGAACAAGGATAAGGTTGTAAAGTTCGGGAGTTTCGGCAGACCATTTTTTAGGGGATTTAACAAAAGTGCTCATCTCGATTTTGTTAATTCCGCTTTTGACGGTAAGTTCACGCTTGCCGATTTCGGTTTTTTCGCCATCTTTTTCGATGTATGCGCCGATATTAACCGTCTTTTCCGAAGAAAGATAGTTATTTATTTGAATTTCGAGATTAACATCCGAGTTTTCGTAATTTTTATCGAGGTCGGTAGTGATAAAGAAGTCCCTAAGGCATACTTTCGGCTCGGCAAAAATATAAACTTCTCTGTAAATTCCGCAAAGAAGCCACATATCCTGATCTTCTATGTACTGAGCGTCGCTGTAACGGTAAACTTTTGCGGCAACGGTATTTTCTCCGGAAACGAGATATTCGGTAATATCGAATTCGTGAGGAGTCATACTTCCCTGAGAATAACCGACAAATTTTCCGTTTACATATACTTCGGCTGCCGATTTAAGAGCGCCGAAATGAAGAAATACTTCTTTTTCACGGAAATTTTCGGGTAAAGTGAAAGTCCTTCTGTAAATGCCGATTTCCTGCATATCATGATCAATTGAGGGAATTTTGGATTTGCTTCTGCTGATAGCACGGGGGAAAGTGCTTGCGTAATAGTAAGGATAACTTCCCGTTTTTTCGGTTTGCCATACCGACGGAACCGTAATATATCTCCATTGGCTGTCATCGAAATCGGTTTCGTAAAATTTTTCGGGGCAGTTTTCGATTCCCATCTGCCAGTAAAACTTCCACTGACCGTTGAGAGTTTCTTTGTAATTTGACGGTTCTCTTGCGATTGCCGCCTCTTCGCTGTCGTAACAAAAGGCGATTGTATGCCCGTCTTCCTTGTTCTTTTTGATTACGGCCGGATTTTCCCAATCGTACTTGATTTTAGCCATTTTATCACTCCGTTAATAAAAAATAGTATTAAAATAAATTGATTTATCTATTGACATAATTGACTTGGGGGTATATAATAAACTGCTATTAAAATGGAAATGTATACGCTTTTCGTTTTTAACGCATTTGTAGTTTAACATAAAAAGCGTTGGAAATCAAGAGTATATATAACTGTTTAACAGTAATCTCCGGCGGTTAAAGCCTTTAGGATAAAAATAATTATGGAGAGTGATAAGCCCTATGGTTAATGTCAAACCTGAAAAATTCGGAAAGACTACCCGTATGACATTTTCTAAGATCAATGAGGTAATGCAAATGCCCAACCTTATTGAAATCCAGAAGGATTCATACAAGTGGTTCCTTGACGAAGGTCTCAAAGAAGTGTTCCGAGATGTAGCGGATATTACGGATTTCTCGGGAAATCTTGCATTGAGCTTTGTTGATTACAGAATGGATGACAAGCCGAAATACACGGTAAAAGAATGTAAAGAGAGAGACACAACTTATGCTGCCGCTCTGAGAGTAACCGCAAGACTTCTCAATAAAGAAACGGGCGAAATCAAAGAAAACGAAGTTTATATGGGCGATTTCCCGCTTATGACCGATTCGGGAACTTTCGTTATTAACGGCGCTGAGCGTGTTATTATTTCTCAGCTTGTGCGTTCTCCCAGCGTATACTTTGATATGACTCACGATAAGACAGGTAAGGAACTTTACACTGCGACTGTAATTCCGAACCGTGGTGCTTGGCTTGAGTATGAAACCGATCAGAACGATCTGTTTTATGTCCGCATAGATAAAAACAGAAAAATTTATATCACAACTTTCATCAGAGCTTTAGGCTTGAGTTCAAATGCCGAAATTCTCGAGTTCTTCGGTTACGACGACAGAATTAAAGCCACTCTTGAAAAAGATACGACAATAAATACGGAGCAGGCTCTTATCGAAGTTTATAAGAAACTCCGTCCCGGCGAACCGCCCACACTTGAGACGGCTCAGGCTCATCTTGACGGGCTCTTCTTCGATCCGAGAAGATATGACCTCTCAAGAGTCGGCAGATATAAATACAATAAGAAACTTCGCATTTCGACAAGACTTGAAGGTTTCAAAGTAAGCCAGCCGATCGTCAGCGAACTCACCGGTGAAATTCTTGCCGAGCCGGGTGAAAAGATTTCTCCCGAACTTGCGTACAGAATCGAGCAGGAAGGCGTTACCGTCGCTTATGTAGATGTTGAAGGCAGCGAAGTAAAAGTCTTCTCAAACGGTATGGTTGACATCGGAGAATATGTACCGATGTTCACTGTTGAAGAACTTGAAGACATCGGAATTAACGAAAAGGTTAATTTTGCGGTTCTTCAGGAAGTTCTCGCAAAATGCGGCGATGATAAGGACGCTTTGCGTGAGGAAATGCTCAACCGTGCGGACGACCTTATTCCCAAACACATTACAATCGACGATATTATGGCGTCGATTAACTACCTTAACTGTATTGCAAGCGGTGTAGGTGTTACAGACGACATCGACCATCTCGGAAACCGCCGTATCCGTTCTGTCGGAGAACTTCTTCAGAATCAGTTCAGAATCGGCTTCTCGAGAATGGAAAGAGTTGTCAAAGAGAGAATGACACTTCAGGCTCAGGAACCCGATAAAGTTACACCTGCAGGTCTTATCAATATCAGACCTGTTATGGCAGCGATTAAAGAATTTTTCGGTTCCTCGCCGCTCTCACAGTTCATGGATCAGACTAACCCCCTTGCAGAACTTACTCATAAGAGAAGACTTTCCGCATTGGGCCCCGGCGGTCTTTCGAGAGATCGTGCGGGATTCGAAGTTCGAGATGTTCACTATTCTCACTACGGCCGTATGTGCCCGATTGAGACTCCCGAAGGTCCCAACATCGGTTTGATTTCTTATCTTGCTACTTTCGCAAGAATCAACAAATACGGCTTTATCGAAGCTCCCTTCAGAAAGATTGACAAAGAAACGGGAATAGTTCTCGATGAAGTTGAATATATGACAGCGGATGTCGAGGACAATTACATTGTCGCTCAGGCAAACGAACCGCTTGACGAAAACGGAAGATTTGTAAATTCCAAGGTTTCGGCACGCCACCGTGATGAATTCCTTGAAATAAATGCGGCTGATGTCGACTATATGGATGTATCTCCGAAGATGGTTGTTTCCGTTGCGACCGCAATGATTCCGTTCCTTGAAAACGACGACGCAAACCGTGCTTTGATGGGTGCGAACATGCAGAGACAGGCTGTTCCGCTTCTTAAAACCGATTCTCCGATTGTCGGAACCGGTATGGAATATAAAGCGGCTGTCGATTCGGGTACTGTTGTTCTCGCAAAGCGTGCGGGTAAAGTCGTTAAAGTCGATGCTCAGAAAATCGAAATTGCCGTTAAGGGCGGAGATGTCGATACTTACGAACTCATTAAATTTATGCGTTCTAACCAGGATACCTGTATTAACCAGCGTCCGATCGTAGCGGAAGGCGAAGAAGTTAAGGAAGGTCAGGTAATCGCTGACGGTCCCGCAACCGCAAACGGTGAAATTTCACTCGGTAAAAACGCTCTTATCGGATTTATGACTTGGGAAGGTTATAACTACGAGGACGCCGTTCTTATCAATGAAAAACTTGTTCGTGATGATGTTTATACATCTGTTCATATCGAAGAATTCGAAACCGAAGCAAGAGATACCAAACTCGGTGCCGAAGAAATCACAAGAGATATTCCTAATGTAGGTGAAGATGCTCTTTCGAACCTTGACGAAAACGGTGTAATCCGTGTCGGTGCGGAAGTTCATTCGGGCGATATTCTTGTCGGTAAGGTTACTCCTAAGGGTGAAACCGAGCTTACTGCAGAAGAAAGACTTCTCCGTGCTATTTTCGGTGAAAAGGCAAGAGAAGTAAGAGATACATCACTCCGTGTTCCTCACGGTGAAACGGGTATCATTGTGGACGTTAAGGTGTTCAGCAGAGAAAACGGTGACGAATTGTCTCCCGGAGTTAACGAGGTTGTTCGTTGTTATATCATCCAGAAGAGAAAAATTTCCGTCGGTGATAAGATGGCGGGTCGTCACGGTAACAAGGGTGTCGTTTCGAGAGTTCTTCCCGCGGAAGATATGCCTTTCTTGCCCGACGGTACTCCGCTCGATATCGTTCTTAACCCCTTGGGCGTTCCCAGCCGTATGAATATCGGTCAGGTGCTCGAGGTTCACCTCGGTATGGCGGCAAAGAAGCTCGGCTTCAAGGTTGCGACAAGCGTATTCGACGGTGCTAACGAAACAGATATTCAGAACCTTTTGGAACAGGCAGGTCTTCGTAAAGACGGTAAAACAACTCTTTACGACGGACGTACAGGTGAAGCGTTCGATAACCCCGTAACGGTAGGTTATATGTACTTCTTGAAGCTCCACCACCTCGTTGATGATAAAATCCATGCTCGTAGTACAGGTCCTTACTCGCTCGTTACTCAGCAGCCCCTCGGCGGTAAAGCTCAGTTCGGCGGTCAGAGATTCGGTGAAATGGAAGTTTGGGCGCTCGAAGCTTACGGTGCAGCATACACGCTTCAGGAAATCCTTACGGTTAAGTCTGACGATGTTGTCGGACGCGTAAAGACCTATGAGGCTATCGTTAAGGGACAGAATATTCCTCAGCCCGGCGTGCCCGAATCGTTCAAGGTGCTTGTAAAAGAGCTTCAGGCGCTTGCGCTTGACGTAAAAGTGCTTGACCGTGAAGGCAACGAAATTGAGCTTTCTTCGCTCTCCGAGGAGCTTGATCCGCCGAATGTTGTTTCCGAAGTGAACGAAAACGATGTCGGAGAAACAGTTGATGCAGGTGACTATCAGAGAGATTCGTTTGTTGAAAAGAATCTCGATGAAGCGGATGATTATATCTATGCCGACAGTTTTGACGACGAGTCCGACATTTCCGACGAAGATTACGAGTGAGCATTCGCTTCTCAAACTGAACAAAGAAGGGTAAATATATAAATGGAACGTAACACGTTTGATTC
>CAZGPE010000011.1:0-45418 GCA_964527585.1 uncultured Eubacteriales bacterium
CGGAATCTCAGGGTTCCTTTTTTCTTAAGTCGTTGTTTAATTTTCAAGGTCCGTTGCGTTTCGGCGTTTCGCTTCTGCGCTCTCGCCTCAGCGCTCAAATATAATAACAAATGCAACGACAAATGTCAACACTTATTTTCAAAAAATTTCACCTTTTTGTAAACGCTTCCGGGCGTTCGTTTTTCTTTTGGTGTTTGTTCATAAAATCCTTAAAAAGCGGCGGAAATTTGTATGTATTATTACCCCGTTATTTGCAAATTCAATTTCTTCTATTGAAAAGTCTATTATTAAGTATTATAATAAACAAATAATAATTTCAAAAATAAGAAGGGCAATTTCATGCTTTCAAATAATAATACTGCAATAAAAAAGTTGCGTGAATTTTTCATAAGTGAAAAATTTATGCTTATTACATTTATATTAGCGTGCATTATAACCTTACTTCAAGCAGAGGTTTACGGAGTATTTGTCTTCATTGCAATAATTTCCGTGATTCTCGTTATCTGCGATGATTTGCTTGCAACTACACTGCCGTTCCTTCTTTTATGCGAAACCGTAATCAAACTTTACGACTCGTATGACACATTTATCAAGTTAATATGGTTTGCTCTTCCGGTTGTCGCCTGTTTGATTTTTCATTTTATATATTACAGAAGGAAAGCGGTCATAGGCAGTGCTTTCAAACCTATGCTCTTTGTCTCAGTTGCCGTAACACTCGGCGGCGTAGGTTTCATTTCCGCAAAAGAGTATTTCAGCCTTGTGTCTTTCTACTATGTTTTCGGACTCGGATTCGGGATGCTTTTTATATACATATTATTATGTACATATCTCAACACGGACAGAAACTATTCGATGAAGGAAAAATTTTCCGACATAATGATTTATATGGGACTGTTCGCCGTATATATGATCATCGAATTTTACATTGTAAACATACCTCAGGTTATGGAAACAAAGGGTATACTTTATATGCAATGGCGCAACAACATCTCGACATTTCTTATGCTTGCTATGCCGTTTGTTGCTTTCAAATCAATTAAAAGACCATCGTACATTTTCCTTGCATTACTGTTTTACTGCTGTATTTTGCTTGCGGGATCAAGAGGAGGTCTTGTATTCGGCGGAATCGAATTGCTTATGACAATGAGCATACTCATCGGTCTTGACAAACGCCACCGTTGGACCTTTATTTCCATCGGATTGGGTATACTGCTTGCCGTTGCACTGTTCTTTGAAGATTTCTACGGATTTTTCGGAGAAACTTTCGATAGACTGATTATGGGAATTTCCGGTTCGGAAAAAGAAGTAAGACTCGATTTATTCTCCCGTGCATTTGCCGATTTCAACTCAAATCCCATATTCGGAACGGGACTTGCATATATGGGTAACCGTGATGTTCATCCCTCAGCAAAATTCGCACTTTGTTGGTACCATTGCGAACCGCTTCAAATTATGGGCAGTTTGGGAATTGTCGGAATTATCGCATACGCCAACCAGTTGTTTTCGAGATTCGTTATTTTGCTGAAAAAGAGAACGATTTTTAATATAACGGTTCTCGTATCATATTTAGGCCTTGAAATGATGTCGATTGTCAATCCCGGAATTTTCTGTCCTCTCCCCTATCTTTTCCTTGTTGTAATGATGCTTGCAATTGTAGAGCGTGTTAATGTAACGGAAAATGTCAATTCGCTTGAAAACGACATTGTAATCAATCAAACCGTTCACGAAATCGGCAGCGAAGAAGACCTTATATTCGAAGATAAATAAAAAAACAAAACAGCTCCGATACCTCTGCGGTATCGGAGCTGTTTTTTAATCAAGAAAATCTTTTAATTTTTTGCTTCTGGAAGGATGACGGAGTTTACGCAACGCTTTCGCTTCAATCTGACGGATTCTCTCACGGGTAACGCCGAATGTACTGCCGACTTCCTCAAGAGTTCTCGGATGACCGTCTTCGAGACCGAAACGCAATCTCAAAACCATTGCTTCTCTTTCGGTAAGTGTATTAAGCACTTCTTCAAGTTGTTCCTTAAGCAAAAGCATTGAAGCGGCATCAGCGGGAGCGAGCGCATCGTCATCCGGAATGAAATCACCGAGATGGCTGTCTTCCTCTTCACCGATAGGTGTTTCAAGCGAAACGGGTTCCTGAGCCACACGGAGAATTTCTCTTACCTTTTCAACAGGCATATCGAGAACCTTTGCAATTTCTTCCGCCGTCGGATCTCTTCCGTTCTGATGGAGAAGCTGGCTGTTTGTTTTTTTGACTTTATTTATGGTTTCAACCATATGAACGGGAATACGGATAGTTCTCGCCTGATCGGCAATCGCTCTCGTAATAGCCTGTCTTATCCACCATGTCGCATAAGTTGAAAACTTAAAGCCTTTTGTGTAGTCGAACTTTTCAACTGCTTTTATAAGACCGAGATTTCCTTCCTGAATCAAATCAAGAAACTGCATACCTCTGCCGACATATCTTTTCGCAATGCTGACAACAAGACGGAGATTTGCTTCGGCAAGGCGCTGCTTTGCGTATGTGTCATCATCGGCAATTTTTATTGCAAGATCAATCTCTTCTTCCGGACTGAGCAACGGAACTCTTCCGATTTCTTTAAGATAAACTTTTACCGGATCGTCGATTGTCGCTGCTGCGGCATCAACAACTTCCGATGATTCCTGACCTTTAGGCATAGAAACATCGAAATCCGCCGAATCAAGTTCAAGATCGAAGTCATCAATAATCTCGATATTGAGACTTTCAAGGTTTTCATACACCTTATCAAGTTCTTCCATATCAATATCGCTTTCGATCATTGCGGTATCAATTTCCTGAGTCGTTACCTTGCCCGCAATCTTACCTCGCTCGATAAGTTCGGCAATCGGATTTTTCTTTTCGGTTGTGTTTTCCATACTTTTCCCTCACACATTTATGTATTGTCGTTTGATTTTGTTCTGTCTTTGAAAATATTAAGAAAATCTTCATCGGACAGATTCGATGCATTTGAAAATACCGCTTTGCTTTTTTCCTCTTTCAAAACACGGATGCAATCGGCACATTCATTAAGTGTATTGCTTAAATTCTGTGTCAAAGCAGCAATCCTCGCAATTGCGGAATTTTCATCATCTGAGAAGAACGGGTTAAGACATACAAGGTCAATCGGCTTGTCCTCTTGTAATCTTTGAGACAGGATAGCAAAAACTTTACGGTTAAAATCCGTTACAAAGTCCTCCTGCGAAACCTCGTTCTCTATTGATTTATAATAATCGGGATTATTTATCAAAGTCGCTATAAGTGTTTCTTCCGCCGATGCGGCATGAAGATTATCTCTGCGCTGAAGATTTACCCGATTTATAACATCCTTGGAATTGTCAATTGATTTCTGGACTTCTTTCATTTGCTCGGTTTTTTTGAGTTTTGAAAGAGCGGCCCTGTTTTTTTGAACCTCACTTAAAAGCGCATCTTTACTTATCGAAAGTTCATCGGCAAGTTTAGAAGCGTAAACATCGACTTCAATCGGACTTTTTTTCTCGGCAAGAATTTTCGCCGCTTCTTTCATAAAGTTAACTTTTCCGTCAGGTGTCTGAATATTATATTTATCCCGTTTTTTCAATATATTATACTCGGTATCGTTTGCGGCATTTTCAATTAAAGACCGAAAACGCTCCGCACCGAATTTTTTTATTATTTCATCCGGATCTTTTCCGCCTTGCATATTTATCACTTTTACTCTGAGCGTTGTATTTGAAAAAATGCCGAGTGCTTTGGCGACAGCCTTTTGTCCCGCTTCGTCCGAATCGTAACAAAGCAAAATTTCACTCGCATACCGTGATAAAATCTGCGCTTGTTCCTGAGTCAGTGCCGTTCCCAAAGCCGCAACGGCATTTGTAAATCCGGCTTGGTGAAGCATTACGACATCAATGTTTCCTTCGCACAAAATCAAAGTCCCGTCCGAATTCTTTCTCGCATAATTCAAGCCGAATATTTCTCTGCCTTTTTTATATACAAGCGTATCCGCCGAGTTAACATATTTAGCCTTATCTTCGTCATTAAGCCGTCTGCCGCTGAACGCAACGACATTTCCTCTGACATCTATTATCGGAAACATAAGACGGTTGACAAAGCGATCATAATATGTACCCTTTTGGCTTCGTCCGAGAAGATTTGCCTCATAAAGTTCGATATCGGTAAATCCCAAACGGTTAAGATGGTTTTTCAACGACGACCATCCCTCCGGAGCAAACCCGATTCCGAATTTTTTTACGGTTTCCTTAGTAAGTTTTCGGAAATTACAATAATCACGGGCGATTTGTCCCTGAGGTGAAAAAAGCATTTTATAGTAATATCTCGCTGCTTCACGGTTAGCTTCATACATTCTCATTCGGCGCTTTGAAAGACCGTTATCGTAATTATCTTCCGGAAGAGACATTCCGCATTTATCACACAAAAACTTTACCGATTCGATATAGTCAAGATTTTCTATGTTTTTAATAAAAGTTACTACATCTCCGCCGTTACCGCAACCGAAACAATAGTACGATTGCGTTTCGGGATAGACATAAAAAGATGGCGTTTTTTCGTTATGGAACGGACAAATACCGCCTAAAAGACGGCCTTTGCGTTTTAACGAAACATAGGAAGACACAACGGTTTCAATATCACATTTTTGCCGAAGTTCCATAAGGAAATCATCGTTGAAAGCCATTTGCATCAGTCCTTTTCAAGTTAATTCAATACATCCACGAAGTCGGGATGAAAAGTTCATTGTATATTTTAAGCACATATCTGTCCGACATACTCGCAACATAATCGCAAGCTGCCCTTTCAGAGCCTTCGAGTTCGACTGCTTTTTGATAAAGAACGGGTAATTCCTGCGGATTTTCCGAAAAATATTCAAACAGATTTTTTATAAGCGTTTGAGCCTTATGTTCTTCGCCTTTACACTTAACATTCGTATACACATTCTTAAACATAAACGAATGAAGTTCATCAAACGGTTCTTTAATGTCGGCAGAAAGTTTTATATCGTCGGCGCTGTTTTCGATTGCGGAAAGCACAAGCGTATTTATGCGTTTTGACTTATTGTTTCCGAGTACATCCGTTATTTCTTTGGGAATATCTTTTTCGCAAAGAACCCCGGCTCTTATCGCATCGTCAATATCATGATTGATATAAGCGATTCTATCGGCAAGTTTTACTATTCTTCCTTCGAGAGTATCCGCTTCTTTACCGGTTGTATGGCAAAGTATACCGTCCCTGACTTCGCATGTAAGATTGAGACCTTTGCCGTTTTTTTCGAGCATATCGACAACACGCAAACTTTGTTCGTAATGCTTAAATCCGCCCGAAAAAACTTCATTGAGTGCTCTTTCGCCGGCGTGCCCGAAAGGAGTGTGTCCCAAATCGTGTCCGAGAGCAATCGCTTCGGTTAAATCTTCATTAAGGCGAAGCGCTCTCGCAACGGTTCTGGCAATTTGCGAAACTTCGAGAGTATGAGTAAGCCGTGTTCTGTAATGATCCCCTTCCGGAGAAAGAAAGACCTGAGTTTTATGTTTAAGGCGGCGAAAAGAATTAGAATGAATTATTCTGTCCCTGTCCCGCTGAAAACAGGTTCGTATTTCACATTCATTTTCGGGTCTGACTCTGCCTTTTGAATTTTCGGAAAGAGCAGCATATTGACTGAACATGGTTTTTTCAATAAGTTGTGTGTTTTCTCTTATAAGCATTGTTCCGCCTCCCGAAAAAGTTCTCTAATATTTTATACGCAGATTTTCTTCAAATTCCCCTATTTTTCGAAAATTTTGTCAAAAAATTTTCGAAAAACTTTCACCTGTTTTAATCGGCATCACTTTTCCGTTCGATGCTTCGAAAATCGCAGAAGTCAAATTTCTTTCCAATTCGTTTTTTACGGTATATTCGACTTTTACCTTATCCGTAAAATCGGTGTTTACAACAGTACCGCCCTGCTGAGCGATAATTAAAGAAAGTTTTCCGTAAAAAGTATAATCACATTCGGCGCACATCAAACTGCAAAGAGACATCGTTATTATCTCTCCGGCATCAAGAGCGATTTTAGCGCAGTGCGAATATGCACGCACCAAACCGCCACCGCCCAAAAGAATTCCGCCGAAATATCTTGTTACCACAACGCAGGTGTCAACCACACCGCTTTTTTCCAGCACATCGAGAACGGGAACGCCTGCCGTTCCCTGAGGTTCGCCGTCGTCGGAATATCTTTTGATATTTCCGTCTTTCAAGATATATGCATACACATTGTGTTTTGCATCCCAATGCTTTTGCTTAATTTTCGAAATGAACTCATTTGCCTGTTCTGCGGTTTTTACCGGACAGATATAACCGATAAATCTCGAACGCTTTTCAACAAATTCGTCGCTCGCCTGATTACCGACCGTTTTATATTCAGTCAAAGACGGCACCTCCTTTTTTACGGCATAAATCAAAAAGCGGCACACAAGTACCGCTTTCTAATTTGATATGACTCTTATTTGTTAAGATTATATCTCTTATTGAATCTGTCAACTCGTCCGCCTGTATCAACAAGCTTCTGCTTGCCTGTAAAGAACGGATGACAATTTGAGCAAATATCAACACGAACATCTTCTTTAGTTGAAGAAGTTTCAAATGTAGCACCGCAAGCGCACTTTACTGTTGTGGGCTTGTATGCGGGATGAATTCCGTCTTTCATTAACTGTCACCTCTTTCGATGTACCTCAATACTTTATGCATAGCGTAAAAAATATTACCATAAAGCAAACAAAAAAGCAAGTGTTTTTTGAAAATAAAAGTCATTTTTACGACATTTTTTCTTCACCGAGATAAAATGAATATATAGCCAATTCTTTTACCTTGGTACAAAATGTCTGCTGTGCTGCGATTTTGTAGACTTCAAGTTGCCTTCTGTACCTGTTTTTGAGTTCTTCGAAATCTTTAACCTTATCGCTTTTGTAATCAATCACAACAAGTTCTCCGTCCTCGTAAAAAGCACAGTCGATAACACCCTGAACAAGTATTTTCTCACCTTCGATTTCGGAAAATTCTTCACCGATAGCACTGACGGGAAGAAAGACCGTAAACTTCTGCTCACGCATAACCTTATCGGAACGCATAATCCTCGAATAAAGTTCGCTCTCAAAAAATTCCGCAAGCAGTTTTTCATCAAGACTTTCTGCCTGTTCGGGCGTAAGTTTACCTTCCGATTTCAAGCGTTCTTTCTCTTTTTTTATGCTTTCTTTTGCTGAGGTGAAATCGCAAACTTCCATAAAACGATGCATGGCTGTTCCTTTTTCCGCTGCGGAAAGTTTGTTTTTCTTCGCAAAAGACGGCACTTCGGAAATACTGTAGCCGTTCTGATTCTTCGACAAATTAAAGGAAGAAGCGGACATTTTTGTTGTCAGTTCCGAAAGAGGCATATATTCGTATTCATATTCCGTGCGTTCACGGATTTTTTTTACGGTTTCTTCATCAAATCCTATTCTCTCAAGATTATCCGCAGATTTATTTCCGACTGTTTTTTTCTGTTTCTCGGAAACGACTTCGAATTTCATCTTAAAATCGGACACCGCATCGAAATCGCCTTGATAGTCGGCATAATATCTGAGTTTTCCGGCGTCGGAATGTCGCATAAATCCCATAAGCATATATTTGAAAAATCCGCTGTTTGAAAAAGCCGCAACCGAATCAATTTTATTTTGAAAACAGTTAACCGATACCGCCTGTGCGGTTTTTTCGAAATTCTCGACTTCACCGGTAATAATCAAGCGTTCCTTCGCCCTTGTAAGAGCAACATAAAGCGCTCTGAGTTCTTCCGAACAGTCTTCAAGCGTCTGAGCGTATTTCGTTGCTTCATATTCAACTGTCGAATACTTCTTGAATGTCGGTTTATCCGTTATTTTAAGACCTATGCCGGTTTTCCTGTTTACGACGAGGTCTTTTGATCTCGGCGGCGCTTTCGATTCGGTTTCGCAAAGTATTACTATCGGGAATTCAAGCCCTTTGCTTTTATGAACTGTCATAATCCGCACTACATCCGCATTTTCGGACACACTGACAGCCGGTTTCAAATCGGCTTTATTCTTTTTGAGCAAGTCGATATATCTCATAAATCCGCTCAAGCCGTTTTTTCCGAATTGCTCATAATTTTGGGCATACTCCAAAAGAAGCATAAGATTTAACTTACGCACTTCCCCGTTGTTCATTGCGCTTACAACAGAAAGATAGCCGGTTCGTTCGTAAACCGTTCTCAACAGTTCGCTTACGCTTACGGCACTACTGAGTTTTTTATATTCATCATATTCTTTTATAAAGTTTTTACATTTTGCGTTTTCACTTTTTCTGAGTGCATAATAAAGTTTACCTTTTCTCGACTCGATTCGGAGTTTCGCCGTATCTTCCGCCGAAAAACCGAACAAGCAAGACATCAGCACCGCCAAAAGAGGAACATCCTGCAACGGATTGTCTATAACAGACAAAAACGACAGCATAACGGAAACTTCCGTATTGGCGAAAAATCCCGAATTGTCCTCAAAATAAGAAGAGATACCCCTTGCTTTAAGTTCACGCAGCATATTCGGACCGTGTTTATTTTTTCTCAAAAGCACGCAAATATCTTTTGCCCGTGCCTGACGCATTTCTCCGAGTTTTCTGTCGTAAACCTGCCCTGTTTTCAATATTTCTTCGATTTTATCGGCAACAAATTCTATTTCCGTATATTCTTCTTTTATCTGAGATTTATCAAGAACATAAAACTCTACATTTGGATCTTTACTTTCGGGGTATTCCGCTCCCGATTTAAGAGTTTGTGTTTCATCGTAAACGATATTTCCGGCTTTTTCGTTCATTATCTTTTCAAAAAGATAATTCACTGCATCCAATACGGGCTTACGGCTTCGAAAATTACGGTCAAGATTTACAAACTGCTTTTCATCATCTTCCGAGTTTTTCCATCGGTTTATTCGGTCAATAAATATTTCGGGCATTGCAAGTCTGAATCCGTAAATGCTTTGTTTAACATCACCGACTATAAAAAGATTCTTCTCATCTTTCGACAGTGCGGAAAAAACAGTATCCTGTATCGAGTTTGTGTCCTGATACTCATCAATGAGTATTTCATCGTATTTTTCTCTCAATTCAAGGGCTATGTCGGTAAGTTCTCCGTCTTTGACAAGCAGTTCAAGAGCAAGATGCGTTATATCATCGAATTCAAGCGCATTAACACTCTTCTTTTTTTGCGCATATTTTTCTCTTACACACAAAATAATATCTATCAACTGAGGAATAATTTTGCCGAGTATTCTCTCATCCTCACAAAACTCCTCTTGCGTTGCGCATATATCCGAAGACAGAGAAGATACAAGAGATTTTGCACTGTTTCTGAGCCTTTGCGCATATTTACACTCATATAAATCTTTACATTCCTTTTTTACACTCCAGCGTTCGAATGTAAGATTTCGAAGCGCATAAAACACTTCATTCCACTCACCCATACAAGCCGATTTATAAACCGATTCAGCCTGAATAAGTTCTTCGCCGATTAAAGCATATGCCTTCTCACCACCCGAAACACCCGCAAGAAGTTCTTTGGCATTTTCAAGCTGTTTTATCGCATAAGAAGAATACGATTTTACCTTGTCAAGCAGAACCTCACCGAAAACCGTATTTTGAGGCAACTTCATCGAATTATAACATTCCGATATGTTGTTAAGCCATTTTTCAGGATAAGGATAAGCGTTTGCGTATGTATTAAGTTTTTCTATACACTCCGCAAGAACATCGTCGTTCTTATCACAGCCGAGAACACAAAGCAGTTTTTCAAAGTCGGCATTTTCGTTTTCATAAGCGTATTCAAGCGCTTCCTGTATTGATTCGTGCTTAAATATCTGCGCTTCTCCCGAATCTATTATTCTGAAATCGGGAGTAATACCGAGTTGCTGGAAATTTTCTTTTACAAGAGAATTGAAAAACTGATCCATTGTGCATATATCAGCCAAAGGCAGTAAAGACTGCTGCCTGAGTAAAAATCGGTTATCGGGATCGTCCTGTATTCTCTTTTCGAGAGAAGCGGCAAGTCTTTGCCGCATTTCGTTTGCAGCGGCTCTTGTAAAGGTAACAATAAGTAATCTGTCAACCGAGACGGGATTTTCTTCGGCACAAATCATTTTTACGATTCTTTCAACAAGCACAGATGTTTTTCCCGATCCGGCCGCCGCAGAAACTATAAGACTTTTACCTTTGGTATTGATTGCTTTTTCCTGTTCGGGAGTCCATTTCGCATCAGCCATTTTCACTTTCCTCCCCTTTGAGCATTTCGATTATCTCGCTGTTGTCTGCCGAAACAACACCACGGTACATATCGCCGTTTTCAAATCCGCAGACCTCGGCATAATCACAGTATTTACAGGCATCCTCGTTTACCGGTAAAACGGGAATTTGACCTTTATGCAACGAAACCGCCATATTTTTTAATATACCGTCTATCTTTTTATTAAGCAATTTCAAATCATCGGCGTTAATCAATTTGCTGTTCTTCGAGAAACTTCCGTCGTTTTTAAGCGAAACGGGAATAAATCTGCCTGAAACATCGTGTTCCATACTTTGAATTATTTCCATATCATTAACTACCAATCCGTCCATTTTGTTGCTCTTAAGCAGTTTTTCGCCTATTTCTTCGCCGGTTGCGTTTCTCGAAAGATCGGACTTACCGTATTTAGCCGGCATATACAACACGCCTGCGGGAACGGTTTCTCCGTATTTTTCTTTTCCGTTTTTCACAAGCGTAAACAGATAAATAAGCATTTGCGTACTCAATCCGCTGACAACATCGCTTAAGCGGAATGTTTTACCGTTAGATTTATAATCCACAACACGAAGATATTTTTTTCCGTTTTTTTCCATAATGTCGACTCTGTCGACACTTCCGCTGACAAAAAGTTTTCCGCCGTCGGACAAATCAAGTTCGTAAGGCTGTACCTGCGAGCCGTAATTTATCGGCAGCTCAAAATCAGTCGGCACAAAATCGCTGACTTTCATTTCTTCGATTATTTTCGAAAGCGCAAAAACAATCTGTTCTCCGATAAGAGCATACTGCTTGATAAATCGTTTTGATTTGTTCGCATCGCCGCCCATTTTTTCTTCAAGATAGCCGTTCATTATCCGCACGACATTTTCTCTGAGTTTTTCCTCTGTCATAGAAAGAAGTTCGTCTTTTGAAAATCGGCTTAAAATCTTTTCAAAAGTCTCGTGTATAAGACTTCCGCTTACGGCAGGGTCGACACTCGCTTCACGGCGAGGCTGAGCATTAAGTCCGTGCTTACAAAAATACTGGAACGGACATTTATGATACACTTCGGTTTTTGAAGCGGAAAGATGCATATTCTTGCCGAAAAGTTCGGTTGCGGTCTCGGAATTTTCAATTGAAATCTCTGTCTTTTTCGCTGAATTTTCAAGAGTTCTTATTCTTCCCGAATACCGTTCATCCGAAATAAGATATTCCCTTAAAGAAGACACAAAAGCATTGTCATACGAATAGTTTTGCGCATAAACTTCAAATGCCGAGGCTCCGCTTTCGATTTTTTCAATCGGATTTACACAATCGTATTCGATTACGGATATATTCGGAAAAATCCGTTTAACTTCACGGACAATCGACGATTCCGACAATGCGGTCCCTTGGAAATCCGCTTTTGAATATGAAATAAAAACAGTTTCGCAGGCGCTCGAAAGCGTGCGGTAAACTATATATTTTTCTTCTGTAAGTTTGTATTCTGCGGTTTCGGCAAGTTCTATCCCCGCATTTTTCAGCAAAATTCTCTCCTTGTCGCTGAGTAAACCTTGAGTTGAGGGATTAAGCGGAAACACACCGTCGTTTGCCCCGAGTACAAAAACATATTTTTTCCGTGAATTTCTTGCTCTGTCGGCAGAACAGAGAGTTACCGTATCAAGTCCTTGCGGAACGGTTCCGAAATCGCTTACCGACAGTAAAATATCAAAAAGTTCAAAATATCTACTGTTTGAAACGCCGGTATTTTTACTTGTCGAATAAAGTTTATCAAGCATATCGCATACAAGAGACCAAACCGCATCCTGTTGCTGAGAAAGTGCGGTTTTCCCCTGCTCGAAAAAGTCGTCCGCCGCTTTTTTCATTTTACCCGCAATCGAATTTTTGACAAGATAATTGTAAAGGACTTCGGTCTTTTTTTCGTTTTGCGCATCGGTAAATTCTTTCTTAAACTTCAAAATCGGCAACACTGCTTTTTTTCTTATACGGTTAAGCGAATCAAGTTTCTTTTCATCGAATTCACTCATCTCCCGTCCGAACCCGTTGGGATTTTCGGTGAATTCGTTTTTCCACTGCGATGAATTTATTTTCCATACAAACGCATAGTTTTCAAGTTCGGAAATTTCATCATCGGTAATATCGGTAAGTCCCGTTTTAAGATGGCGCATAAGCGTTTGCGTATTAAGTCCCGAACACACCGTTTCCAAAAGCGAACGGATATACACGATGAGTGGCTGTGTGTCTATCGGCTGACGCATATCCTCAAAAAACGGAACGCCGTATTTTTTCAAAGCCGCAGCAAGCAATTTACCGTAATCGCCCTCCGTTCTCTCGAAAACTATAATATCTTTACAGCGAGCCGACTTTTCACGCAAAAGTTTTTTGACCGTCATCGCCACAAATTCACATTCATCGGCTTTGTTTTGAGCACACAGCAATTCAACCGAGCCTTTCGGGTCGGTTTGAGCCGGTTCGGATTCGGGAACAAAAACACTTGAAGTCAGTTTCAGAAGACATTCTTTCACCTCTTCGGTATCATTTTCCGTCTTTATTATAGGAGCTGTTTTCACGCAGTTCTTTTGTGCAAGTAATTTCAGCATCCTAACCTGTTTATTATTGTTTGCGAAAAGCGAATATTCATCGTCTGACATATCGCAGTCAAATGTAACATAGACATCATTCGCCTGCTTGATAATCCGTTCGACAACGGCATATTCCTGCTTTGTAAATCTCGTGAATCCGTCAATTGCGACAACGGTATTTTCAAATATATTTTTCTCATCAAGCACTTGAACCAATTCACCGAGTATATCCCCCGTATCATAATACGAATTTTCAAGCATCGCATTATAAAGCGAAATAATTTTAACCAATTCTCCGAGTTTAGTTTTAAGTGAAGACGCTTTAGCCTGATTTGCATAGTTTTCCAGCAAATCTATACTCACAGTCCACTGCTTGATTTCGGTTGCAAAAGAAACGAGCTGAGCGATAAGCTGACTTCTTGAGGCATATTTTCCGTATACGGAAAGTTCTGTGCTTAAAGCCTCAAGTGCAAGGCTCATAGTCATCATTTTAACCGCATCATCGGCTGCGGGTTTTGTCTTAATCTTTCCGTACTTTTCAACGGTAAGCTCGGCAAGTCGGGAAAGACTGAGCACATCAACAGCGAGCATTTTGTTCGCTCCTACCCGTTCAAGCATTGCTTTTTCGGTTTCGAAAGAAAACTGCTCCGGCACTATAAGTATGCATTTTTCACCTTGTGAAACTTTATTCGCAACCAAGTCTCTGACATATTCTGTTTTATTGAACGGATCTTTTCCGAGAATAAGATTTAACATTTCAAAATCCTTTATTTATAAAGTTCGAAAATAACCGCACCGTGAGAATTCACTTCGGCGCTTATTTTACCGTCGGCGGTACCGACAAAAGATTTTTTCCAAAGATCTCTAATTTTATATTCGCCCGAAATTCCCATTTCTTCAAGATCGGCTTGAAGAGTCTTTTTCTCTTCATCGGCATTAAACAGCGCAACGATCGGATTGTCTCGTGAAGACACAGCCTGCCAAATCACTGTTTTTCCGTCATCAAACACAGGCTTTGCCGAATGAGAATTCTGGTTAACATCAAGAATTTCTTCGTTGGAAATCAAAGAAAGTGTCCAACTGTCGTTATTTCTCATTTCACCTCCGAACATAAGCGGAGAACGGAAAACGCTCCACAAAGTCATCAAAGTTATCTGTTCATCCTTTGTAAACTGTGTATAGCGGTTTTGAGGACCGTGGCAGGTTCCGTTTACGGAAATATTGCCGAGCGGAAGCATATCGCAGTCGGGCCAACATCCCTCGGAAACATATTTATACCATTTTTCCGTTTTGGAAAACATATCGTAAAGTTTTTCCCAAACATCCCAAAAGTCCCCTGTCATTCGCCACATATTAGCATAACGGCACAAATGGTCGGCAACTTCGGTTTGTGCGGGTCCGGGAGAAAGGCTTAAAACCATATCCCTGCCGCAATTATCTATCGCCTTTCGTATCATTTCGATTTCTTCTCTTGCCGAATACGGTTCGTGAGGTTTGAATTCGGTGTTTGCAATGTCATCGACTTTTACAAAATCAACACCCCACTCGGCATAAAGCTTAAAAAGAGAATTATAGTATTCCTGTGCACCGTCCGCCCTAGGATTCACACCGTACATATCGGTATTCCAAGGACAAACCGAAAAGTGATGCGCAATTTCCCTTGCCGTTGACTTACTGCCGAGAATTTTCGTGTTACGGTGAACAGCCTGACGGGGAATACCTCTCATTATATGGATTCCGAACTTTAACCCCATTTCGTGAATTTTATCCGCAATCGCCTTGAATCCCACGCCTTCTTTTGCGGAAGGAAAGCGGTTTTCGGCAGGTATCAAGCGTGAATATTCATCCATACATAATTCGGTAAAGTTATTGTAATCGTTGTTCTTTGCTTTCGGTTCATACCACTGAATATCACATACTACATACTCCCAACCGTACTGTTTGAGATTGTCTCTCATATATTCGGCGTTGCCGATAAGCTGTTCTTCCGTTACGGCAGCACCGTAGCAGTCCCAACTGTTCCATCCCATAGGCGGCTTTTTTGCGATTTCGTTTTTGTTTTTCATATAATCCCTCTAAAAATATTCTTTTCAAAATTTTATCACGAACAAAAGCAAAATTCAATTATCTTGCGGATAATTATATCCCATTATTCGTACTTTGCTTATCGCTTTATATAAAATTACGAAAAAAATAAAAACGGAAGCAGATAATATCCGCTTCCGCCGTTAATCAAATTATGCTTTAAGTTCCTTTTTTACTTCGTCAAACACATCCGTTATATCTTTAGACGGTGCGGGAGTTAAAAGGCTGACAACTATTATAAATACGAGTCCTACCAAGAAAGCAGGAAGAAGTTCATAAATGTCAAGTACCGTTCCGGCAAACTTTGTTCTTATAATAAATTTCCAAACAAAGACCATCACGCCGCCCGAAATCATACCCGCAAGCGCACCCCATTTGTTTGCACGCTTCCAGAAAAGAGATACAAGAACTATCGGACCGAAAGCGGCACCGAAACCTGCCCAAGCGAATGATACAATTCTGAAAATCGAAGCATTCGGATCTCTTGCGAGGAAAACCGCAATCACGGAAATCGCAACAACGGAAAGGCGTGCGATTATAAGGTTTTTCTTTTCGGAAAGTTTAATGTGGAAAGTGTTTAC
The DNA here is from genome assembly GCA_964527585.1 of uncultured Eubacteriales bacterium. Taxonomy (GTDB): domain Bacteria; phylum Bacillota; class Clostridia; order Oscillospirales; family Acutalibacteraceae; genus Fimenecus. The sequence continues at coordinate 15,538 of CAZGPE010000011.1, forward strand.
AAGCAAATCCTGAGTTACGCTCGAAGATACGGCAATAAGCTGAGAATCTGCAGTTGACATTGTCGAAGCAAGTATACCGGAAAGGAAAATTCCGCCGGCAAATGCGGGAATATAACCTCTTGTTGACAAAAATCTCGAAATGTCAACGATTATCGTTTCCGCATCCGAGTTGTTAGAATAAGTTACGCCGAGAACGCCGTTTTTCATAAGAGAATATCCGGCAACGCCGATAAGAATTGCAATAAACATTGAAATTACAACCCATACGCTTGCAACACGGCGTGAAAGTTTAAGCTTTTTCGGATCCTCAATCGCCATAAATCTAAGGAGTATATGAGGCATACCGAAATATCCGAGTCCCCATGCAAGTGTCGAAATAACAGCGACAATACCGAATTTTCCGGTTGTCTGCGTTCCGACATCAAATCCTTCGAAAAGATTGAGATAACCGTCAAAATTTCTGACATTATCGAATACAGCATCAAATCCGCCCGTTATTCCTTCTGCAATACCGAGAACGATTACAAGCGCAACCGTCATAATAATGCTCTGAATAAGGTCGGTTGTCGATGCGGCAAGAAATCCGCCGAGAGTACAGTAGATAACAATTACCGCCGCACAAATAATCATTGCGGTTATATAGTCCATACCGAAAAGACTGCTGAAAAGTTTTCCACAAGCCGAAAATCCGGATGCGGTATAAGGAACAAAGAAAACAACGATTACAACCGCTGCGATTGCCGAAAGCATATTCTTACTGTCGCCATAGCGTTTTGAAAAGAATTCCGGAATTGTTACCGCATTGATTTTTTCAGTGTAATTTCTGAGTCTTTTAGAAACGATAAGCCAGTTAAGATATGTACCTATACAAAGACCGATTGCGGTCCAAGTCGCCTCAGCCAAACCGCACATTAACGCAAGTCCGGGAATTCCCATAAGAAGATATGCGCTCATATCGGACGCTTCCGCACTCATTGCGGTAACAAACGGGCCTAATTTTCTTCCGCCGAGATAATAATCTTCGCTTGTTTTGTTTTTGTTTGTAAAGTAAAATCCGATTGCAACCATTCCTATCATATACAAGACAATAGTTACAAGGACAACAACTGTTGACGATGTCATATATTTCCTCCTCTAAAAAGCAATGCTGATATTTTATCACAATTATATTTAGAATGGAATAGAGAACGAAGTATAGACTAAAAACAAAAATATAAAACGCCTTATTTTACATACAATCAGTAAAATAAGGCGTTTTCTTATAGACTATAGTATAGACGAAAAAATGTGATAAAAATAAATTGTTTATTTTTTCAAATATCCGCTCAAAAACATCTTCAGCATACCGTGGCTGTATGTACTAAGCGAATATTCGCCGTTACTCATACACCAATCGTACATCAATGCCCGTTCGAAAAGCGCATAGGCTTTAACAATATCATTGACGGAATACTCTTCCGAAAATTCTCCGGACTGCTGAGCATCTAAAACAATAGATCGCAACAGTTTGTAATAAGTTCTGTTTCGGTCAAGCAAATGCTTTTCGCTTTTTGTTACAAGCTGAGAAGATAAAAGCGAAGCTAAAAGGTCAATTGAAACGCTGTTTTCAATCATCCTGAAAAGTTCGCTGTTCAAATACAGAAGTTTATCGAAACAAGTCATATCATCGCTCATTGTTTTAATAAGTTCTTCGTATTTCTCATCAAACAAATAAGAAAGAGAAGATAACAAAGCATCTTTACTGCTGAAGTAATGATAAAACGAACCTTTCGAAGTTCCCGATTCGGACACTATATCATCCACAGTTGTATCGTCATATCCCTGCTCGTAAAAAAGTTTCCAAGCAGCCGAAACTATCTTTTTTTTGGTAAGTGAAGAATTCTTTTTACCCATAAATTTCTCCGTTAGATATTAGCGGTAACAATATCGCCCATTTGTGAACAGGAAACTTTTTCAAAACCTTCTTCGAAAATATCGCCTGTACGGAAGCCGTCATCAAGAGCTTTATTAACAGCATTTTCTATTGCATCGGCTTCACGGGACATATCAAACGAATAACGAAGCATCATTGCCGCAGAAAGAATTGTTCCGAGAGGATTTGCAAGATCTTTACCCGCAATATCGGGAGCGGAACCGTGAATAGGTTCGTACATACCGAGAGTCGTATCGGAAAGAGAGGCACTCGGCATCATACCGATTGAACCGGTAAGCATTGAAGCTTCATCGGAAAGAATATCACCGAACATATTTTCCGTTACGACAACATCGAACTGCATGGGATTTCTGATAAGTTGCATTGCGGTATTGTCAACAAGAATATCGCTGTATTCAACCTGCGGATATTCTTCTGAAAGACGGTGCATTGTTTTTCTCCAAAGTCTTGAAGTATCAAGGACATTCGCCTTATCTACCGAGTGAAGTTTTTTACCTCTCTTCATTGCCGTTTCAAAAGCAACTCTACCTATTCTTTCGATTTCATGTTCGGAATAAGGCATAATATCGGTTGCGACAAGTTCGCCGTCGATTTCTTCGGTTTTCTTTTCTCCGAAATAAACGCCGCCTGTAAGTTCACGGACAATAAGGAGATCTATTCCGTTACTTACGATTTCCTGCTTAAGCGGAGAAGCATTGGAGAGTTGCGGGAAAAGTTTTGTCGGACGGAGATTCGCAAAAAGTCCGAGTTCTTTTCTTACTTTGAGAAGAGCTTTTTCGGGACGAATTGACGGATCAACGCTGTCCCATTTCGGTCCGCCTACCGCACCGAGTAACACGCTGTCTGAGTTTTTACATTTTTCAATTCCTTCATCGGTAATCGGTACTCCGTATTTATCAATTGAGCATCCGCCGATGTCAACATAGTCATAATTGAAAGTATGTCCGTACTTCTCAGCTATTTTATCCATTACTTTAATTGCCTGAGCGACTATTTCGGGACCTATTCCGTCGCCTGACAAAACCGTTATGTTTTTAGTCATTTTCATTCTCCTTGAGTGAAGCGAGCAATCCGCCCTTTGCGATTATATTTTGAATAAATTCGGGGAAAGGCTGAGCTTTGTATGTTTTTCCCGTTGTCATATCGGAAATAACGCCGGTATCGAAATCAACTTTTACCTCATCGCCCGCATTTATTTCTTCCGCAGCCTGTTCACATTCGAGAATCGGCAAACCGATGTTAATCGCATTTCTGTAAAAAATTCTCGCAAAACTCTTTGCGATTACGCAACCGGTACCGCAAGTTTTAATTACAAGCGGAGCGTGTTCACGGGAAGAACCGCATCCGAAATTCCAGCCGGCAACCATTATATCGCCGTTTTTTACATTTTTTACAAACTCCGTGTCAATGTCTTCCATACAGTGAAGCGCAAGTTCTTTGGCATCGGAAGTATTGAGATAACGGGCAGGAATAATAACATCCGTGTCAACATTATCCGGATATTTGAAAACTTTACCTTGAGTGTTCATAACTTTTACCTCTTATTTCTCCTGCAATTGTGTGATATATCCTGTCAGTGCACTTGCCGCAGCGGTATAAGGGCTCGCAAGATAAACTTCGCTCTTAATATGTCCCATTCTGCCGACAAAGTTTCTGTTGGTTGTTGAAATACAACGCTCGCCTTCGGCAAGTATTCCCATATATCCGCCCAAACACGGTCCGCAGGTTGGAGTGGAAACAACCGCTCCCGCATCAATAAATGCGGAAACATAGCCTCTTTCGACACATTCTTTCATTATCTGCATTGTTGCCGGAATAATGATACAGCGTACACCGTCCTTAACTTTCTTACCGTTAAGAACCTCATAAGCCGCCTGCATATCTTCCATTCTTCCGTTAGTACAACTTCCGATAACAACCTGATCTATTTTTATTTCTCCGAGTTCGCTTGCCGGATGGGTATTTTCGGGAAGATGAGGACAACTGACGGTGGGGACGATTTTCGAAAGATCTATTTCTATTGTTTTTTCGTAAATCGCATCTTCATCGGCAGTGAAAATTTCGGGCTTTCGTTCACTTCTTGACTCAAGATAAGCCAAAGTACATTCATCAACGGGGAAAATTCCGTTTTTGGCACCTGCTTCGATTGCCATATTGCAAATACAAAGTCTGTCATCCATCGAGAGAGTTTTTACTCCGTCTCCGGTAAATTCCATACTCTTATAAAGTGCACCGTCAACTCCGATCATTCCGATAATCGTAAGAATTACATCTTTTCCGCTGCAATTTTTCGGAAGTTTTCCTTTAAGTTCGAAACGAATCGCCGACGGAACCTTAAACCATGCCATTCCGGTTGCCATTCCCGCCGCCATATCGGTTGAACCGACGCCTGTCGAAAATGCGCCCAATGCACCGTAAGTACAGGTATGGCTGTCCGCACCGATTATACAATCGCCTGCTGTAACAACGCCCTGTTCGGGAAGAAGTGCGTGCTCAATGCCCATTTTACCGACATCGTAAAAATGGCTTACACAGTGTTCACACGCAAACTCACGGCACTGCTTTGACTGTTGAGCCGCTTTAATATCTTTATTGGGAACAAAGTGGTCAAGAACAATAGCGATATGGTCTTTATCAAAAACCTTATTAAATCCGGCTTTCTTAAATTCATTTACCGCAACCGGTGTTGTTATATCGTTACCGAGAACAATATCCAATTTCGCATTTATAAGCTGACCTGCTTCAACGCTTTCAAGTCCTGCGTGCGAAGCGAGAATCTTTTGGGTCATTGTCATTCCCATTTTATTCACTCCTTTATGCTTTAAGTCCACGGTTTACCGCTGAGAAAAGTGCATTGATTGAAGCGGCGATAATATCGTCGTTTACACCGGCACCCCATACGAGTTTTCCGTTATCGAGAGTTATGCCGACATAGGAAATAGCCTGAGAAGACGAACCCTTTGTCAAAGCGTGTTCCTCATAAGTAAGTTCGGAGAACGAAACTCCGAGATTGTTTTTAATTGCATTGCTGACTGCATCAAGGCGTCCGTTACCGTTAGCGACAAGTTCTTTTGTCTCTCCGTTTACCTCAACCGTAAGCATAACTTTGATTGTTTCCGAACGCACAAAGTGATAGTCAACAAGTTTAATACCGTCGTTTATGTTTATATAGTTATCCGTAAATGCTTTAAGCACTTCATCGGCGGAAAGTTCCGCATGAGCGTGATCGGAAATACTCTTAACCGTATATCCGACATCTTCACGCATTTTCTTGGGAAGGTCAAATCCGAACTGATGCTCAAGGAGATAACCGATACCGCCTTTGCCCGACTGAGAGTTGATGCGGATAACATCGGTTTCATACTGACGGCCTACATCTGCCGGGTCAATCGGAAGATAAGGAACTGTCCATTTATCGCATTTCGTGTCTTCACGGTACTGCATACCTTTTGCAATCGCATCCTGATGTGAACCGGAAAATGCGGCAAAAACAAGTTTACCCGCATAAGGCTGTCTGTCATAAACGGTCATTCCCGTATTCTTCTCATAAACGGAAACGATTTTAGGCATATCGGTAAAATCGAGTTCGGGTTCAACGCCCTGTGCGTACATATTCATCGCAAGTGTTACAATGTCAACATTTCCCGTGCGTTCCCCGTTACCGAAAATCGTTCCTTCGATTCTGTCTGCGCCTGCCAAAATTCCGAGTTCGGAATCGGCAACCGCACATCCACGGTCATTATGCGGATGAAGAGAAACAACAACACTGTCTCTGTATTTAAGGTTTTCACACATATATTCAACCTGATCCGCATAAACATGAGGCGATGAAAGTTCGACTGTAACAGGCAAATTTATTATTGCTTTTCTGTCGGGAGTGGGTTTCCAAACATCAAGAACCGCATTGCACACTTCAAGCGCAAATTCGGGTTCCGTACCGGTAAAAGATTCAGGAGAATACTCATAACGGTAGTTAATTCCCATTTCTTTTGCTATGTTTTCAAACAAAACCGCACCGTCAACGGCAATTTTAAGAATTTCTTCTTTGGATTTTTTGAAAACCTGCTCACGCTGAGCGAGTGAAGTGGAATTGTAAAGATGAACAATAGCGTTTTTACATCCCTTAAGTGCATCGAATGTTTTTCTGATAATATGTTCACGGCTTTGAGTAAGAACCTGAACCGTAACATCATCCGGTATCATATCGTTTTCGATAAGTGTTCTCAAAAAATTATATTCCGTCTCGGAAGCAGCGGGAAATCCGACTTCGATTTCCTTGAATCCTACATCAACCAACAGTTTGAAAAACTCAAGTTTTTCTTCAAGGCTCATCGGCACGATAAGAGACTGGTTACCGTCTCTCAAGTCAACCGAACACCAAATCGGCGGTTTTTCGATATATGTTTTATCCATCCATTTTCTCGATGGGTTTTTCACGGGGAAAAACTGTCTTGTATAACTCGAAGTGTTTTTCATTATTGCAACTCCTTATATCTGAGCGATTACTTCAACTTCTACCAATGCACCCTTGGGAAGTCCTTTTACTTCAACACAGCTTCTTGCGGGAGCGTTAGTTATATATTCGCCGTACACCTCATTAAAGGGAACAAAATCGGCTATATTAGCTAAAAAGCAAGTTGTTTTTATTACATTGTCAAACGATGTACCTGCCTGTTCGAGTACGGCTTTGAGATTTTCCATAACTCTCTTTGTTTGAGTTTTTATATCGTCTCCGACAATAACGCCCTGTTCCGGATCAAGAGCGATTTGACCCGAAGTATAAACCGTTCCGTTTACCGAAATTGCCTGTGAATACGGTCCGATAGCTTTCGGAGCTTTATTTGTTGTTATTTTTTCCATAATTATTATCTCCTTTAATCAAAAAAGTTTAAGTCCCGCATCTTCGAGGGCTTTTTGAATTGAATTTATATGTTCGAAATTTCTCGTTTCGAGAGTTACGGTAAGATAACATCCGTTAACATCCGATCCCTCATGAGAATGTTCATGATAAACTGCGGTAACATTTCCGCCCTGTTCCGCAATGATTTTAGACACTTTAAGAAGCTGACCGGGTTTATCGGAAAGTTCGATATTAAACTGACACGATCTTCCCGACATAAGAAGACCTCTTGCAATTACTCTCGAAAGAATCGTAACATCAATATTTCCGCCCGATACTACGCAAACGGCTTTTTTGCCTTTAAGGTCAATTTTATCAAACATTGCAGCCGCAACGGGAACCGCACCGGCACCTTCGGCAACAAGTTTATGCTGTTCCATCAATGCGAGAATAGCCGCCGAAATCTCATCATCGGTAACAGTAACTATTTCATCGACATATTTTGAACAGATTTCGTATGTAAGGTCGCCAGGCTCCTTAACTGCGATACCGTCGGCAATCGTTTTCACTTTTTTGAGTGTCTCTATTTTTCCGTCTGAAATCGACTGTTTCATAGACGGTGCGCCTGCGGCTTGAACACCGTAAACCTTAACATTCGGATTTAACTGTTTAATCGCAAAAGCAACGCCCGAAATAAGTCCGCCGCCGCCGATAGGAACGATTACGGCATCAAGGTCGGGGATCTGTTCGTAAAGTTCAAGCGCTATTGTACCCTGTCCTGCGATAACATCGGGATCGTTAAACGGATGGATAAAGGTATATCCGTTTTCATCACGAAGTTCAAGTGCTTTCTTATATGCATCGTCATAAACTCCGTTAACAAGACAAATTTCGGCACCGTAACTCTTTGTTGCCTCGATTTTCGAAATCGGCGCTCCGTCGGGAAGACAAATCGTTGCTTTAATTCCGTTCTTCTGTGCGGCAAGAGCAACTCCCTGAGCATGATTTCCCGCCGAGCAGGCAATAACGCCTTTTGCTTTTTCTTCCTCGGTAAGTTGAGACATCTTATAATAAGCACCTCTTACCTTAAACGAACCGGTAACCTGCAAATTCTCGGTTTTCAAATAAAGTTCCGTGCCGGGTTTAAGTTTGGGTGCGTATATAACATCTGTCTTTCTGGCAACATTTTTCAGCACATAACTTGCTTTATAGATGTTGTCGAGTGTTAATTTACTGTTCATAGGTTTTCTTCTCCTTTTTCACCATAGCGCTTTCACTCGACTTATGGTTATAACAAACTGTTAATAAACTGCTCTGCCGCTCTCGGAGAACGGGAACCTTTTGCAAGCGCAAACGCTTCCGCTTTTATATCAAGTTCGGCAAAAGATATATTCAAATCGGCTTTTTGAGCCAACTGATGTACAATTTCAAGATACAAAGCCTTACTCGGCTTTGAAAAATACACAACAAGTCCGAAACGGTCGGAGAGAGACATAAGTTCTTGCATTGTATCCGCACGGTGAACATCATCGGTCCCCTGCCTTTCGGCAAAACTTTCTTTAACAATATGGCGTCTGTTACTTGTAGCGACAATAACGGCGTTACTTGATTTTGCCGATGCGGAACCTTCGAGAACCGCTTTGAGCATACTGAAACAGTCGTCGTTTTTATTAAATGAAAGGTCGTCGATAAAAATAATAAACTTAAGAGGATTTCCTTCGATTTTGGACATTATATACGGCAAATCGAAAAGTTGGTCTTTTCTAAGTTCGATAAGACGCACACCGTCATTATAAAAATGATTTGCACAGGCTTTAACGGTAGAAGATTTTCCCGTTCCGGCATCTCCGCACAAAAGAGTATTCGCTGCGGGTTTTCCGTCAATCAATGCCTGTATATTCGCATAAACCTGTCTTCTTTCGCTTTCGTATCCGACAAAATCGTCAAGAGAAATATCGTCCGCAAAATCAATCGGTTCGATTTTTCCGTCGGTAATCTTAAACATTTTCGAAGTGGCAAAAATTCCGTATCCGCAAGATGAGATGTTTTCAACTCTCCGGCTGTAAAGATCGGAAAAATCCACATATTCGTTTTCGAAATTCGGAATATAGGACTGAGAAAGACCGTCGCATATATCGGAACTTTTTATTAAAGTCAAGCGGGAAAGTATTTCAAGTTCTAAACCGCAATTATCTTCAAGCGATTTCGGAACCTCTTTACCCTGCGCTTTAAGAACGATAAATCTGTTTTCGCTCTCGCAAACGGCGATTTTCAAAAAATCCGAAAAACTGTTGTTATAGCAGGCAAGAGAAGCGATAAATTCACCGTACAAATTCGCCTTTTGACAAATATCACCGTCCGCCTTCAAGACCTTGAGCAAGGCCGCCATAGGAGCCTTGCTCAAAATGTCCCTGAATACATTGAACGACGATATGTTACAAATCAATTCTTTCTTGTTATGACTGTCCATATCCGTTACCCTGAATCAGAATTTATTTATTATTGCTCCCTTGTCGGCAGAGCTTACCATCTGAGCGTATCTTGCGATATAACCCTTAAGATTTTCTTTCTTCTTTATAGGCATTGTTTTTTTACGCTCTTCGATTTCCGAATTGTCAACTTTAAGTTCGATTGTATATTCGGGAATATTGATTGAAATTATATCTCCGTCTTTAACATAAGCGATGAGTCCTCCGCTTACGGCTTCGGGAGAAACATGACCGATTGAAGCACCTCTTGTAGCTCCGGAGAAGCGTCCGTCGGTAATAAGGGCTACATCCTTGTCAAGTCCCATACCGGCAATTGCGGAAGTCGGGGAAAGCATTTCTCTCATTCCGGGACCGCCTGCGGGACCTTCATAACGGATAACAACAACATCGCCTTTAACGATTTTACCCGCATAAATCGCCGCAATCGCTTCTTCTTCACTCTCAAACACTTTTGCCGGTCCTTCATGAACAAGCATTTCGGGTGCAACCGCACTGCGTTTTACAACACAGCCGTCGGGAGCGAGATTTCCTTTAAGAACGGCTATTCCGCCGGTTTTTGTATAAGGATTGTCGATTGTTCTGATAACTTCGGGATTTCTGTTAACAGCATTTTCAATGTTTTCTTTCATCGTTTTGCCCGTGCAGGTCATAACCGAAGTGTCAATCGCTCCGATTTTTTCAAGTTCTTTAAGCACGGCATAAACACCGCCCGCTTCGTTGAGGTCTTCCATATAAGTCGGACCCGCAGGCGCAAGGTGGCAAAGATTCGGCGTTTTCTCGCTTATTTCATTTGCCATATCAAGACTGAACTCGACACCGCATTCATTTGCTATTGCAGGTAAATGAAGCATACTGTTAGTCGAACATCCCAAAGCCATATCGGCGGTTATCGCATTTCTGATTGCCGCCTTTGTCATAATATCTCTGGGACGGATATTCTTTTTAACAAGGTCCATAACCTGCATACCTGCGTGTTTTGCGAGTTCGATTCTCTGTGAATAAACAGCGGGAATTGTTCCGTTACCACGCAAGCCCATACCGAGAACTTCCGTAAGGCAGTTCATTGAGTTTGCGGTATACATACCCGAACACGATCCACAGGTCGGACAGGTATTTTCTTCGCATACGCAAAGTTGCTTTTCGTCGATTTTGCCTGCCGTATATGCGCCGACGGCTTCAAACATACTTGAAAGACTTGTTTTCTTTCCGTCGACTCTTCCCGCAAGCATAGGACCGCCGCTGACAAACACGGTCGGTATATTAAGTCTTGCGGCAGCCATCAAAAGTCCGGGAACATTTTTATCACAGTTGGGAACCATTACAAGTCCGTCAAATCCGTGAGCCATAACCATAGCTTCGGTCGAGTCTGCGATAAGGTCTCTTGTAACGAGAGAATATTTCATTCCCGTATGTCCCATTGCTATTCCATCGCATACGGCAATCGCAGGGAACACAATCGGTGTACCGCCCGCCATCGCAACGCCGAGTTTTACGGCGTCTACGATTTTGTCAATATTCATATGTCCGGGAACTATCTCATTATAGGAACTGACAATGCCTATCATAGGACGCTGTTGTTCTTCGTTGGTAAGTCCGAGAGCATGATAAAGAGAACGGTGCGGAGCGTTCTGAAATCCGTTAACGATAGTATCTTTTATCATTGTGATTTCACTCTTTCCAAATTAGTTATTGATAAGTTTATCCTCATCGCTCCAGCTATACAACTTACGGATTTCAGCACCGACTTTTTCCGACGGATGCTCTGAAGCGAGTTTACGCATAGCATTGAAATGAACCTGAGAACCTGCATTTGACATATCGAGAAGGAAGTCTTTTGCAAATGTACCGTCCTGAATGTCGGCAAGAACTTTCTTCATCGCTTTCTTAGTCTCTTCTGTAATGATCTTCGGTCCGGTGATATAATCGCCGTATTCAGCAGTATTTGAAATCGAATATCTCATTCCCGCAAAACCGCTCTGATAAATAAGGTCAACGATAAGTTTCATTTCGTGGATACACTCAAAGTATGCGTTTCTCGGATCGTAACCTGCTTCAACAAGAGTTTCGAAACCTGCCTGCATAAGAGCGCAAACGCCGCCGCAAAGAACTGCCTGTTCACCGAAAAGGTCTGTCTCGGTTTCGGTTCTGAATGTTGTTTCAAGAACGCCGGCACGGGCACCGCCTATACCGAGAGCGTAAGCAAGACCGATTTCAAGAGCATCGCCTGTTGCATCCTGCTCAACGGCAACAAGACAGGGAACACCCTTGCCTGCCTGATACTCACTGCGTACAGTGTGGCCGGGGCCTTTGGGAGCGATCATAATTACATTGACATTTTTCGGAGGTTTAATGCATCCGAAATGGATGTTGAATCCGTGTGCGAAAGCAAGTGTTTTGCCTTCTGTAAGGTTGGGTTCAATGCTTTCTTTATAAAGAGCAGCCTGCTTTTCATCGTTGATAAGAATCATAATGATGTCGGCGTTCTTTGCCGCATCGGCAGCTGTCATAACTTTAAGGCCCTGAGCCTCGGCTTTTGCCCAGCTCTTGCTTCCTTCATAAAGACCTACGATAACATCAACGCCTGAATCTTTAAGGTTCAATGCATGAGCGTGGCCCTGCGAACCGTAGCCGATAATAGCAACTGTTTTCCCGTTAAGTTTTGCAAGATTGCAATCCTGCTGATAGTAAATGTTCTGCATAATAATTTACTCCTTTATATTAAAAATATTATTTCATAGCGTATACGACGCTAAAGTCGGTTAAATAGAGTTTGTTCCCCGTTCAATAGCCACAACACCGGTACGGCACATTTCGATTATTCCGATACTTGCCATAATTTCGATGAAAGCATTTATTTTCGAAGGGTCGCCTGTAACTTCAATGCTTATAGTGTTAAGAGTGTAATCGAGAATTTTTCCTTTATACACTTCCGTTGCCGCAAGGATTTCACTTCTTGTCTGAGGCGTGCTTTTAACTTTTATAAGCATAAGTTCTTTTTCAAAAGAAGCTTCGGGAGTTAAAAGTTTTACCTTTTTTATGTTGTGAAGTTTTCTAAGCTGATTAACAAGCTGTTCACGGGCATATTCGTCGCCGTGGAGAGTAATCGTAATTCTCGAATAGTTTGAGTCATCGGTCTCACCGACGGTAAGAGAATCAATATTAAATCCCTTACGCATAAACAGACCGCAAACTCTTGTAAGAACGCCGTATTTATTCTCGACATACATCGCAATAACAAATCTGTCCATTATTAGTCCTCCTCAACCTTAGTAATCATATCGTCAATTGATCCTCCGGGCGGAAGCATGGGAAGAACAAATTCGTCCATATCAATAAGAGTGTCGATAAGATAAGGTCCGTTGTGATTCATACCCTTTTCGAACGCTTTTTCGAACTCTTCGATTGTTGATACTCTTTCGCCCTCTAAACCGAACGCCTGAGCAAGTTTGACAAAATCGGTTTTTCTGTCAAGGACGGTATTTGAATAACGCTTGTCGAAGAACAGTGTCTGCCACTGACGAACCATACCGAGAACACCGTTATTAAGAAGTACAATAACTATCGGTGAATTGTAAGTAACGGCAGTTGCAAGTTCGTTGAGGTTCATACCGAAACTTCCGTCTCCCGTAATAAGTACGGTTTTGTCTCCCGTTGCAGCAGCCGCTCCGATCGCCGCTCCGAGACCGTAACCCATTGTACCGAGTCCGCCGCTTGAAGCAAAGCGTCTCTTCTGTTCGAAATCAACATACTGCGCAGCCCACATCTGATGCTGTCCGACATCGGTTGCGATTATAGTTGACTTATCTTTTATTTTGTTGATAACATCGAATATTTTCTTCGGTGTCATCGCACCGTTTGAAGCGTTTTCGGCTTCAAGAATAATTCTGTTTTCTTCTTCGACAAGAGACTTGACAAGGTCTCCCCATTCTTTATGTTCGGCTTTATCACAACGCTGAGCAATTCGATCAAACGAAGAAATTATATCGCCTACAAGGCCGACATCAACCTTTATGTTTTTGTTGATTTCGGAAAGATCGACATCAAGCTGAATTATTTTTGCGCCTTTAGCGTACTTTGCGGTGTTACCTGTTGCTCTGTCGCTGAAACGGACACCTATACCGATTACAAGGTCGGCTTCTTTGTTTGCCATTGAAGAAGCATAATGTCCGTGCATTCCTTCCATACCGAGAAAACGCTCAAAGGAATTGGGCATTGCCGAAAGTCCCATAAAGGTACATCCGATATAAGCATCAATCTTTTCGGCAAAAGCCATAATACTCTTTGTCATTCCGAGACCTGCGGCGCCGCCGCCGATATATATGTAAGGTCTTTTCGCTTTATTTATAAGTTTTACAGCTTTTTCGACATCACTGTCATCTGCAATCTTAAGCGGAGAATAATCGACAACACCTTGAGGTTCGAATTCGCACAATGCTTGCTGAACATCTTTCGGCACATCAATAAGCACCGGTCCGGGTCTTCCCGATTTGGCAATTCTGAACGCTTCACGGATTGTATCGGCAAGTTCGTTTACATCGGTTACAAAATAATTGTGTTTTGTAATCGGCAAAGTTATGCCCATAATATTGATTTCCTGGAAACTGTCTTTACCGATAAGCGAAGTGGGAACATTTCCCGTAATCGCAACCATCGGAATAGAGTCAAGCATTGCGGTCGCTATTCCCGTAACGAGATTTGTCGCACCGGGACCGGAAGTTGCGATAACAACACCGACTTTTCCCGTTACTCTCGAATAACCGTCTGCGGCATGGGAAGCACCCTGTTCGTGAGCGGTTAAAATATGGTTAATTCTGTCGCTCGCTTTATAAAGTTCATCGTAAATATTGAGAACTTGTCCTCCGGGATAACCGAAAACATCGGTTACGCCCTGCTCAATCAAAGTTTCGATTATGATTTTAGAACCCGTCATCATTTCAGCCTTGTTTTCCATAATTCCTCCGTATACTTAAATAATAAAACAAAACGCCTCTTTAAGCCTTCAGCTTAAAGAGGCGAAGAACTCAATAAAAAATTCTCCGTGGTACCACTCTTTTTCTTTTCTTAAAGAAAAGCACTCAACGAAATAACGCACGCTCTGTAACGGGAGCATCCCGATTGCAATTACTTTCCGTTAAAGGATTTTACGGCAACGGTTCAAAGGCGAGTTCAACCGATTTCTTTATGTCTTGCAGCACCCGACAATTCTCTGAAAAGAAATTTTAAGTCTACTACTCCTCATCTTTACCTTTAGTATATTTTAGTCGTTTTTTCGTATATTGTCAAACAATATTTTACCCTAAAACGCTTTTTTATATAAATTAGTCTATAACGCAGTCTAATAATGCATTAAAATCGGCAAAACAACTAATAAATAAAGCAAAACCCCGTTCCGAAAAAAGAACGGGGCGGTTTTATAACATTAAAAGCACAAATTATTCGGCTTTTGTTTCGGCTGTTTCGCCTTTTTTACCGAGAATAAGGTTGGTTATGATACCGAGGATAAGAGCGCAGGCAACTTCGGTAAGAGTTACCTGTCCGATTTTAAGTGCCATACCGCCGATACCTGCGATAAGAATTACAGATACAACAAAGAGGTTTCTGTTTTCTCCGAGGTCAACACCCTGAATCATTTTAAGTCCGCTTACTGCGATAAATCCGTAAAGTGTAATACAAACTCCGCCCATTACACATGAAGGAATTGTAGAAAGGAATGCTACGAACGGACCGAAGAAAGAAATAACGATAGCCATAATCGCAGTTGCGAGAATTGTGATTACGGAAGCGTTTCCGGTAATTGCAACACAGCCTACCGACTCGCCGTATGTAGTATTCGGACATCCGCCGAAAACAGCACCTACCATTGAGCCTACACCGTCTCCGAGAAGTGTTCTGTGAAGTCCGGGCTCTTTGAGAAGATCCTGATCAATAATCGAAGAGAGGTTTTTATGGTCTGCGATATGCTCGGCAAATACAACAAAAGCAACCGGAACATACGCTACGGCAACCGTTGCGATATATTTTCCGTCAACAGCACTGAACCCTTTCATCGCCGTAAGGAAAGTCATATCGGGAACCGCAAAGAATTTCATATCGTTAAAGATGCTGAAATCAATAATTACAAGCGCATCGTTGCCTGTTTTAATTCCGATTACGGTAAATACGGTCGCAACAATATAGCCTGCGAGAATACCGATAATAAACGGAATAAGTTTTGCCATTTTCTTACCGAATACGGAGCAAACCATTACAACGATAAGAGTTACAAGAGCGCATATAAGACATACCCATGTGTGAGCTGTCATTACATAAGCCGAACCGTCTTCCGACAAAGCACCTGCAAGAGAATCGCTGACTGCGTTTCCGGCAAGAGAAAGACCGATAATCGCAACAGTCGGTCCGATAACAACGGCGGGCATAAGTTTATCAATCCATGCAACACCAGCTACTTTTACTACGATTGCGATCACTACATAAACAAGTCCTGCGAAAGCCGCACCGATAAGAAGACCCGCATAACCCGCTTCAACGGAAACAGCTCCTGCGAAAGCCGCAAACATCGAACCGAGAAAAGCGAAAGAAGAACCGAGGAAAACCGGACTTCTGAATTTTGTGAAAAGAAGATAAACGATTGTACCGACGCCCGCACCCATAAGTGCTGCCGACTGGCTCATACCGTTACCTACGATTGAGGGTACTGCGATTGTTGCCGCAAGAATTGCAAGCAACTGCTGAAAAGCGAACACGATAAGCTGTCCGAATTTCGGCTTGTCTTTAATGTTGTAAACGAGATTCATTTTTATTCCTCCTAATATTTTACGGCTTACGCCTTATTTCCTTTTTTCGACAGCACAACTTCCGTTACACCGTCAATTTCGTCAACCCTGACATTGATAAATTCCTCTTTCGATGTAGGTATATTCTTACCTACATAATTTGCATAAATCGGAAGTTCTCTATGTCCCCTGTCAACCATAACCGCAAGTTGAATTACGGAGGGTCTGCCCAAGGCGATTATCGCTTCCATTGCCGCACGGGCGGTTCTTCCGGTATAAAGAACATCGTCGACAAGAACTATTGATTTATCGTTCACATCAAATCCGATAACCGTTTTGTTAAGATGAGGTGCCTGATATTCCTGACTTAAATCATCACGGTAAAGCGTGATGTCGAGTTCTCCGAGTTCAACTTTCAAATCGGAAAATTTTTCGATATTCTCCTTTATGAGTTTGGCAAGCGGAACTCCACGCCTTCTTATCCCGACAATGTAAACGGTATCAACATGAGTGTTTTGTTCTATTATCTCATGCGAAAGTCTCGCAATCGCACGCAGCATCGCTTGAGAATCGACAATAACCTTATCTTCCACACCGCACCTCCGAAATTTATTTTTGCAATAAAAAATACCTTGTCGGAATACGACAAGGCACACAAATACACCGTTTTGTTTTTTGCTTTTCCTTGTCGGCATCCCGTACCGAATTAAAGGTAAACATTTATCTTTAATATAATATCACACAAAACTTGTCTTGTAAACATTTTTTTACAAATTCAGACCTTTTTTCTCTTAAAAAAATCGCATATTTTTTTAATGTGTTTGACAAACCGATTTCGCATAGTTATAATAAAAAACACATTACTAATTTATTCGGAGAAATTAAATGATTCGCTATTTATTATCGGCTCTTACAGGCTATATTCTCGGCTCGCTGAGTTTCGGAATTATAGTATCGAAATTAAAATATAAAAAAGACATCAGAGATTACGGTTCAAACAACGCCGGGATGACAAACACAGCAAGAACTTTCGGAAAAAAAGCGGCGGCCGTTGTCTTTATCGGAGATTTTCTTAAACCGATTTTAGCCTGCATTATCGCCGTTTTTCTTATTTCAAACGGAACAGACAAAGCCGCTTTCGGTTACATCGCAGGAACAAGTGCGATATTAGGTCATATATTTCCGATATTTTTTCAGTTTCGAGGCGGAAAAGGTGTCGCTTCCATGTTCGGCGTGAGTGCGCTTATGTGCCCTGCTTCGATTCCGATACTTGCCGTCGTTTTCTTCTTAACGCTCTCGGTGTCGAAAACGGTATCGCTTTCATCAATGATTTCCGCCGTATTCGTTCCGGTTGTTACATTTATTATATATAAATATTTTGATTTCCTTATACCGACAGTCTTTTCGGGCAATTGGTTAATTCCGACAGTTTGCACGGCACTTACCGCCGTAACGGTTATCTTTATGCACCGTTCCAACATCGGCAGGCTTTTGCG
This sequence comes from uncultured Eubacteriales bacterium, assembly GCA_964527585.1. Taxonomy (GTDB): domain Bacteria; phylum Bacillota; class Clostridia; order Oscillospirales; family Acutalibacteraceae; genus Fimenecus. Next base: position 33,069 of record CAZGPE010000011.1, read on the forward strand.
TGGAGAGGAAAGAAAAATCGGCAAAAACAAATAAGAGGGTATTAAAATGACAGATTATATCAGTAACGGAACATTAAAAATCGGAGTTAAGCATTTCGGCGCCGTACTTACAAGCATTAAATCCGAAAAAAGCGGATTTGAATACTTATGGCAGGGAAACGCTGAAATTTGGAACGGTCAATCCCCCATTCTATTTCCCGTAATCGGAAAAATGCTTGATGATAAATACGCTTTTAACGGCAAAGAATATCCGATGATCAGACACGGACTTGCAAGGCACTATAACTTTAATTTAATTAAAAAAAGCGACACTCAACTTATTTTCGAACAAACCGAAAACGAAGAAACGCTCGCAAGTTATCCGTTCAAATATGTTTTGAGAATCACATTTACTCTCGACGGAAATTCTTTAACGGTTAAACATACGGTTATAAACAAAAATGACTGCACAATGTATTTTTCAATCGGTGCGCATCCGGCGTTCAACTGTGAAATCTCGGATAAAATCGTTTTTGAAAAAGAAGAAACGCTTTTAAGCGAAAGAATTGATGCAAATTCCGTATTGCTTGACGAAAAAGATTTGATAGCCGAAAGCACAAATACTCTGACTATCGAAGAAAACACTTTTGACAAAGATGCAATGATTTTTTCTTCTCTTAATTCAGACTATGCCGTTCTCGAAAGCCGAAACACCGAGAGAAAAATTAAATTCACCTTCGGTGATGCGCCTTTCTTCGCAATTTGGTCAAAACCGAATTCTCCTTTTGTCTGTCTTGAGCCATGGTACGGGATAAACGACAGTTATAAAAAAGCCGATGATATTTCTGAAAAACGGGGAATTCAAAAGTTGGAAAAATCAGAAGAATTTTCATTTGAATGGACAGCTCAATTCTCCGAATAATAGCATTTACCTGTTGACGAAAATGATTATAAGCGGTAAAATATAAACAGATAAACACGGAGGTACAAACTATGAGCGAAGAATACGGAAACGACATTGTTTCGGTTGTAGACGAAAACGGAGAAGAGCATATCTTCGAAGAACTTGACAGAATCGAAACCGATAAAGGCCGTTATGTTGCACTTGTTCCCGTTTTTGACGAAGCCGAAGAGGTTATTGAAGACGACGGAGAACTTATTATCCTTAAAGTTGTAGAAGAAGATGACGGCGAAACTTATCTCGAACCGATTGAAGACGATGTTGAATTTGACGAAGTCGGAGAACTTTTCGAAGAGCGCCTTGCGGAACTTTACGATTTCGACGAAACACAAGAATAAAACGGTTTGAATTGCATACTATATTATTCCTGCCCGATGCGATAAACAGATTGGATGATATTAACCCAACACTTTTTTAATCGGGAACCTTAAATACGCCGAATCAGGAGCAGACCTCCCGTATTTTACGGACGCTGGGAGCATACAGAGATTTGCGTTAGGTACCCACCTGCTTATTATTGCAGGTTATTATTCACCGACTGCGGTCGGGCGGGACATAAAAGACACGGCTGTTAAGCCGTGTCTTTTTTTGCATTTAATTGATAAAGAAAAAGCACTCACGCTTTAGCATGAGTGCCGAATATTAAAAATATAAAATTCTTATTCTTCGTTCTTTTTCTTCATTGAAACCGCAACTGCCGCTGCACATACCGCAACTGCCGATGCTGCGCAAACATAAAGTTTTCCGCCTGTTTTGGGAGAATCAATTGAATTTCCGCTGTTGGTGTTACCGGCTGCATCGTTGCTGTTTGAACCGTCGCCGCTGTTGTTACCGTTATCGGCAGCAGTTGTTGATTCACCTGTTACTGTGATAGTGAGTACATCTCCGCCAACTGTAATCTGCTCGTTGTCTCCGTCAACAGCATCTGTAACTGTTGCTTCGAAAGAAGCGTCGTCAGCTTTAAGCACTTTGAACTTAGCTGTGAAAACAATACCTGCGTCAACAGCGCTGTCCGATGCACAAGCAACTGTGATTTTTCCGTCAACAGTATCGTTGATAACAGTTGTTGTGAAAAGATCGTTTGAGGTTGCGGAACCTTCAACATATTCATAACAGTCTGAATTATAATCAACTGTTGCTTTCAAACCTGCGATTCCCGAAGAAACTTTGAAAGAAACAACGATTTCTTCACCGACTGCCGCTGTTGTCTTAGATGCTACAAGGTCAGCCGAATACTCAGCCGCAAAAGCAGGAACACAAGCAACGACCATAAGAAGAACCGCTACAAGAACCGAAAGAACTTTTTTCATATCTTTTTACCGCCTTTTAATAATTTTCGCACAATGCGATTTCGTTATAGCATTATAGAAAAGTGCATAATGCCTTTACTATATGACTAATGATACTATAATTATGTAAAATTGTCAACAAAATTTTATTTATCCTGTGAAAGATTTTCCTGTGTTTCTTCCTGCTGAGAGTCTTTCTTCTTTTTAACAACCAAAACAATAATTACCGATGCCGCAAGAACAAGCAAAGCGATCGCAACGGCAAGAATTATCACTGCGGTATTATCCGATGAATCGGTGTCGGTAGAGTCTTGAGAAACGGGATCCTTAGGCATTATTTCATCGGGAAGCGGTTCATCCGCAGCAGGCGGATTTACAGTTGAACCCGATGCTTTTTTGGTTGTGGTTTCGGTTTTGCTCGAAGGTTTTGTAGCGGTAATCGAAGAAGAACCTGAAGACGAAGCCGAAGTAACGGTTTCCTGCGTTGTATTTCCCGTTGATTTTTCAACAGTGAGCACACTGCCGGTAACACTTGCAAGAATATCGTTATTGTTTCCGTCTATCGCTTCATCGGCATAAACTTTGATTTTTCCGCCTGTTTTAAGTACCTTAAAATTCGCCGTAAACACAGTACATGCGGGCTGTTCGTTTAACGCTACCGCAACGGCTATGAGTTTGCCGGAATTACTGTCATTTACCGTTACAATGAAATTATCCCCTTCCGTTACCGAGTCGGCAACATACTGGAAATAAGATACATCATATTCGACTATGAGTTTAACACCCGAAAAGCCTTCGCTGACATTGACATCAACAGTTATCGTGTCGCCCTTATTGGCGGTTGACGGCGTTACTTCCAACGAAGTCGAAGCCGCAAAAGAACCGACGCACAAAACCGACATAATTAAAAGTGCCGATAGCATCACCGACATTATTTTTTTCATATTTTTTCCGCCTTTTCTTTGTAATAAATCCGTTTAATATAATACTCTGTTTATCGTGTTCCGTCAATAGAAATCAAATCTTAATTTCACGGTTGGGAGTAACATACAGAGTATTGTAAATATGGTATATGACTTTTCCCGGCTTGGCATTATTAGGCTTTTTAACATTTTTTATCAGCGTGTAATCAACCGGAACTTTATCCGCTTCGCCCGCAGAACTGAAGCGTGCCGCTATTTGCGCCGCTTCTTCGATTGCTTTATCGGTTATTTCCCGATTATCCGAGACAATAACCGTATGTGAGCCGGCAAAGCCCTGAGTATGAAGCCACATATCATAGTTTTTCGCAGTCTTGAAAGTCAGTTTATCGTTCTGAGAGTTGTTTCTTCCGACAAGCACACGAAATCCGTCGCTTGTGAAAAATTCATAGGGCGGTAAAGTTTTCGGCAACTTGACCTTATCCTTGCTTCTGTGCCTTATATATCCGCCTGAAATCAATTCCTGCCTGATTTCCGAAATTTCGGCTTCCGTATCGGCTCTTGACAAAGCATCGAGAACCGAGTCAATGTAAATCAGTTCCTGTTCTCCGTTCTCAATCAAATCTCCGAGCATTTTTTCCGAAGTTACCGCTTTTTTGTATTCTTTATAGTATTTCTGCGCATTCGCAACCGGAGTTAATGCGGGATTTACAGATATTCTCAACGGAGAATTATTATCATAGTAATTTTCAACATCGTAAAACGCAGAACCTTTTTCCAGTCTGTATAAATTCGAGTTTATAAGTTCGGCGCATATCCTCAACTGCTCTTTATCGGCGCATTTTTCAAGCTGCATCTTTTGAAGATTTACTTTTTTCGAAACTCTCTGCGAAGCGTTATTGAGAAGTTTAAGCATATCTCCCGCACGCCTTTTAATACGGTATGTTCTGTCTTTTTCAAAACAGAAGTCATCAAGAAGTTCGGAAAAAGTCGGATAGTTTTTAACCGCATAAGATTCGGAATACTGATTGATCGGCATAAAAGAGAAATCAATCGGCGTACCGTCTGTATCATAAACAACCGTCGGAATTGCTTTTTCGTTTTTAATTATATTTTGTATATCGGTTATTTTGTCAAAAAGCACACTTTCGTCAATCACCGTCAATTCGCTTACGATCTTATCCGAACAAAAATCTGCGATTTCCCGACAGACAATCGGTGATACTCCGAGTACCGCCGAAAGAATCGCCGAAGAAAGTTTTTTATCTTTTTGTTCGGTTACGGCATTTACGATTTCCACTGCCGTGCAAGTCGAAATATCAAGTTTATTCTGAGACGGCGGAAGAAGATATGTTCCGTTCGGAAGCACTTCACGGTATGTCGACTTTGTTTCGTCAACACGCTTAACCGCATCAATTATTTTCCCTTCCGAATTTACAAGAACTATATTGCTGCGCTGAGCCATAATTTCGATAAAAAGGCTTAGTTTAACTTTATCTCCGATTTCATTCGACGCATCAAAACAAAGTTCGAGAACCCTATCAAGAGAAACCTGCTTAATATCGGTAAGAGTCGCTCCGACAAGCCGTTTCCTCAAAAGCATACATAACATCGGCGGCTTTTGAGGATTTTCGAGAGTTTGCGAAGTAAGATGTATCCTCGGAGAAATCGCCTGAGCGGACATATAAAGCCTATACGCTCCCGAACGGGTGCGCATAAGAAAAACAAGTTCGCATTTTGACGGCTGATATATTTTTTCAACCTTTGAACCTATCAAATATTCGCTTATTTCATTTTTAATAAATCTCAGTGTAATTCCGTCAAGTGCCATAAATTCCTCAAATATATTCTATCGGTGATTTTTCATCGAAAACCTTAAATTCCGTATTCGGAAAAGCGTTTTTCAATTTATCTGCCAAAGGTTTAACGGAAATAACTTCCGTTTCAAAATGCCCTGCCGCAATAAGAGCCGTACCGCAATTGAGCGCATCGAGAAAATCGTGATGTCCGGCATCTCCGGTAACAAGCAATCCGGCACCGCAAAGTTTCGCCTCTTTGATATAATCGCTTCCCGCACCGCCGCAAAACGCAACCGTATCAATTTCCTTTTCTGCGTTGCAAAAGCGAACATTTGCCGAAAGTTTTTCTTTTACCTGTTTTGCGAAATCGGCAACCGTCGTTTTCGGAATTTTTCCGTAAGATAAAATTCCCGACGGCGATTTTTTTATATCCTCTGCTCCGAGTGTGCGAGCGAGAATATCACTCACGCCTTCGTTTGCAACATCATAACAAGTATGTGTGCATATAACGGAAATTCCGTATTTTACCGCTTTATATATTTCACTTGATGATTCCACCGATTTAACGGCTTTGAAAATTATCGGATGATGCGTAACAATAAGCTGACAGCCGTCATTTTTTGCCTGCTCAATCACCGCTTCGGTACAATCGAGAGCAAGCATAACTTTTGAAACTTCGGCGTTTTCGTCTCCGATTAAAAAGCCGCTGTTATCCCATTCTTCCTGAAGAGAAAAAGACGCAACCGTGTCAATATAATCATATATCTGTTTTGCTTTGAGCATTTTCTATACTCCTTATTATTTCAAGAGTTTCTTCACTGTGAGTGCCGTTATATTTTTTATAAAGCGCATCCAAAACTTTTTTTACGAAAAGAATATCGCTTTCGTTTTTCGAAAAAGCAAGTGTTCCGACATATTCTTCATACGGTTCATGCTCCCTTTTCGCCGCAGTATATCTTGCCGACATAACAACATATACTCTTTTATCTTCCGCAACGGTACACTCTTTATCAATTTCAAATCCGTTTTCAAAAAGCGCCCGTCTGACATTTTCGAAATGAGTCATCGGCTGAAGAACAAGATGAACCCTCTCATCTTTAAGCCATGAAGTCGCATTTATCATATCGGAAATCATAATTCCGCCCATTCCGGCAATTGCGATTTCTTGGGCTGAAAAAGGAATAATATTCTCAAAGCCCGCCGATAGACGCAGTTCGATTTTCTGCGTAAGTCCGTATTCTTCCAATGTCTTTTCGGCATTTTTCAGCGGATTGGGATTTATGTCGGACGCTATGGCTTTTTTTGATATTCTGTTTTCGATTATGTATGCGGGAAGATAGGCATGATCGGTTCCGACATCGAGAAAACAATCACATTCGCATATCAAATCCGCAACGGCCTTAAGCCTCGGTGTAAGTTTAATCATAATTATCCATAAAAAATGCAGGATCGCATATACGACCCTGCCGCAGTATTTTATTTGCTTGCAAGGAAATCGTTTATCTTTTTAACAAGCTCATCGGCATCTACTCCGTGAACCTGACAAGCTTCTTCAACGGTCTCTCCTCTTGAAGCGGGGCAGCCGAGACAGTGCATACCCATTTCAAGAAAGAAAGGAACGGTTTCTCTTTCCTGATCGAGAATATCTCCGATTGTCATATCTTTAGTAATTGAAGTCATATTTTTTCTCCTTATTTTTAATTTTATTCTTTTCCCGAAAAGACATTATTTACAGTCGAAATCGGGTAAAATATTTGTTTCGTCAATTATATAATTCGGTCTGTTTTTAACCTCAAGATAGATGCGTGAAATGTATTCGCCGGCAACTCCGTGAGAAATGAGTATAAGTCCGCCTAAAATAAGTATTGCACAAAACAGCGAAGGATATCCCTTTACATCCGGTCCGAAGCACAGAGTTTTAACGATTGTATACAAAGCGTATATAAATCCAGCCAAAGACGAAAAGACTCCGACGATAAGCGAAATTTTTAACGGTGCGGTTGAAAAGCCGATTATTCCGTCAAGCGCATAAGTAAGCAAACTCCAAAACGACCATTTTGTTTTTCCGGCGGCTCTTTGTCGGTTTTCATGCTCAAACCACTTTGTCTTAAACCCGACCCAACTGAATATGCCTTTGGAAAAGCGGTTGTATTCGGGCATTGAAAGGATGGCATTGACTACTTTTCTCGACATAATCCTGTAATCTTGAGCACCCTCTTCGATATTTGCATCTGAAATACGGTTAATTATTTTGTAAAAGCCACGGGAAAACACGCTTTTGATTTTCGCTTCGCCGCTTCTGTCCGTCCGCCTTGCCGCCGCAATATCGTATTCTCCGTCTATTACACTTTTAACCATATCCGGTATAAGTTCGGGAGAATGCTGCAAATCGGCATCAATAATTCCGACAAAATCGGCTTTTGACATTTTAAGACCGGCAAGCATTGCCGCTTCTTTACCGAAATTTCTCGAAAAAGAAATATATTTTACCGAAGAGTCTTTTTCCGAAAGTTGTTTAATAATCTCTTTTGTTAAATCACGGCTTCCGTCATCAACGAAAATAAACGAACTTTCCACCGATTCAATGCTCTTTATTATCGGAGCAACGGTATCGTAAAATATTTTTATTACTTCTTCTTCATTATAGCAAGGAACTATTATTTCAAGTGTTTTCATACAATCGCTCCTTTCTTTTCGGATAACATTATAATTATACAATCAAACCTCGTCGAACGCAAGTGCTTTATTAAGCACCTTAAATTCGCTCACACACGGCGAAAGTTTTATATCCGATTTCGGTACCGACATATTAACCGAATTATCTTCGTAATACGACCCGTCAAGAACACCGTCGATATAAATTTTGAGCATCGTGTTTTTTTCTCTTACGAGTGTGATTTTTTTACTGTCCGAATTTTCCAAAACGGTATTTCCGACGCATTTAAGTGAACAGCAATTAAACCTGACTTTTCCGTTAAGAATCGAAACGGCAAGAGAATTACCCTGTGAAAACAAAAGTTTTTCTTTCGAAAAAGAATTTATTTTCATAGTAAGAGTAAAATCGCCCTCGATTTCAGCCGGATTTTCAGCACAGTTACACATTACCCCGTCTTTATAATTTACAAGTGATTTTTTTGCATTGAGCGAATTTCCGTAAAGATCGCAAACGCTGTATTCAACAGTCATTTTCTCTTCGAATATCGGTTCTTCGAATTCCACCTGCACATCACTGTAATTAGCAAGAAGTTTTGATTTAAGAGCCTTTCCCGAATAAACAAAACTGTTTTGAGAAACGACAATATGGCGGTCGAAGGAAAATACAGCCGTTTTTTCGTCAATGAATTTAGCCCCTTTAAGAACCGGAGCGGTTGTGAAATCATCACCGAATTTATAAACAATCACTTCATGAGCACCGAGTTGAACTTCGAGAGTATCGCCGTAAGAATACTTACCTGTGCATTTCTTTTCGGTATACGGTATAACCGTAACTGCGGAAAGATCGGATATGCTTTCTTCGACACCGATTTCCTTTTCGAGTTTCAAACTGATTTTCTTTATCTGATCGGAAGGGTTTCTCAAAGATATAATACCGGTATTTCCGTTCCATGCGCTGTAACCGTAAATTTCACCCGAATCGGCTTTTTCTCCGATAATGCGGGATTTTTTCAGCGTCTCGAAGTTTTCACCTATAAATTTCAGCACATCGGCATTTATCAGCCATTTTTCCTTATTAAATAATTCATAACTGTAATAGAGTTCCCAAAACGCCGTGCCTCTCGAAGCGAGCATATACATATATTTTCTGTACTCGTCATCGGTCATTTTAACATTTGCGGTATGAGCGTAGATAGGCTCATGGTTATACATATTCGAATTCGGAAACTGATACTGTCTTACTCTGTGAAAATCATAATAAAGAGAATCACGGTAAGTGAGCATTTTATCGAAATCTTCACCGCAAAGCGCTTTCCCGTCAGATGAAATATCGGTAAATCCGATGTCCTGACTGTTTTGCATCCAAACGCTGTTCACCCAATGTAAAAACCAAGGGCTCGGAACGGCATAACAAGTCATATTTATCCAAAGTTCCTTGCCTTGAGATGAACGGAATTTACGCATATTTTCGAAAATCGACAACCATCTCTCCCAGGTCTCTGTTATAACATACATATCGTTATAACCGCCGACAAGATGTCCGTGTTTTTTACTTGTGCAGGGTTTAAGCATAAATCCGTCAAGTTTCCAATACTCAATATCAAATCTTTCCATATAATCGAGAAAAAGAGGTTCGATATTTTTAAGGTATTTTTCATCGCCTATACAAATATCCTTTGAATTTCGGTTATATCCGCCTTTTTTGTTTTTCTCCATTCGTTTTGCAAAAGATTTATTATAATTATATCCGCCCCGTGGACCCAACCAAAGTCCGAAGTGCGATGAAAAGTTATTTGCAAGTCTTGACGAAGGATAAAGTTCTTCGGGAAACTTACTGTTAAAGCACCAAAAATCGCTTTGATAATCATTCCAACCGTCATCTACAACATAAGCATCAAGCGGTTTCACACCGCTTTGCGTAAGACCTTTTTCGATATTATAAAAAGATTTTTCAATGTTTTCGGCTGTTATATCAAGCATATAGTCATACCACGAATTATATTGTGTCCGCAAATATGTTTTTTGAGAAACAGTGTCGATATAACTTAAGAAATCCGCCCTTATTACATCAAAAGAGAGACTGTGTGCACTTCCCAAAACAGATTTATGAAAAGCGTGCTCCCGTTTACCGTCTAACAATTCAGATAACGATTTTCCGCTGTAATACCGCAATCTTACCGTATTATCAACAATGTTGTTGTCGTTCATCGGAAATTCTGAACCGATAAACATTCCGTTAAAATATACGGGTTGTCCCAATGAAGCGTGAAAAGCATTTATAAATGCTTTTTCCATATTCGGTCTTGACCATTTCTGTTTAACGGTGCCGTTAAAGACCAGGCGTTCCGTATCAACAGTATCAATACGCAAACCGAGATCTCCTTTTGCCGAAAAACAAAGTTGCTTTTTCATAAAAAAGTTTTCGTCGGATAACGCATATATCAATCTAAACGATATTTCGGTCCTTTTATAAACAGCGGGCTTAAATACAAATTCCAAAATAGAAACCGAATCTTTTTTGTAAGAATTCACCCTATCAACTGTTAACATTGAAGAATCAAGTCTGAACTTGCCGAACTTTTTAAGAAATGTTACCGAAAATTCTTCACTTGTTTTTTCACAGCGAAACTCCAAGGGCGTTTCAAGGCGTTTATTTACAAGAGTTTCAGGACGGAGAACTCCGTCAGTATAAGTAAAACTTCTCGAAATATATTCGTTTCCGATTTCAACTCTGTTATCGTTTTTAATAATATATGCCATAATCAGTTTTTCTCTCCAAAAATAATTTCGTCGACAATTTCCGCCGTGCTTCTTACGATTTCGGAACACGGGCGTTTTTTATAATAGTGTTCTGTTCTTTCTTCGGGAATATGTGTTTCTTTTGTTTCTTTGTTAAGACCTAAAAGTTCTTTACAGACAACCGAGCCGTTTTGTCTCTTAAATTCTTCGGCGATTTTCTGAACTTTTTCGTATGTTAAAGCCTTACTTTCTTTATCTTTTCCTTCAGTTGCCCCGTAAAGCATACCTACAACAAGCGAGGCTCCGGTCATCGCACCGCAAACTTCCCTCATTCTTCCTACACCGCCGCCGAGTCCTGCAGCAACTTTAAGTGCCGTTTTTTCGTCCATATCGAATTTATCGCAAAACGCACAAAATACAGCCTGTGAACAGTTAAACCCTTGTTTGAAAAGTTCAAGTGCTTTTTCGGAATGTTCCGACATATAATCGCCTCCGTACAAATTTCTAATATATCATAACATACAATGGCTTTTATATCAAATAAAAAATCCCGTTCTCGAAAGAACGGGATTTTTTATTGTTTGAGCGTGAATTACTTAAGAGTAACTTTAGCGCCAACTTCTTCGAGCTTAGCTTTAGCAGCTTCAGCATCTTCCTTAGAAGCAGCTTCTTTAAGTACCTTCGGAGCACCGTCAACAAGAGCCTTAGCTTCAGCAAGGCCAAGACCTGTGATTTCACGAACAGCCTTAATAACCTTAATCTTCTCTGCGCCTACTTCTGTAAGTTCAACATCGAATTCTGTCTTTTCTTCAGCTGCTGCTGCGCCGCTTTCTGCGGGAGCTGCTACTGCAACTGCTGCTGCAGCGGAAACGCCGAATTCATCCTCAACTGCGTGTACGAGCTCTGAAAGCTCAAGAACTGTAAGAGCTTTGATTTCTTCAATCATAGCTGCGATTTTCTCTGATGCCATTTTATTTTCCTCCAAATATTAAAATAAAAATTCAAAATTTATGCAACAAAATTATTCTGCTGCGGGAGCTTCCTCTGCGGGAGCTTCCTCTGCGGGAGCTTCGCCGTTCTTATCAACAACTGCCTGAATAGCACGGGCAAATGCAGCGATAGGAGCGTTGAAAGCACTGCAAACGGTAGCGAGCAATACTTCTCTTGACGGAAGTTTTGCAAGGCTTGTGATTTTCTCAAGAGAAATTACTTCATCATCGAGGAAACCACCCTTAATGTTGAAATTCTCATTCTTGTCAGCGAATTTCTGAAGAATTCTTGCTGCTGCAACATAATCATCCTCAGAAGTAGCAACTGCTGTTGTTCCTTCGAGAACGCCGTCGAGTTCTGCAAGATTTGTTCCATCAATAGCAAGATGGATAAGAGTGTTCTTTGTTACAGTGTATTTAACACCTGCTTCACGAAGCTCTTTACGAAGAGCTGTATCGTCGGCAACGGAAATACCTTTGTAATCAACGATAACACCTGCGCAAGCAGCGTCGAATCTTGCTTTAAGATCGGCAACTTGCTGTTTCTTGAGTTCTAAAACTTTCTCACTTGGCAAACGAATTCACCTCCTATAAAAATGTTACGCTTGCTTTATGAGATACAAAAAACCTCTCTGCAAAGACAGAGAGGCTCAAAACTTTAATAATAAGTTCCATTTCCTCGGTAGGCAGATAAACTTTACGCATAAATGCACCTACTGTCTTCGGCAAGCGGATATTATATTAACATACCCTTACAGGTTTGTCAAGTGTCTGTTATTAAACAGAATACTTGTTTGAATTGATTTTTACACCGGGGCCCATTGTTGTAGCAACAACGCATGATTTAATGTACTGGCCTTTAAGTGCAGCGGGTTTAGCCTTAACGATAGCGTCCATAAGAGTGTCGAAGTTCTCAACGAGCTTATCTGCACCGAATGAAACTTTACCGATGGGGCAGTGAATGATGTTTGTCTTGTCAAGACGGTACTCGATTTTACCTGCTTTTGCTTCGGTAACTG
>CAZGPE010000012.1:0-43803 GCA_964527585.1 uncultured Eubacteriales bacterium
TACCCAGATGACATTCGGCTTCAGCCGTGATGACGCCGGTAAGTTCCTCAACGCTTACTATGACAACAAGATTTTCGAGAACGATCCGTTTGCTAAACTTGACCAGACAGGTGTCGGTCAGCTTATGGATTTGGCAGTTAAGAACGGTAAGGCTACCCGTCCTTCACTTCACTGCGGTATCTGCGGTGAGCACGGTGGCGATCCCTCATCGGTTGAGTTCTGCCATAAGATCGGTCTTGATTATGTTTCATGTTCACCGTTCCGTGTTCCGATCGCTCGTCTTGCAGCAGCACAGGCAGCTATCGCAGAAATGAAATAAGAAATCATTATTGTTTTTGGGCAAAGCCGATTTGAAAAAATAAGGCAAAACCGAATATAAAAATTAGACCTTGTAGGAGAAATCCTATGAGGTCTTTTTTTACGCAGAAAACCCTTGAAAATGCTTATAAAACACGGATTTTATAAGCATTTTTTAAGTGAATGATGAAATAGAATTTTTATAATTCAAATTGCCCCTGAAAATAAAAAATGTGTTGCCTCGAAACAATTATTTCATCGGTGGAAGCCGAACAGTAAATTGCAATAAAAAGCGACCTTGCGGAGTTAAATCCGCAAGGTCTTTTTTATTTGAAACAGTATAAAAATATAATAATGGATTTTACGATAAAAAACACCTTGCACTAAAATAGGCAAGGTGTTTTGTTCAAAATGAAAATTATGTTAAATCGCTTCGGCACTGTAACTTTTTACATTTTCGGCGCTGTCGAGGAAATCAGTAAAATCTTCGACTTCAACGCCTCTCGGAAACTTGAGTTTAATGTCATAATCTGCATTGTTTTTTTCATCCCGTGCAACCGAAATATCGAGAATATGAAGTTTGTTTTCTTCGATTTCCGAATTCAAAATTGCTCTGAAATCCGAACAGTTGCTAACCGAAAATTTGAAATGACCTGTTGTATACGAATCTGTTCCGAGAGGGAATTTATGCATAACGATTTGCAAAATGCTGATAAGAGCCGTTACGAAAATGCCGACAAGATACATACCCGAACCGATTGCAAGACCGATACCGGCGGTAGCCCAAATGCCCGCTGCGGTGGTTAAGCCTTTTACGGTATTTCCGTTTTTGAAAATAACTCCTGCACACAGGAAACTTATACCGCTTACCACCTGAGCCGCAAGTCTTGCCGGATCTGCTCCACGGGTTCCGTTGAACATAACGCCGTCTGCCGCCGTTAAATCGACAAAAGCATATTTCGAGATTATCATTATCAGCGCTGCGGTACAGCAAACAACAATATGTGTTCTTACGCCCGCCTCCTTAAACCGCTTTGTTCTTTCGACACCGATACACGCACCGCAAAGACACGCTAAGACAATTCGAATTATAAAATCGAGTGTCTGCATTAGTGAAAACTGACTGTTGAAATACTCTAATAACATTTTCTCCACCCTTACTTGAATTTCAATAAGTACATAAATCCGTAAAAAAATCAAAGTCCAAGGCTTAAAAAGTCTGGACTGTCATATTTTTGTACGGTTTTTACGCATCCTATTGCTATCTCTGAAAAATTATAATATAATTATAGCTTGAAAAAATATAAAATCAAATTATATTTTATTTTATGTCTATAAATAAAATTTATATCGGGTGATATTATGATAGATCGCAAAATAATTACCTTACTTGAGGTTAACGAATGTCAGAGTTTTGTCAAAGCCGCAAATCATCTTTCTTTGACACAGCCTGCCGTAAGTCAGCAGATAAAAGCGCTTGAAGAGGAACTCGGAATTAAGATTTTCGAACGCCGTAACGGAAAATTGCTTGTTACGGAGCAGGGTGAACTTGCTATCGAGTATGCTAAAAAGATGGTCGGTCTCGATAAGATGATGAGACGCAGGTTGAGAGACGGTAAGTCTAAATTTCAGCATTTAACGGTTGGAGTTACGCATACGGCGGAAAGCAATTCAATAGCGGAAGCGTTGGCTAAATATTGCGCTCAGGCTGAGGGAATGACTATAAAGATTATTTCTGATGTTATAAATAATCTTTATAATATGCTCAATTCTTATGAGATTGATATGGCGATAGTCGAAGGCCGTATTCCCGATTCGAATATAAAACATATGATACTCGATACGGACTATCTTGTGCTTGCGGTTTCTGTCGATCATCCGTTGGCTTCACGCAGTTTGGTAACTTTGAGTGAACTTAAAAAAGAAAAACTGATATTGCGCTTGCCTAATTCCGGCACCCGAAATCTTTTTGCGGCGCATCTTGAAAGCAACAATATGAACATAGACGATTTCGATGTTATTCTCGAAGTGGATAATGTTGCGACGATAAAAGACCTTGTACGGCGTAATTTCGGCGTGTCTATACTGTCAAAAAGTGTATGTCTTGATGAGTTGAAAAAGGGAAAAATAGCAGTAATGCCGGTTGAAAACCTGAGTATGATGCGAGAAATCAATATTGCATACCGTGAGGATTTTACTCAGTTCGGTGTATTGCAGAGTATTGTGAAGTTTTATAACGAAACACAGAAAATGTACCGTTGAAAGAAGATAAAAATGAGAAGCAGTAAATATAAGGGAATAATTTTAATAATAATTTCGGCGTTTTCTTTTGCGCTGATGATGACTTTTGTCCGACTTGCCGGCGATATTCCTTCGCCTCAAAAAGCGTTTTTCAGGAATGCTGTTGCTGCTGTATTCGCCTTTGGAGTTTTACTCGGTAACAGAGAAATGTTCACTGTGCCGAAAGGTTCAATGAAGTTTTTGATTTTGCGTTCCGTTGCGGGAACTCTCGGAATACTGTGTAACTTTTACGCCATAGACAGATTGGTTCTTGCAGATGCTTCGATTTTGAATAAGATGTCTCCGTTTTTTACGGTTGTATTCAGTATATTTATATTGAAAGAAAAGGTTAAACCGTTTCAGTTGATAACGGTTTCGGCAGCATTTCTCGGAAGTATGCTTGTTGTTAAACCGACGCTGGCAAATGCAGAACTTTTTCCGTCCGTTATCGGACTTTTAGGCGGAATTACGGCAGGGGCGGCATATACATTTGTCAGAAAAGCGAGCGCTGTCGGAGTGAAGGGCCCGTTTATAGTTTTTTTCTTTTCGTCTTTTTCGACACTTGCTCTTTTGCCGTTTTTGATAGCGAATTACACGCCCATGAGCGCAAAACAGGTAATTCTTTTGCTCCTTGCGGGAATGTCCGCAGCAGGCGGACAGTTTACGATTACGGCGGCATATTCTTATGCTCCGGCAAAAGAAATATCGGTTTTCGATTATTCGCAAATTATTTTTTCTTCGTTAATAGGTTTCTTTGTGTTCGGACAGATACCGGATTTAATGAGTTTTATAGGATATGCTGTTATAATCGCAGCGGCGGTAACGATGTTTCTTTATAACAACAGAAAATTAAAATGCGAATAGCACACGGACAGCACCTTGGATTTTTCAGGGTGCTGTTTTAATTGAAATCATCCGGAGATTTCCCCATTGCCGAGATAGGATCAACATATTTGCCGTCGATAAGCACTTCTAAATGCAGGTGTGTTCCGTCGGCGGACTCAATCGGTATGACAGAGAGATTTCCGACTTTGTCATTGATGTTTACGGTATCGCCTTCGTTGACGGTACTGCCTTTTCCCAGACCGCAATAGCGAACTGTCATCCCTTCGCCGTGATCTATTTCGACAACCGTACCCCAAAGTGCATCGTCTTTGACACTCAGAACAATTCCGTTATTGATCGCTTTTACGGGATCTCCGGTTGTTCCGGAAAAGTCAACTCCGTTGTGAACCCGCCAGTCCTCCATTGTTTTCGAATAGACCAGATCGCTTAAAGAAGCGTTTTTTACAATTGTATTGCTTAACGGAAGAACAAAGTTCTCGGCTCTGACAACGGTTTGAACCGCTTGCGAAGAGTCCGTAGTTTCTTCTTCGTAACGGATGTCGGGTATATCATCTTTTACTTCGTTAACATATTCATATTTTTCGCTTGTGGGTTCTTCGGTTATATTTACTGTAATTTCGAGAGGAACGGTAAGTCCGTTTTCAAGTTGATCTTCTGTTCGGGAAGCGGAAATATAGGACACTGCGCCCGAAACTGCAAGCATAAGTGTAACGGTACTGTAAAAGAAAAGTTTACGCTTTTGTTTTTTGTTAAGTGAAATATCGGTTTTCATTTGAAAACACCTCCGCCTTAATTGTTCCCTGAATTTTCCGTAAATAATCATAAAAAAGAAAAACGACTGATTGCTCAGTCGTTTTTCTTCAATTAGGGTTGTTTGAGGAGGGGGTATAAAATACTTTAACGGGTTGCGGCCCCCGTTCAAAGTACACATATATAATAGCCGTGATTTGTGAATTGCAAATGAACAAACGATTAAAATACGGCAAATAAATTATTAACGGGATAATATTACGAACAAATGTTTGACAAGCAAGAACATTTGTGCTATTATTAAACCGAAAATAAAGTTAAGGAGGTCAGTTATGGCGTCTATAAATAAAACGCAAAAGCAGATATACGAATATCTTATGGAACGCTCTCAGGTAAGTAAAGTTCCGCCGACAGTCCGAGAAATCGCAGCCGCAGTCGGACTTAAGTCTCCGTCTTCGGTTCAGGCTAACCTCGATGCGCTTGAAAAGGCGGGATATATCGAGCGTGATCCGATGCTTAAACGCTCTGTAAGAGTTTGTAATGAAGCTCAGCATGACTATACTCAGGTTCCGCTTGTGGGAACCGTTACCGCAGGTGCGCCGATTCTTGCCGTTGAACAGATTGAAGGATATGTTCCGTATATCGGAAGAGGGTCAAGCGATAAACCGCTTTTTGCTTTGAAAGTCCGTGGCGAGAGTATGTTAAACGCCGGTATACTCAGCGGAGATATAGTAATTGTCGAGAAAACTCCGACGGCGCAAAACGGGGAAATGGTTGTTGCTCTTATCGAAGATGAAGCAACGGTTAAAACCTTTTATAAGGAAAACGGTCATTTCAGACTGCAACCTGAAAACGATGCATACGAGCCGATAATCGTTAACGAAGTAATCATACTCGGAAAAGTTGTCGGTCTTATAAGAAATTACTGATAAAAATATCAGCACACTTAACCTGTAAAAAGGTAAGTGTGCTGTTTTTTTATTCTTTGTTTGCGTTTATACATTCGGCACAGCAACCGTTACATCCGCCGAATTCTTTCTTTCCTTCTTCGGTATCACGGTAATATTGAGTATGTGTTTCTCTGTGCTTTGTCGAATTCCATATACGGTCGGCTTCGGGCACCCAAGCGTTTGCGAAATCAACGCATTTATCACACAATTCATCAACGCTTTCCGGATGGATGAGGTCGGATGAGTGCGCACCGCTTTCTTTGACTATTTTACGCAGTGCTTCCGGATTTTCAAGCATCGGGCACGGTCTTAAATGGTTATCGTTAAATGGCTGATTTTTATAATACAGGGTGAATAGGGGAGATTTGAGCGCTTGCATAAGAGTGTGAGTTCTTATGTTTGTGTCGGAATAATGAATGAAGACACACGGCTCAATATCGCCTGCCGAGTTTATATGGAAATAGTTTCTTCCGCCTGCGATACAACCGCCGACATATTCGGCATCGTTTTGGAAATCCATAACAAAAATCGGTTTTCCCGTTTTTGAATTTCTGACTTTACGAAGCCATTTATACATATATTCACGCTGTTCGGGTGTCGGAATAAGTTCCTTATCCGCATCATGTCCGACAGGCATATAGTTAAACATAAGGGAGTATTTTGCGCCTTTTTCGATTACCATATCTAAAAATTCGTCGGAAGTTACGGTGTCGATATTCTTTCTTGTATAGCATACCGAGATACCGAAAAGGCATTTGTTCTTTTTAAGCAAATCCATAGCTTCGATTGTTTTTTGATAAGCTCCGTTGCCTCTTCTCCAGTCATTAGACTCTTCAGAGCCTTCAAGGCTTAATGCAAGACCGATGTTTCCGACTTCTTTCATATCCTCGCAGAACTTCTGATCAACGAGAGTCGCATTGGTGTAAATTACGAATCCGGCATCTTGATTGTTTCTTGCAAGTTCAATGATGTCATTTTTTCTTATAAGCGGTTCGCCGCCGGTAAGCATATAAAAGTGAGTGCCCATTTCTTTTCCTTGGGTAACGATGGACTGCATCTCTTCATTGGTAAGACTTTGTTTGTGTCCGTATTCGGCAGCCCAACAGCCCTTACATTTGAGGTTGCAGGCACTTGTGGGATCAAACAAAATTATAAACGGTACATTGCAACGGTATTTTTCACGGTTGGCACGAACCGTTTTGGTTCCGTAGAGACCTGCATCAACACCTAAGGACATTATCATTTGTTCGACGATATTTCGGTCGATGTCGTTAAGAAGTCCGAGAGCGTACTGACGCCAAATATTGTCTTTATCGGCAGCGGCCTGCTTGAATTTTTCAAAGTTTTCCGCAGGGAAAAGACCTTTGAATAAAGTTCCGGTGCGTGAAGCAAGTTTTACAAGGTTTTTATCGGGATCTTTGTCGATATAACCGAGTAAGGAATGAAGTGTTTTGCGAATTGCCGCTTTTTGAAGTGCGTGAGTTTGTGCCATTGATATTACATCTCCCGATGATAATTTAGATTAGATTAATATTATCACAATTTGCATTTAATGTAAATAAACAATAATTTATTAACTTGGCTAAAAATCGTCAAATTTATAATAAACTGTGGAAATCGGCGCATATATGTGATAAAATATTTTATTATTATTTACCGAGGAGTTAGTTGTTATGAAGTTCCTTACGGATTATACACAGGTTACTTTTACCGGAATAGAGCATACATTTAATGTATATTCGACTTTTGTGGAATTTACGGTACCTGTTATAAATATTGACATAAGCATTAAGTTTTACGGATTGATAATCGCTTTCGGATTTCTTCTTGCCGTGCTGTTCGGCGGAAGGATTGCATACAAGTGGAAAATTGATCTTAATAAAATGATTGATGTCCTTCTTTACGGTACAATCGGCGGAATTATCGGCGCAAGGCTTTATTATGTAATATTTGAATGGGAATATTACAGTTGCCATATTTCCGAAATACCTCAAATTTGGAAAGGCGGTCTTGCGATATACGGCGGACTTTTGGGAGGAATAATCGCCGCATATATAACAAGCCGTAAGATTAAACTTAATTTCCCGAAACTTCTTGATATGTGTGCAATGAGTTTCCTTATCGGACAGGGAATCGGAAGATGGGGGAATTATGCAAATCAGGAAGCGTTCGGAACAAACACGACAATGCCTTGGGGAATGTACAGCGAGAAAGTTGCATCGTATCTTGCCGAAAATCAAAATTTGTTTGCGGAAAAAGGGATAAATGTCGATCCGCTTTGTCCCGTTCATCCGACATTTTTATACGAGTCTCTTTGGTGTATAATCGGATTTTTTATAATTTATTATATATGCAGAAATCATTATAAATTTGCGGGACAGCTTATTTTGTGCTACGGTGTAATTTACGGTACGGAAAGGGCGATTGTCGAAGGGTTCAGAACAGACAGTCTTTATATTTCCGGTACGAATATCAGAATTTCTCAGTTGCTTTCCGCTGTTATCGCAGTATTGTGTCTTGCTACTTTGATTGCAAAGCTCATCGAGCTTAAAAAACATCCGAGACCTTATAATCCCGTTGAAGAGCTTCCGGAAGAACTCGATTATCTGGTTAAAGATAAGTATGCACAGAAAACAAAGGAAAAAAACGAAAATAAAAATATTGTGAAAAATCAAAAAATCAAGAAAAAACAGGAAGAAAAGAAGTTAAAAGGCGGAGACAAAAATGGCAAAAATAATTGACGGAAAAGCGGTTTCACAAAGTGTAAAAGACGCTGTAAAAAACAGAGTTGCCGAATTAAACGAAAAAGGAATATCGGTCGGACTTGCGGTTATTATCGTAGGAAACAATCCGGCATCCAGGACTTATGTTAACAATAAGAAAAAAGCGTGCGAATTAACCGGGATCGTTTCGGAGGAATATTCCCTGCCCGAAGAAACGACAATGGATGAACTCTTGGCTCTTATTAAGCAACTTAATGAAAAAAAGAGCATAAACGGAATTTTGTGTCAACTTCCTTTGCCCGAACATTTGGATGAAAAAGTTATTATCGAAAATATAAATCCGATGAAAGATGTCGATGCGTTCCATGCGGTGAACACAGGACACATAATGATAGGCGATTATTCGTTTTTGCCTTGCACTCCCGCAGGAATTATGGAAATGCTTAAATATTACGAAATTTCCGTTGAGGGTAAAGAGTGCGTAATAATCGGAAGAAGCAATATAGTCGGCAAACCGATGGCGATGTTGCTTTTGCAAAAAAACGGCACGGTTACCGTTTGTCATTCTAAAACAAAAAACCTTAAAGAAGTAACTTCCCGTGCCGATATACTGGTTGCCGCTGTGGGAAAAGCGGGATTTGTTACAGCCGATATGGTAAAAGAAAATGCAGTAGTGATTGATGTCGGTATGAACCGTACAGATGACGGAAAACTGTGCGGAGATGTCGATTTCGCAGAGGTTGAGAAAAAAGCTTCGTATATTACTCCCGTTCCGGGCGGAGTCGGTCCGATGACAATTGCAACGCTTTTGAAAAACACCGTAACTGCGGCGGAAATTCAAAACGGTATAGTATAAAAATCGGGGAAAGGCATAGGCGGTACAATCGGACTGCAACGGTTTTGAAATGCCGTCTAAGCTTTCAAATAAAAATTTAATAAAATCAGGGGTGGTTTTATGGGTTCAAATGCAAAAAAGTATATGAGCTTTAAGGAAGTTGCGGCATATTCGCTTGGATTGTTCGGATTTCAGGCAATTGTCGGACTGCTTAACTCATATCAGGCGGAATTTGACGCTTCTATTCTCGGTGCGGATATTGCACTTGTCGGAATTTTAATCCTTGTCGCAAAGATTATTTCCGCAGTTGCCGATCCGATAGTGGGAAATATGGTCGACCGTTCAAAATCCAAACTCGGTAAATTCAAGTCAATGATTGTCTATTCAATTATTCCTTTGCTTGTGTTTACAACACTTGTTTTCGTAAAAGTTCCGTTTAAGAATTTCGGACTTTACGCATGGATTTTCCTTACATATCTTGCTTGGAGCATTGCTATGACAATGGGCGATGTTCCGTCTCAGGGAATTGCCAGTGCTTTGACTCCGGATCCTACGGAAAGAACCAATGTTGTTTCGATTTCCAACACTTTTAAGCAGATAGGCTTTTCGGCCTGTGTCGTAATCGTTCCCGTTGTATGTCTGATTATCAAAGGCGGATCGAAAGTTATTGTCGCAAACGGTGAAACGGATACGCCGATGATAGCGGCAGAGTATCTCGGAACCGCCGTTCTTACTGCGGTCCTCGGCTGTGTGCTGTTCGCACTTATACCGCTTGTTAATAAAGAAAGAGTAAAAGTTGAGTCCAATGAAAAAACTTCGGTTAAAGATATGTTCAACGCATTGAAAAACAATAAACCGCTTACTCTTGTAATTGTTTCGTATTTTTTAGGATTCGGCAGACAGATGGCAATGGGAATTCAGGTGCAGGCGGCAAATGTTCTCTTAGGATCGCAAAACCTTGTTGCCGTTCTCGGAATTGTTACCGCTGTCGGTTCAATGATTTCAATGGCGCTTTGCCCCGTGCTTATTAAGAAACTTGACGAGAAAAAGGCATATATTCTGCTCTCGGTTTACGGTTTTGCGGCATCGGTATTTTCTTTTGCGGTCGGACATTTTTGGTTCCGAAATCCCGAAAGTATGGTTCTCACGGTGCTTTTCTATGCATCTCTTTTCCTTATCGGTCTTCAGTTCGGTGCGGTTACGCTTATGCCGATGATAATGACAGCGGATGCGGTTGACTATTACGAATATGAAACAGGTAAGCGAATGGAAGGTGCGGCATACTCGGTGCTTACGCTTACAATTAAAGTTTGTCTTGCACTCGGAACCGCATTGGGACTTGTTTTCGTTCAGTTTTCGGGTTATGCCGATACGCTCGCACAAATTAACGCCGGTACGGCAAACGGATTTTCGGTAACAACAAAAGATATTATTTTCTTTGCGTATACTGCGCTTCCGGGAATACTTGCTTTGTTGTCGGTTATTCCGATGTTTAAGTATGATATAGTAGGAGAAAAGAAAGAAACGATTTCAAACGCTCTCCGTCAGCGTAGAGAAGAAAAAGAAAACGCTTAAACCAAAACATAAAAATAAGTATAAAAATGCCCTCAAATGTTTAGCATTTGAGGGCGTTTGATTTGTTCGGATGTTTCAGTTTTCAATCCTTTGAGCCGAATAGTTAACATTTATGTTTTTCTTGAAAAGCATATAATCGTATTTCGGGAGATAGGAACTTCCGATTTCCAAATCGGAAAATGTTTCTTCATCGACTGCGATATTCATTTCCGAGATACCGATTAAATTTCCGTCCTCTTTATATACGGCATCCCAGAATGCGTGGTGTCCGATATAGGTTACGGATGACGGAATATACATATACGACAGACCTCTGTCTTTTGTAAAGCAGTCAGATCCGATTTTTTCAAGGCCTTCGGGAAGTGAAGGATAAACCGAAGCAAAAGTGCTTACCGACTCGAAAGAAGTATCTGTGTTCGGAGAAGATACCGTATACGAATAAATGTTTTTAATGTTTCCGGCATCGAAAAATCCGAGCGTTCCGATTTCTTTAAGTCCTTCAGGAAGATAAACATCGGTAAGATTTGCATAGTTGAAACAAAGCGAGCCGATTTTTTCAACGGTTGACGGTATTATATATGTACGGACATCACGGTTGTATTCTTCGAAAAATGCTTCATCGTATTTTTCGGTTGTACCCCAAAGTTCTTCCATTTCTTTTCCGCTGTCATCGGTAAGGTTTGAAATCTGAGATCCGTTTTCAAGGCGGGCATATCCTGTTTTAAGGCGTAAATATCTGTCATGGTCAATCGGATAGCATACGATTTCTTTCATATCTTTGGTGTAAAGTACGCCGTCAATATCGCAGTATGCGGGATTGTTTTCATCGACATATATGCATTGAAGCGCCCAGCATGAATAAAAGGCTTTTTCGTCAATATCCGTAACATCGGCACCGATATAGATTACTTGAAGCGTGCCGTCGCAGTTGAATGCGAATTCATGAACGGAAGTTACTTTTTTGTCTGTGTTGTAGACAAGACCGTCATTTTTTTTGCTTTCTTCTCCGCCGCCTAAAAGCATACCCGTGTCGGTTGCATCGTAATCGAGTTCTGCGGCATAATTCACGGAAAATTCCGTAATTGAACCGTTGTTTGAAAACTGAACAAGCTGATATTCTCCGGGTTTTCCTTCGATTTCTTTATATTCGAGATCACCCGTGTTAAGCAACGCTTTAACCGAGAAGAAAAGCGAGATCGCAATAGCGAAAAGTATAAAAACAATGAAAGCGGTTTTTGCGAATTTTTTGTTCTTATATGAAGCGTTGATTTTCGGAGCGGCAAGACCGTCTATTTGATAAGTCCATATTTCATCTTCCGGAATATCGAGAATTTCTTCGGGGACTTCGGTGATTTTTGTTTTTTCTTTTTTCATCTGTGCAACCCCCTTATCCTATAAAACTGCCGGCAACGGATTCGCCGTCTTTTTTTGCTTTGCTTTCGGTTACCTCGGCTCTTCGCTTAAGAACCTGAATAACCTTGTTTTGTTTGTCATTGTCATAATCCCAAAAGAAAAGCGGCAAAGTCATAAGTAAATATCCGGCGATGTCGAAAAGGATGGGGATTACAATGATTTTAACTCTTGATGAGTCGATAAACAGAACATCCCAGTTGCTGTTAAAACCGAATTTAAGAATAAGTATGGGAATTACCAATCCGACAAGTGTGGTAACAGGTCCCGTAAACCAACCGAAAATGTTGGAGAAACTTTCGAGTCTTTCTCCCGAAAGATACATTTGATAGTCGTTTACACGCACTTCCATATCGTGATGAACAGCCATCGGAACGGTATGGGTCATTTCCATTAAGAACATCATTATTATACAAATAACACCGCAGAGTGTTACATTGTCTCCGCAGAAAATTATCGCCGCAACAACAATTCCGTATCCTAATGCACGGGTCAGATAATGGAAAATCATAATCTGCTTATAAGAAAATCTCTTAATGAAATACGGCGTGAAGAAATCGGGCGGAGTACCGGCAAAGGAAATAAGTGTAACGATAAGTCCGTATGCAAGACCGCTCAAACGGAAGGTATAAAGGTATACAACCGTTGTAAACGCAAGCATACCGTTGCCCAATGAGTCGAGAAGTCCGACTATATTCATAAGCCATTTGTACTTGTTACGCATTACGCCGAAAATTCCGTCCCAGAAATTGATCTGAACTTTTTCTTCAATCGGCGGCTGAGGTATTCTTTCCTTAATTCTGTTTGAAAATACCATTGTCAGCACGGCGAAAGTTATGAAAATTATCGGGATGACATATTTGTAAACATTTATATCTGCCCATTCGTCTTTAAGGAAACCGATAGCCATCGGAATTACGAGAACCATTATCGAGTTGAGCAAATGCGAAAGCTTAAGAGGATATGTTCTTACGAGAATTCGTTCACGCATATTCGGGCTTATGTTCTGGGTACAGGTTTCAAGACAGTTTGAAAATCCGAAAAGGTTATACAGCGAGAATAAAGCATTCGCAACCCATACTCTTGTAACATCGTCTGCGATATTATAAACGGGAAGCCAACCGATAAGGACAACCATTATGCACTTGGGAACAACATCGCAGTAGAGGAAATATTTGTATCTTCCGAATTTCGGAACGAGTTTTTTTCTCCAGAAAATATTTCTCGAACCTGCCCATCCGTTCCAAAGGATATGAGTTCCGAGCATTTTTATTGCCGATGCCGCAGAAACACCCCTTATCGAGTTGAGGGCGGCTACAACGGCGTTTTGCGGATTGAGATAAGGCGTAAAATTGAAAACCATAAGGAAAATACCGAGTATTATAGAGAAGAAATAAACGGTGTAAAGCGTTCGTTCTTTCTTTTTCGGCAGAAATCCGAGGTTGTCGTTAATTATCCAGCCCAGAATATCCCAAAGTTTTTGCAACGGCATATTGATAAGCGTGATTGCGGAAAAAGCAACATAGGGCAACTGATAATGATACATTATCAGGTAACAGCCTGCGGCAAAAGATATGTATTCAAGCGTTTTTGTACCCGAATAGTTGCTGCCGACCGCCAACCATATATCGAGATATTCTTTGTATGGAACATATCTTCCTTCGGCGGGAGTGTTCCAGTGATCTTTGATTTCGGAAAACAGCCATTTCGCCTTTCCGACTAAAGAGGTTTTCTTTTCTTCCATAATAAATTCACCTTAAGTAAAAAGATAAATTTATTTTATCACAATAATAAAAACGCTTTCAATGTTAACAGCAAAAGTAAATTAAATTCGTGAATTATATCCAACTGTCAGGCTCTTTCTTTGTGTAATTTAACAACACAAAATAACTCCCGGATTTTTTGAAAGCAAAAATTTGCCTCAAAGCCGGGAGTTAACGGTTTTATTTTGTAATTACCGTTGTAACCGAGTTGCCTTCGACTGTGATTTTCGGAATAAATTTTCCGTCATATACACATTCGAGCTGTTTTTCGTCGGTGGAAACGGTTATTTTGGATTTTGTAAAATTTCCGTCAAATGAAATTTCGGCTTTTTCGCCTTCGTTTACGATTACCGTAACGGTTTCTTTATCGGGAGTTTCAAAAGAAAATGCATTTAATTTGTTATCGTTTTCGGGTTTTGTCGAGTTGTCCAAGCAGACCGAACCCACGGGGATGAATTTTGAGAAGTGGGCAATTCCGTAATATCTTTTTGCGATTTTGTATTCGCTGAAATCGTTGTTTGCGCTTAAGAACGCATCCGAATAGTCTTTGCCGTCTTCTCCGATTGCAAACTGATTAACCGCAACCCAAGAAGTCCAACTTTCGCATCCTCCGAGAATAAAATCCTGCCCGATTATTCTTGCGGTAATAAGAACGCCTTTAATCGAATCTGTCGGGCTTTTGTTGGGAAGTTCACACCATTCGCTCATATCAAAGCGTAAATTCGGATGGGCAAGTACCGCTTTTTCTTTGAATTCGGTTCTTTTCTCGGGAGAATTGTCGTCGTGATATGAGTGATAAGCGAATACCGGCATAACGGACATTACGGTTTCATCTTCGCAGAGGGCTTCAAGATAAGCGAATGTTTCGCCGTGCATTTCTCCGCTTTCGGGGCCGTAGAGTTTAACGGGTAAATTTCTTTTTATTATTTCTTCTGCGAAAAGGTGAAAAACTTCCGTGAGTTCTTCAACTTCAAAATGGCAACCTTCCTGCCAAACATAAGTTCCGCCCCATTTCCACTGCGGTTCGTTTATCGGGCTTATGTATTTGACAGGTACGCCGTTTTCCAAGAAGTATTGTGTAATATCCAAAAAGTAATTTACGAATTTTTTATAGTTCATTTTCGGAAGGTTACAGGTATGGTATAAAAGACTGCCTGAACTTTGTCCGGTAGAGGTTTGGGACCAGTGAGGAGAATTGGCGAAAAGGATGACGGTGTCGACAGTGCCTTTTTTCAGACACATATCCATAAATTCTCTTGCGGTTCGGTCGTTTTCGAAATTGAATTTTCCCTCTTCTTTTTCTTTGTCAAATTCGTAGAGGCTTTCGGTTCGGCGCCACGGATTTTCGATTCGATTATTGCTTTCATCAAATCCGCCGCCTACATTGTAGCGGTAGATATTAAGATTTAATCCGTCTTTTGAATAAAGCAAATCGGAGATTTCTTTTGCCGCTTCGCCGCCGCAATATTGACTCCACCAACAAGAAGAAGTTCCGAAACCTTTTACGGTTTGAAGTCTTTTTGCGTTTGTAAGTTTAATTTGCATAATTATTCCTCGATTTTTATATCTTTTGTCAGTTTCCCGTGCCAGATTGCATTGCCGATGTTTACGGGAGAAGTAAAGACTTTTAATTTGTTGATAAGCGGTTTGACAATGCTTTTGTCGGTTTCGACATCGCATAAACTCATCACCGTAATACTTCTTTCAAGTTCGTCATCGGTGAAATGTTTATCTTTTGCTATTTGTATTGTTTTGACCTCATTCGCAAACAGGTCAAAATAATTTTCGGAAAACGGATTTGAAGAAATATTGCTTTCCAGTTTAACAAGACGGCAGAATTTGTCGCTGATAAGGTCGATTTCGATAAAGTCTTCGCCGGTATTTCTTACGGTTAACTTAATTTTCGCTTTCGGTAAATCAATAAACTTTTCTTTTTTGAAAAGTTTGGTTTTTTCGTTGACACAAACTCCGTTTTCAAGCAGTTTTATTCTCAGAACACAGGATGAAGCGTCGGTATCTTCGAA
Source organism: uncultured Eubacteriales bacterium (assembly GCA_964527585.1). Classification (GTDB taxonomy): domain Bacteria; phylum Bacillota; class Clostridia; order Oscillospirales; family Acutalibacteraceae; genus Fimenecus. The sequence goes on from CAZGPE010000012.1 coordinate 15,454, forward strand.
AAGCCGAGAATAGTTTAATTCGAAAACATCGGCGTTTTCAAGAGGCTGTACAGTTAAAGATTTTTCGTCGGATAAAACTTCGCCTTTTGAGAAATCGTACAGAGTATACCGAACACAAACGGATTTTTTTGAATTGAAATCATTGAGCACCGATATTTTTATTTTGTCGGAAAAATCTTCTGTACTTACGCTCAACGGTGCATTGAATTTTTTTGCTCTGTACTGTAAGGCTTTATAGTTTCCGAAGTAATCGTAACCCGACCACGAACAAACAGGCCAGCAATCGTTAAACTGCCAATAAATCGCACCGTTACAGCGGCCTTTGTTTCTTCGCCAATGTTCAGTTGCATCTTCTATACATTCCGATTGCGTGATTTGAGAAAGATAAATATAATCTTCGAATTTTTCGGGGAGACGGAATCTCGAAGCGATATAGTAAATCATTTTTTCGTTTCCGTTTTTGCATTTTTGATGAGACGAAAAGACTTTGCTGTTTAACGAAAAGTCTTTTTCTTCGGCAAAACTGCGGATTGTTTTTATGTCGGGCAGACTTTCAAACCCGAATTCCGAGCAGAATCTCGTTAATCTTTTTCGGTAAAAACTCATCGGCTTGAGTCCGTGCCATACTGCCCATAAATGAGTGTCTCCGACATTGTCGCAATCGACTCCTCTGTTATGGGAAATTCCGCAGGGAGAACCTGCTGTATACGGAGTTGACGGATCATAACGGCGTATTTCTTCTTCTAAAATTTGATAGAAAAACTTTTCCGTCCATTCAATATAGTTTTTCATTGTAATCCAACCGTTGTGCATTTCTTCGATTTCGTTATTTCCGCACCATAAAGCAAGGCAGGGATGTGAAGAAATGCGTCTGACATTGTATTCGATTTCTTTTTTTACATTTTCAAGAAACTTTTCTTTGAAAAAAGGATAGGGCTGACAGGCAAACTGGAAATCCTGCCAAATAAGAATTCCCATTTCATCGCATTTTTTAAGCATGGCATCGCTTATGTAATATCCGCCGCCCCATATACGAAGCATATTCATATTCGAGAAACGGACGGCATTAAGCGTTTTTTGAAGTTCTTCTTCTCCGAAGCGTGTAATAAAAGAGTCCGGCGGAATAAAATTTGCGCCTTTGATAAAAAGCGGAACACCGTTGAGAATAAAACGGAAATTGTATCCGTATTCATCACGGCTTCTGTCAAGTTCGACAGTGCGCAGTCCGATTTTCTTTTCGAAGGTGTCTACGGTTTTTCCGTTTGAGGTGATTTCCGCTTTTACGGTATATAAAGGCTGGACATCTTTTTGAGACACTTCGTATGTCCACCAAAGTTCCGGATTTTCGACTGTAAATTCTCCGATTGTTCCCGATACGCAAAATTCTCTTGAATCGGGATGGATTATGCTGAGTTTACATTCGGTTGTTTCGGAGAAAGTCTGAATTTCGCAGTTCGCTTTTACGGTTACTTTTCCGTCTTGATGAATTTGCTGTACGGAAATATCGGTTATTCTCGCAGCTTTTACGAAAATCAAACCTATATCACCGGATATTCCGCTCGGAACCAAAACAGGTCCCCAATCCCATCCGAAGTGAGACTGAGGTTTTCTGATGTTTACGATACCGTTTTGACCGTTGCTGTTAGGCGGAACCGCTTCTTTTTCGGAGATTTTCTTAACATAATTTACCGCAGAATAAAAACGGATTGCTATTTCGTTTTCACCGATACGCAGATAATCTTTAACCGAAAATTCGTGCTTGATAAAACAGTTTTCGGCACAGCCGATGTTTTTGCCGTTTATGTAAATTCGGCACAGTGTATCGAGCATTTCACACGAAAGAATAATTTCTTCGCAATCGAAATCCGTTTGCGAAAGAGTAAATGTTCTGAAATATTCCCAATCCCGTTCATTAACCCATTGAACTTTATTTTCGTTTAAGTCGACAAAAGGATCAGGTATAATGCCACCGTTTATTAAATCGAGAAAGTTGCATCCGGGTACGGTTGCTTTGTAGAATTTTTTCGCATAACAGTCTTTTAAGTGCCATTCGCCGTTTAGTGAGAGCATTTTTTCACCTTAATTTTCGATTCTTTTATTATGAATTGTTCGTATAACCGCCGTAATTCCGATAAAAAGCGAAATTCCGAAAACAAGCAGAACTCCCATTATCGCATAGGCGGATATAAGGCTGATATTTTTGTCGGGAGACACCGTTTGCCGAATAAATTCCGGATTGTAAAACGGATACGGATAGTATGTAGGATCGGAAAATGCGCCCCGAACGATTGAAAACAGGGAATATACAAGCGGATATATTCCCGACAGCCAAAGAGCGTTTTTTTCGATTTTTTTGTTATTGAAAGGAAAAAGCCAAAGGATCATAACCGCTATCGGCATTATTATATGGTAGTATATCTGTATGAAAGACGACATTGAATGAGCGGGAGTGTCCCATTTGGACGGAGGAGTCATACCCAAAGGTATACCTGCACAGTATGTTATTCCCGCAACTAAGATATAGACTGTGATTAACGCTTGTAAAGTCGGATTGAATCCGATTTTCTCGGCTTTTTTTACTCCGAATGTACCGAGAGCCGCAAACAGAAGATATACATAGCAAAAGAAATTAGACTGGACGGTGAAATATGAGAGAATATTGTATTTACCGTAATCTATGGGACTGTACTGCGGATCGTATTCGAAAACATAGTATGACAGTCTGTGCCCGATAATTAAAAAACCGAATACGGACAGCGTAAGCAATATTATGCCGACTGCCTTGTTTTTTGATATTGGATTTAACCTGCTTTGCATAAAATACCCCCTTTTGCTTTACGGTTCAACTTTAGCAGAAAATAAATTTTCAGTCAATATTAAACAAACAAAAAACCTCTCAAAAGAGAGGCTTTTTATCAGTCTTTAAGTTTTTCTATCATCATATATGCGGATTTGTAAATATCGCCGCATCCCATTGTAAGAACAAGGTCTCCTTCTCGGGCATTCTTTACCACATAGTCCGCAACTTCCCGTTGGGTTTCGAACCATACGCTGTTCGGAATTTTTTCGGCTAATTGAGAAGTGTATACTCCGTAAGTATTCGTTTCTCTTGAGCCCATAATTTCCGTCATTACGCAGCGGTCGGGAATTTTAAGAACATCGACAAATTCGTCAAAATGCAAAACCGTTCTTGAATAGGTAAACGGTTGAAATACCGCCCAAACCGTTTTATATCCGAGTTTCATTGCCGCTTCGAGAGTAACTTTAAGTTCGGCGGGATGATGTGCATAATCGTCAATAAAGTCGATTCCCTTATATGTTCCGAGTTTTTCGAATCTTCTGCCCGCACCGGAGAAATGCTCGATTCCCTCGATACAGTCTTTGAACTGCGCACCGGAATAAACCGAACTTGCGATTGCCGCCAAAGCGTTAAGAATGTTGTGTTTGCCGGGGACGGAAAGGGAAACGCTTCCGAGATTGACGCCGTCTTTTATTACATCGAAACGGGTATAAGCGCCGTTTATTTCTTCGATATTGTCGGCATAATAATTGTTGCTTTTACTGAATCCGAAGGAAATCATTTCTTTTCCTTCAATGTTTTCAACCGCTTTAACAGTGTTTTCGTCATCGCCGTTATAAATAACCGCACTCTTAGCCGAAAGTGCGAATTTTCTGAAACTCAAAATCAGGTTGTCAAGCGTTTTGAAATATTCCATATGATCTTCGTCGATGTTAAGAATGACACTGACATTCGGAGAAAGATGAAGAAAAGTATCGACATATTCGCACGCTTCACACACAATTGTCTGCGTTTTACCGACTCTTCCGTAACTGTCGGTAATCGGGAGTTTTCCGCCGATTACAGCCGACGGATCAAGCCCTGCACCGAGCATCGCCTGAACGGTCATTGAAGTTGTAGTCGTTTTACCGTGAGTTCCGCATATACCGATGCAGTTTTCATAATGCCTTGATACTTCACCGAAGAGTTCCGCACGGGTAAAGGTAGGGATTCCGCTTGTAAGCGCCGCTTCGAGTTCTTCGTTTCCTCTTTGGATTGCCGCAGAATATACTATCATATCCGCACCGCTTATGTTTTCGGCTTTTTGTCCCATCATTACGGGAATACCGAGTGCACGGATTCTTTCGACGATAGAACTTTCGTTGTTGTCCGACCCTTGAAGAGAATATCCTTTTGCGTGCAGAATTTCGGCAAGCGGACACATACCGCTTCCGCCGATTCCGATGAAATGTATTCTTTTTGCGGATTTTAATACCTGTGAAATATCTGCCATAATTATTACCTGCTCAATTAAGAATAAAAGATTTATACAATATATTATATTGCATATTTACGAAAATTCAAACCCCAAATTATCTTTGGCACAATAATTCTTTTATTTTCATAGAATGTATTGTAGAATTAAGGCGGGGGTGTGCCGTATGGAAAACAAAAAAGTGTTGCTTATCGGCGGTGATAAGCGTTTTGATTATGTTAGAGATTATCTTTTGTCTCACGGATTCGATGCGATAAAATATGACGGTGATAAGAATAAATTTTTCGGCTTTGCGGATGAAGAAAACGCAACGGTAATATTACCGCTGCCCGTAAGCAGAAATTCTTTGAATATAAATATGACAAATGCTTATCCGAGCGTTGAAATTTCCGAACTTGTTTCACATTTGAAAAAGGGAGATACCGTATTCGGCGGAATTGTCGAAGATAAATTGCGAATTTTGTTGGAAGGCAAAGGCGTTGCTGTTTTCGACTATTACGATGAAGGGATGATAAACGCAAACGCCGTATTGACGGCAGAGGCGTTAAATCAAGTGTTTTCGGGAAACGGGCTTGATTTCAAGCACGGGAAAATTCTTGTAACCGGATACGGAAGAACCGCTAAGGCGATTGCTCAAATGCTTAAAGCCGAAAAATGCGATTTTTGTATATCCGCACGCAGCCGTCAAGCGCAAAGCGAAGCGGAAAAATCGGGATACGCCTTTGTTTTGCTTGAAAATTTTTATAGTGTTTTGAGTGAATTTAATATAATTATCAATACCGTTCCCGCCTTAATACTTGATGAAAAAGCACTTGCCGAGATGACGGAAAACACGGTTATAGTCGATGTAGCATCGGCGCCGTTCGGTGAAGATGAAAAAATGTGTTCCGAATTTTCGGTCAAAGTGATAAGAGCGCTTGCCCTTCCGGGAAAATACACTCCCGTACAGGCGGGCGTTTTAATCGGAGAAAGGATTGAAAGTATTCTATCAGGGGGTAGGTAAATGATAAATGTGGGTTTTGCGATGTGCGGATCTTTTTGCACATTTTCCAAGGCTATCCCGCAGATGTCGGTTCTTAAAGATTTAGGCTATAATGTTGTGCCTATTATGTCGCCAAATGCATATTCAACCGATACCCGTTTCGGAAAAGCCGAAGATTTTATTAAAAAAATCGAAAAAATAACCGAAAATGAAATAATACACACGATTTCGTCGGCAGAACCTATCGGGCCGAAAAAATTATTGGATATACTTGTGGTGGCTCCGTGCACGGGGAACACAATAGGAAAACTCGCTAACGGTATAACCGACACTTCGGTAACTCTTGCGGTGAAAGCTCATTTGAGAAACGCAAGGCCGGTTGCGATTGCCGTTTCGACAAACGATGCTCTTTCCTCGGCGGCAAAAAACATAGGATTGCTGATGAATTCGAAAAATGTGTATTTTGTTCCGCTCAGGCAGGATGACTGTATGAAAAAGCCGAACTCGATTGTTGCTGATTTTGAGAAAATTCCGCAAACGGTGAAAGAGGCATTGGACGGTAAACAAATTCAGCCTATATTAGTTTGAATATGAATTAACGGAAGAGATTACCTCTTCCGTTTTTTATATATCCGTTATTTTTGTGTAAATCCGATAAAAAAACCGACAAAGCACTTGAAAGAATGGGGATTTTGTTTTATTATATTATGGATACTAAATATTAACGGCTTGCGGCGATGTAAGGCGTTACAGGAGGAAAAGATATGGCATTAAAGCATGCTGACCTTATCGCAAAAATGACGCTTGAAGAAAAAGCGAGTATGTGCGACGGTCTTGATTATTGGCACAGCCAACCTATTGACAGATTGGGAATAAAATCAGTTGCACTTAACGACGGACCTCACGGAATCCGTAAAAAAGGAAACCCCGAAGAAGTGCAGAAGGGTGAAAAGAATCTTTTGAAAGGTGTTCCCGCAATTTGTTTCCCGACCGCTTCGGCGACGGCTTGTTCTTGGAATACCGATCTTATAAGAAAAATGGGCGAAGCACTCGGTGATGAGTGCCGTAAGGAAAAGGTTTCCGTGCTTTTAGGCCCCGGAACCAACATTAAGCGTTCACCACTTTGCGGAAGAAACTTTGAATATTTTTCGGAAGATCCCGAACTTGCGGGAGAGATGTCCGCTGCTTTCATTAACGGCGTTCAGTCAAAAGGAATCGGTACTTCTCTTAAGCATTTTGCCGCAAACAATCAGGAGACGAGAAGAATGACCGTTAATACGGTTGTTGATGAGAGAACTTTGCGTGAAGTTTATTTGCGTCCGTTTGAAATTGCGGTTGAAAAATCTCAGCCGTGGACAATTATGTGCGCTTATGAAAGACTTAACGGCGAATACTGTGCGGAAAACAAATGGTTGCTTACCGATGTTCTCCGTGGCGATTTCGGATATAAGAACCTTGTCGTAACCGACTGGGGTGCCGAAAACCAAAGAGTTCCCGGACTCATTGCCGGTCAGGAACTTGAAATGCCCACTTCATCGGGAGAGGGCACAAAACTTATCTGCGAAGCGGTTAAAGACGGAACACTTGACGAAGCCGTACTCGATAATGCGGTTGACCTTATTCTCGATATGGTCGATAAGGCAGTTGATACTCTCGGTGAATATTCTTACGATCCCGCAGAGCATCATAAACTTGCAAGAGAGATTGCAGGCGAGTGTATGGTACTTATGAAAAACGAAGGCAATATTCTTCCTCTTAAAAAGACTCAGAAGATTGCCGTTATAGGCGAAATGGCAAAATCGCCCCGTTATCAAGGCGCAGGTTCTTCGCTTATTAACCCGATTAACCTTGACAACGCTTATGATACAATGACGAAAGAGATGGGCGTTGAAGTTGAATACGCTCAGGGATATGCAACTTCCAAAAAGGATAAAACTTCCGACGAGAAGTTTATCGCAGATGCTGTTGCCAAGGCAAAGAATGCCGAAGTTGCCGTTCTCTTTATCGGTCTTACAGACGATTTCGAAACCGAAGGTAATGACAGAAAGCATCTCGGAATACCGCCTCTTCACAATAAACTTGTCGAAGAAGTGCTTAAAGTTAACAAAAATGTTGTCGTTGTTCTTTCAGGCGGTTCTTCGATCGAAATGCCGTGGGCTGACAGAGTACCTGCGATTCTTAACGAATTCCTTACGGGTCAGGCTGCCGGAAGTGCCGTATGTGATATTCTTTTTGGTGATGTTAACCCGTCGGGTAAACTTGCCGAGACATATCCGATTGCCCTTGAGGACAATTCAAGCGCAAATTATTTCCCCGGAACTCCGACTTCGGTTGAATACAGAGAAGGCATTTATGTAGGATATAAATACTATGATACCGCAGAGAAAGAAGTTCGTTTCCCGTTCGGTTTCGGCCTTTCATATACAACTTTCGAATACAGCGATTTGAAACTTTCCGCACAGTCAATGAAAGATACTGATACACTTACCGTAACTTTCAAAGTTAAAAATACGGGAGACATAGACGGTGCCGAAGTTGCTCAGCTTTATGTAAGCGATGTTGAGTCGACTATTTACAGACCCGTTAAAGAACTCAAGGGCTTTAAGAAAGTATTCCTTAAAGCAGGAGAAGAAAAAGAAGTTTCGATTGACCTTAGCAAGCGTGCATTTGCGTTCTTCAATGTCGACGCTCACGATTGGCAGGTTGAAAGCGGTGAGTTTAAGATTCTTGTCGGTGCATCAAGCCGTGATATTAAACTCGAAGCATCGGTTAATGTCGAATCGACAGTTGCTTATGCGGTTCCCGATTACAGCACTCTTGCTCCGTCTTATTACGGTGCGAATATAATGAATGTTTCCGATGAAGAATTCAGAGCTGTTCTCGGACATGACATTCCCGCAAATTCCCGTGATAAGAGTAAACCTCTTACAATTCTCAACACCATCGAGGACGCAAAAGACGGTAAATGGGGCGGAAGACTTTACAGACTTCTTCGCAAACTTCTCGGTGAGGAAACGATGATGGGTGCGGTTGCGGTACAGACTCCCATTAAGAACTTCATTTCGATGAGTTTCAGCATTTTCAGTCCCGAAATGGCAGACGGATTGCTTCTTATTCTCAATGAAGATAAATTCTGGAGAGGCCTCGGAAAGATTATCGGCGGCTTCCTCTTCGGCGGCGGAATTAAGAAACTCGGAAGACTTAAACAAATATAATTTGTGTTTATCGGACGGTGCGTCAAAGCACCGTCCGATTTTTATGTTAGTAAAAAAGTGTTGACTTTTATAAATGATAATGCTAAGATAGTACCATCAAAAAATTCAGGAGAAACACAAATGGGCAAGTTTTCATTTGCAGTTGAATACTTTTATTGCTACTTTATCAACTTTTTTGGTAAGGTAATAATGTCTTTCGCTGCAAAACAGGTTGCTTAACGGATTTCTTAAAAGATTTTTAGTAAGTTTACACCCCGCAGTGAAAAAACTGCGGGGATTATTTTTTTGAAAGAGGGAATAAAAATGATAGTAATTTTGAAAAAAGATGCCGAAGAACAAAAGGTGGATGTCCTCAGACAATGGTTCAGAACTCAGGAAGTCGATATTCATGAATCAATGGGTGAATACCAAACGGTTTGGGGCCTTATAGGTGATACGAGCCGAATTGATACCGACCTTATCGAAGGACTTGATATTGTTGAGGGTGTAAGGCGTGTATCCGAACCTTATAAGCAGGCAAACAGAAAATTTCATCCCGACGATACCGTTATTGATTTGGGCAACGGTATAAAAATCGGCGGCGGTGAATTTCAGTTTATGGCAGGGCCTTGCTCTGTTGAGTCAAGAGAGCAGATAATCGAAATCGCAAAAGCGGTTAAGGCTTCGGGCGCAAATATTCTCCGTGGAGGTGCGTTCAAACCGAGAACTTCTCCCTATGCGTTCCAAGGCATGAGAGCGGAAGGCCTTGAACTGCTTCTTGAGGCTAAGAAAGAAACGGGTATGCCGATCGTTACCGAAATTATGGATGCATCTCACATTGATTTGTTTGAAGATGTTGATATAATTCAAGTCGGTGCAAGAAATATGCAGAACTTCGAATTATTAAAAGAACTCGGAAAACTCGATAAGCCGATTTTTCTTAAGAGAGGTCTTTCCGGAACCATTCAGGAACTTCTTATGAGTGCCGAATACATTATGGCAGGCGGCAACAGCAAAGTTATTCTTTGCGAAAGAGGAATCAGAACTTTCGAAACGGCAACGAGAAATACTCTTGATCTTTCGGCAGTGCCGATTTTGAAAGAAAAATCGCATCTTCCCGTTATTATCGACCCCAGTCATGCTTCGGGAATCGCAAGACTTGTTAAACCGATGTCCTATGCGGCAGCGGCTTGCGGTGCGGACGGACTTATGATCGAAGTTCATAACAACCCCGCCAAAGCGCTTTGCGACGGTCCGCAGGCTTTGACTCCCGAACAGTTTGATGAAATCTGCAAGGGCGTTGAAAAAATCAGAAATGCATTAAAATAAACAGGAGAACTGAAAAATGTTAGTCGGAGTAATAGGTTTAGGTCTTATCGGCGGTTCGCTTGCCAAAGCGATAAAATACAATACGGATAATACGGTAATCGGATATGATATTGATTCTTCGGTTGTTTTGAAAGCAAAACTTTTGGGAGCAATCGACTCCGAACTTACCGAAACGGATTTGGAAAAATGCGATATTGTAATCACCGGACTTTACCCACAGGCAACTAAAAAATACATAAGCGAAAATGCACGGAAATTCAAAAAAGGTACGATCGTACTCGATACTTGCGGCGTAAAGGAATATGTCTGCGAGGATATGTATAAAATCGCAGAAGAAAACGGGTTTACTTTTATCGGTACACATCCGATGGCGGGATTTCATCTTTCGGGATTCGAAAATTCGAAAGTTACAATGTTCGACAATGCGTCAATGCTTCTTGTTCCCTCGGAAAATACGCAGATATACGAACTTGAAAAGGTAAGAAATCTCTTTTATTCAATCGGATTTACCAATATTCAGAATACAACAGCCGATGAACACGATAAGATAATCGCATTTACTTCGCAGCTTGCCCATGTAGTTTCCAACGCTTATGTAAAAAGTCCGAGTGCGAAATTGCATAAAGGCTTTTCTGCCGGAAGTTACAGAGACTTAACCCGTGTTGCAAAACTTAACGAAGTTATGTGGACGGAACTTTTCCTTGAAAACAGAGAAAATCTTATTAAAGAAATAGATACGGTAACGGAAAATCTCAAAAAGTATTCCGAAGCGTTAAAATTATCGGATGGCGATACTCTGTGTGAACTTTTGAGAGACGGAAGAATATGCAAGGAAAAAATCGACGGGGATTATGAAGACTGACATCGGAGGAAAGAAATGAAAACAGTTGAGGTCTCAACGGGAAAATCTTATAAAATTTTGATCGGTGAAGGAATACTTTCATCGTGCGGAAAATTGATAAAAAATGTTGTGAAGGCGAAGAAAATCGCTGTTGTAACCGATGACATCGTTGATTCGCTTTATTCACGGGCGCTGGAAAAAACTTTAGCTGACAGCGGTTTTGAAACCGTAAAATTCGTTTTTCCTAACGGGGAAAAATCGAAAAACATCAGCACTTATTCCCAAATGCTTGAGTTTATGGCAGAGAATTCCCTTACCAGAAGCGACTGTATAGTTGCTCTCGGCGGAGGGGTTGTCGGAGATATGGCGGGCTTTTGTGCGGCAACCTATTTAAGAGGTATATCTTTTGTGCAAATTCCGACAACTTTGCTTGCCTGCGTTGATTCTTCGGTCGGCGGAAAGACCGCAATTGATTTGAGTGCGGGAAAAAATCTTGCCGGTGCATTTTATCAGCCCGATCTCGTTATTTGCGATTATTCGCTGCTTTCAACTCTTAAACCGGAAACTTTTTCGGACGGAATGGCGGAAGTTATTAAGTACGGGGCGTTGTTTGACGGTGAGTTTTTGGAATTTCTCGCTTGCAATGAGGCTTCGGAAAACCTTGAATATATAATTGAAAAGTGTATAATATTTAAGCGTGATATAGTTAATGTCGATGAAACCGACAGAGGTGTTCGCAGCTTGCTTAATTTCGGCCATACTGTCGGACATTCTGTTGAAAAATGCAGTGCGTTTTCCGTTTCTCACGGCAGCGCAGTCGCAATCGGTATGGTTATAATGTCAAAAGGTGCATATAAAATCGGAATTACCGAAACCGATATGACCGACTGTCTTATCAAACTTTTGAAAAAATATAATTTGCCGATTTCAACGGAATTTTCGGCAGATGAACTGTTTAATGTTACTCTTTCCGATAAAAAGCGAAGCGGTGATAAAATTACTCTTGTAATTCCGTGCGGTTTCGGGAAATGCGAACTTTATAAAACGGATATTACTTTATTAAAGGATATAATCGAAAAAGGATTGAACTGAATGGATGTTAAACTGACGGCATCGGCGCTTACGGGAACCGTTGATGCGATTTCTTCCAAGTCCGATGCCCATCGCATACTTATAGCATCGGCTCTTTGTAGGGAAGAAACCGTAATTCACTGTAATTCGGATTCTCAGGACATTAGGGCTACGGTTAACTGCCTTGAGTCTCTCGGAGCGAAAATCACAAGAAACGGCGATGTTATAAAAGTTGCTCCGATAAAAAATACAACATCGGATGCGGTGCTTGACTGTAACGAAAGCGGATCTACACTTAGGTTTCTACTTCCCGTTGCGGCGGCTCTCGGAAGGAAAGCGGAGTTTACCGGTTCCGGACGGCTTCCCGAACGACCTATATTACCTTTGCGAAACGAGATGGAAAAAAACGGCGTAAGTTTTTCTCCGCCGTGGCAGTTCCCGATTGAAATTTCCGGAAAACTTCAAAGCGGAAATTATGTTTTGAAAGGGAATGTAAGTTCCCAGTTTGTAACGGGATTGCTGTTTGCGTTGCCTTTGCTTGAAAACGACAGTACGGTAGAACTTTTACCGCCGGTTGAGTCCCGTTCTTATATAAATATGACGGTGAATACACTTGCCCGTTTCGGAATCGAAATCACTCAAAAAAATGATACCTATTATATAAAGGGGTCTCAAAAATATATTTCTCCTAAAGAAATATATGTCGAAGGCGATTGGTCGAATGCGGCGTTCTTTCTGTGCGCAGGTGCTATAAACGGTGATGTTACGGTTAACGGACTTGATAAAAATTCCCTTCAGGGAGATAAAAAAGTAGTCGATATTCTTGAAAAAATGGGGGCGGATATAAGTTGGAACGGAACTTCGCTCAGAGTAAAAAAAGGTGAACTTAAATCTGTGGAAATCGACGCTTCGGATATTCCGGACCTTGTCCCCGTGCTTTCGGTAACTGCGGCAAACGCACAAAAAGGCGTAACGGTTGTAACTCATGCGGAACGCTTGAGAATTAAAGAATGCGACAGATTGCAGGCGCTTTGCGAAAGTCTCGGCGCAATCGGAAATATTAACGCACAGACCGATGACGGACTTGTTATCTGGTGCGATGAAAAAATAACGGGCGGAGAGGTTTCCTCATTTTCCGATCACCGTATGGTGATGTCAATGGCGGTTGCAGCTTTAACCTGTTCCGACGAAATCGTTATAAGGCAGGCACAGGCTGTAAATAAATCTTATCCGAATTTCTTTGAGGATTATAAAATGTTAGGGGGTAAAGCGGATGTCATCAATTCTTAAAGGCAGAAAACTGAGTGTAAGCGTTTTCGGACAGTCTCATTCGCAATCAATCGGTGCGGTAATTGACGGCTTGCCTTCCGGATTTGTAATCGACGAAGAAGAAACGGCGAAGTTTATGCTCAGAAGAGCTCCGGGTAACAATGAATTTGCAACTTCGAGAAAAGAAGCCGATATTCCGCAGATATTATCGGGAGTTGTCGGAAATAAAACCTGCGGAGCACCGCTGTGCATAAAAATAGATAACACGAATACCCGTTCTCAAGATTATGAAAATCTAAAACTGCTTCCCAGACCCGCTCATTCGGACTATGCCGCTTATGTGAAATTTAACGGCGATAACGATATAGCCGGCGGCGGACAGTTTTCCGGCAGGCTTACGGCTCCGCTTTGTTATGCGGGCGCTGTTTGTATGCAGATGTTACGGGAAAAGGGTGTTGAAGTTAAGGCTCATATATATTCTGTTAAAGATGTTTACGACGAACCTTACAATCTTGAAAATGTATACGCCGAGATGCAATATGATCCGTATTTTCCGGTTATATCGGAAAATTCCGGAAAGCAAATGAAAGCGGTTATAAATTCAGCACGGGAGAGAGAAGACTCTGTCGGCGGAATAATCGAATGTGCCGTAACAGGTCTTCCGGCAGGACTCGGAGATCCGATGTTTGACGGGGTCGAAAACATACTCGCCAAAAATCTTTTCGCAATACCTGCGGTTAAGGGCATTGAGTTCGGCGCAGGATTTTCGTCAACATTAAAATACGGAAGCGAAAACAACGACGCTTTTACCGTTAAGGACGGAAAAGTTGTAACGCTTAAAAACGATCACGGCGGAATTCTCGGCGGAATAACATCGGGTATGCCCGTTATTTTCAGAGTTGCCGTTAAGCCTACTCCGTCGATAGCGGCGGCTCAAACAAGCGTTAATCTTAAAACAATGCAAGAGCAGGAACTTAAAATTAAGGGCAGACACGATCCGTGTATCGTTCCCAGAGCCGTACCGGCGGTTGAAGCGGTTGCGGCAATAACGGTGCTTGATCTTTTGTTATGATAAGGAGATAAAATTATGGAATTGGAACAACTCAGAAGCAGAATTGACGCAATCGACAGTCAACTGGTTGAACTTTTCAAAGACAGAATGGAAATCGCAACCGAAGTCGCAAAATATAAAAAAGAACATAACCTTCCTGTTCTCGATAAGACAAGAGAAAGAGAATTGCTTAATAAAATAGCGGAAATGAGCGGAGAAGAGTTTGCAAACTATTCTTTGCGCCTTTATTCTCAAATTCTCGAACTTTCACGCACTTATCAGCATAAGTGTCTCGGAAACAAAACCGAACTTATGAAAAAAATCGAGACGGCACTTGAAGAAAGCGATAAAAAATCGTTCCCGGAAAGTGCGGTTGTAGCGTGTCAGGGCGTTGAGGGCGCATATTCAACGCTTGCTTGCGAGAAACTTTTCAGAAATCCGAATATTATGTTCTTCGACAGTTGGGACGGTGTGTTCGGAGCGGTTTCGCAAGGTCTTTGCAAATACGGGATTTTGCCGATTGAAAACAGCACGGCGGGTTCGGTTAACCATGTTTATGATTTGATGAACAAGTATAAGTTTTATATTGTTAAGTCAATCAGACTTAAGGTTAATCACTCGCTTCTTGCGAACAAAGGAACAAAACTCGAAGACATAAAAGAAATTTATTCGCATGAGCAGGCAATAAGCCAGTGCAGTGATTTTCTCAATTCGCTTTCGGGAGTTAAGATTACAATTTGCGAAAATACGGCGGTTGCGGCAAAGAATGTTGCTCAAAGCGGCAGAAAAGATGTTGCGGCGATTTCTTCAAACGACTGTTCCGTGCTTTATGACCTCGAAACAATTTGCGAATCAATTCAAGACAGAGCGAACAACTATACAAGATTTATTTGCATTTCTAAAAATCTTGAAATTTATCCCGGTGCCGATAAAACAAGCCTTATGCTGACCTTAAAACATAAACCGGGTTCTCTTTATTCAATGCTTTCAATGTTTTATGCGCTTGATATTAACATAATAAAACTTGAAAGCCGTCCGCTTCCCGACAGGGATTTTGAGTTTATGTTCTATTTCGATATAGAGTCATCGGTTTATTCCGACAGGTTTATTCAGATGATAAACGAATTGGAAAGTACAACGGAAAAATTCTCTTATCTGGGCAGTTATTCCGAATCTGTATAAGGGGTATTTGTTTACAGATTGTTAAACAAAAGTATATTGTGAGGAAACATTTTCCCGATATACTTTAATCATCGGTACGAGAAAACCGATTATACTTTTTCATTTATCCCTTTTCTTCCCCTAAACAGACAAAGCGTCCGAAGTTGCGGACGCTTTGTTTCTTTTTCACAGCGGATAACTTAACACGGATTTTAATGTTTGTCTTGACCTTGAAGAAAAACTGTGTAAAAATAAGTGTAGAAAAAACATCAAAGAGGAAACAAAATGGTAAATCTTGCATTAAACGAAAAAGGTCTGCTTTATCATTTTAAGCAGTACAGAATTAAAAAGAATCTTAAATTTTATCCCGAAACGGCATCAACAAACGATGTTGCGAAAAAAATCTGCTATGAAGGAAAAAATAAAGAGGCGGTTGTTGTTGCCGCTTCTCAAACTGCGGGAAAAGGAAGACTCGGACGCAGTTTTTATTCTCCGAAAGATTGCGGAGTGTATTTTTCCGTTGTTCACGAAATTTCTCAAAACGAAAAGAATTTTGACTTGATTTCTTCACTCGCCGGACTTGCCGTAAGAGATACTCTTTATAATATGTTCTCGATTGATGCGAAAATCAAATGGCCTAACGACATTCTTGTCGACGGCAAGAAAATATGCGGAATTCTTTGCGAAGTCGTAAATGACGGCTCAAGACCGAGATATGTTATTATCGGAATCGGACTTAATGTTCAAAAGACCGATTTCCCCGATGAACTCGAATATACCGCAACTACGGTGGCAAACGAATATCAGGGCGAAATCGAACTCGACTGTAACGAAATAGTTGCCGATATTATCGCTAATCTCGACAGATATATTCTCAGAGGAAACGCTCTTTCGTCTTGCGAAAACACCGATATAATTTCAAGGCTTAAAAACCATTCCGCAACTCTCGGACAACTTGTCCGTATAATAAAGGCCGATGAGAAATTCGATGCAAGGGCAGTTGATATTGCTTCAAACGGCGGACTTGTCATTGAAAATGCCGACGGGCAGAGTGTTATTACATCCGGAGAAATCGTACATATAAGATAATCAGTATATTTTCACCGTATTATCATATAATTATGATAATGAAAGGGTGAGAATATGACTGCGAAGATAAGATGGAAACCGCTTGCTTTTTGGACACTTGGAACGCTTGCGGTCGGATTTTTAAGTTCGCTTGCGGGCGGAACAATGAAGGGGTTCGAGGGGATAAACGCTCCGTCGTTTGTGCCGCCGCCCGTTGTTTTTTCTGTTGTTTGGACCGTGCTTTTTATTCTTATGGGAGTGTCGGCGTATTTGGTATACGAAACTCAAAGTTTAATGACACGGAACGCTTTGATTATTTATGCCGTGCAGCTTGCGGTTAATTTCTTTTGGCCGGTGTTCTTTTTCAGATTTCATCTGTTTTTATTTTCTTTTATATGGCTCTTACTTCTTTTGGCGCTTGTGATTGCAATGGCTGTATGTTTTAAGAGAATTAAAAATGCAGCGGGATATTTGCAAATACCGTATATCTTATGGCTGGTATTTGCGGGCGTTTTGAATTTTTCGGTTTATACGGTTAATTAAAAGGACGGATTTCCGTCCTTATTTTTTTGCTTGACTTATGTTGCGGTTGCTGATATAATATTAAATCGCTGAAAATGTTTTTTAATGTTTTCGGTTCCTTCCCTCAAAATTCAAATGTGAGGGCAGAGTCCATAAGGAGGTGCAAAAGAATGACAAAGTATGAAGCAATCGTTGTCCTTTCGGTTAACAATAAAACCGATGAGGATGTTAAGAACCTTGTTGAAAAATTCAAGGCTTTGATTGAGAAAAACGGCACTCTTGAAAGCGTTGACGAGTGGGGCAAGAGAAAACTCGCTTACCTTATCAACGACGAAGCTGAAGGATACTATGTACTCTTCAATCTTGAGTGTGAGCCGGCTTTCCCCGCTGAGTTCCAGCGTGTTGCCGGAATCACTGACGGCGTTCTCCGTTCAATTGTAGTTAAGAAGTAATCGGAGGAATGGGAAATGATTAACTGTGCAGTTATAATGGGCAGACTTACTGCGGACCCTGAATTGCGTACAACGACAAACGGTATCTCGGTAACATCTTTCTGCGTTGCTGTTGACAGAAATTTTGTCAAGGCAGGCGAGGAGAGACAGGCTGATTTTATCAATGTTGTTGCATGGCGTCAGACAGCGGATTTTGTTACCCGCTATTTCCGCAAAGGCTCAATGATCGCCATTCAAGGCTCAATCCAGACCCGTGTTTATGAAGATAAAACGGGTGCAAAAAGAACTGCTGTTGAAATCGTAGCGGACAATGTTTCGTTCTGCGGCTCCAAGTCGTCGGATGCGGGACAGGGTTCGAGATTTGAGGCTCCTGCGGCAAACACACCGTCTTATCAAGCCGGCAATTCCGCAAACTTCTCAAGTCCGATGGCTGCCGAAGATGACTTCGGTTTCGGCTCAGCGGCAGATGACGATGACGGACTTCCGTTTTAATCGTCGGTTAAATTGAATTTTTACAGGAGGATATAACAATGGCTAACGAAAAAGGCAATCGTCCTATGAACAGAAAACGCAAAAAAGTTTGTGCTTTCTGCGTAGAGAAAGTTGAAAAGATTGACTATAAAGATGCAGCAAAACTCCGTCGCTTCACTTCAGAGAGAGCAAAGATTCTCCCCAGAAGAGTAACAGGAACTTGTGCATACCATCAGAGAGAACTCACAACCGCTATCAAGAGAGCAAGAGCAATCGCTCTTCTTCCCTACACAGCAGACTAAGTTTTCAATATAACAAAGCCGTGTACTTAACAGTACACGGCTTGTTTTTTTATAAGGTTATGAGTTTATATTGTTTGTGAACGCTTTTGTTTTACAGTCGCATTTTTGGAAATCTACCGATACTCCGTTGTCGGTTTCGACGATACAAAGATGTGCGGTTTCAAGAACTTCACTGCCGAGTTCTTTGCCTTCTTCAACCGAAGTGTAATTTTTGCGTATGGTTGTGTATTCAACGATTGTGTTTTTATCGCTGTTTTCGAGTATTCTCGATTCATTAACGGTAACGATTTGCGTTTCGGGATCGGTTAAATATGTTTCTTTTTGATTTTGTATATATTCGGAAATTTCAGCGTTTATTTCATCACATACTTTGTCCGAATATTCACATCCTGCGATTTCATATTCACCGTAAGCGTTTAAGTCCCATTTAACCGGTTCCTTTTCGGGAAGAGCAAATAAACAGAGAAGAACGGCTTGTAAAACAAAGAATACCGTTAAAGCGATTACCGATTTTTTCATTTAACATCGCCTCCTGTCTCGGAAAGTGAAATGCTGAAGGAATTGGCGTTTCCGAAAGAAGTTTCAACAATCCATTTTTCGCTTGTTTGCGAAGAAGAAAGTTCAAAAACGAGAGCGTCTTTGCCTTTTTCGGTTATTTTTGTTTCGGGCGCCGAAGTAAGATTGAATTTTTCGATGTAATCCGACTGAATTTCGGCACAGGCGGATGTGAATTTTGCGTTGTTTGCCTTTTCAGCGGTCGAAGTTAAGAAAGTTTCAGTTCTTTTGGGAGCGGTTACGGTAATCGGGCTTCCGACAACAACCGCAATGTCCGTCCATTTGTATGAAGGACAAACCGTTTCAAGAGCCAAAACACCCCAGAACACAAGCAAGATTGCCTGTATGAGTACCGCACAAATAATCGGTACAGCTTTTTTAGATTTCATAAAAATTCCCCCTTTAAGTTGTTATTTGTGTGTATATAAATTTTACTTCTGCATTGGGGACGCCTCTTTTCACATATATTTATCTCTAATACAACTATACACAAACAATTTCAAAAAAAACAAGAATATTTTCAAAAATTGAAAATTTTTGTTTAATATGTCCAAGAAACATAGTATGGTTTTTAGCTTTTTGACGAAAAAATTTGTCGAAATTTCGTTGCAACATAAAATTTTATGCCGTAAAAACAAATTCACTTTTTATTTTAATGCAATTTCGTTTCTTTTTTTGTAAAGCGGTCTTAAAATGTATAAAAATGCAGATTGTATGTATTTTTATTCCGTTATTATGCACAAATATGCAAAAAATATGAATAAATTCTGAAAAAAGACTTGATTTTATACGAAAACGGTGTATAATCTCATTGTAAAGAAAAGTTAAATCAATTCGGAGGAATCGGTAATGGATAAAAAAGATATTAAAAAAGTTGTACTCGCTTATTCGGGCGGACTTGATACATCAATCATTATTCCGTGGTTGAAAGAAAATTACAATAACTGTGAAGTAATCGCTGTTTCCGGTGATGTAGGCCAGGGAACCGAACTTGACGGACTTGAAGAAAAAGCAATCAAAACGGGTGCTTCGAAACTTTATGTTCTCGATCTTAAAAAGGAATATGTCGAAGAATACATTTGGCCTTGCCTTAAAGCAGGTGCGGATTATGAAACATATCTTCTCGGTACTTCTCATGCCCGTCCCTGTATTGCAAAAGGACTTGCCGAAATCGCTAAAAAAGAAGGCGCAGATGCAATTTGCCACGGCTGTACCGGAAAAGGTAACGATCAGGTTCGTTTTGAACTTACCCTTAAGGCTTTTGCTCCCGAAATGGAAATAATCGCTCCTTGGCGTGAGTGGGATATTAAATCCCGTGAAGAAGAAATCGAATATGCGGAAGCTCACAACATTCCGCTTAAAATCAACCGTGAGACAAACTATTCAAAAGATAAAAATGTTTGGCATCTCTCTCACGAAGGCCTTGATCTCGAAGATCCCGCAAACGAGCCTATGTACGCTAAGGAAGGCTTCCTTGAAATGAGTGTTGCTCCCGAACAGGCTCCTGATGCTCCGACTTATGTCAATATTCACTTCGAAAAGGGCATCCCGACTTCGATTGACGGGGTTGAGATGAACGGTCTTGAAATCGTAGAAAAACTTAACGAACTCGGCGGCGCAAACGGAATCGGACTTCTTGATATTGTTGAAAACCGTCTTGTAGGAATGAAGTCGAGAGGTGTTTATGAAACTCCCGGCGGAACAATCCTTTACAAAGCACATGAAATGCTTGAAACAATTACTCTTGACAGAGATACTCAGCATTATAAAAAACTTGTTTCTCAGAAATTCGGAGAACTTGTTTATTTCGGACAGTGGTTTACTCCTTTGCGTGAGGCTCTTTCGGCTTTTGTCGATAAGACTCAGGAAACCGTTACGGGTGATGTTAAGGTTAAACTTTACAAGGGTAATGTTATAAATGCGGGTATTACTTCACCGTACACTCTTTACGATGAAAATGTCGCATCGTTCGGTGAGGACGGCGGAGCATACAATCAGGCTGATTCGGCAGGATTTATCAATCTTTTCGGACTTCCGATTAAAGTTAAGGCTTTGCTTGACGCACAGCGTAACGAAAAATAAGAATACACTTTATATTAAGCGGCAGAGGGATTATTCTCTCTGTCGCAACAGTGTTTATTAAGGAGAAAAATATGAAACTTTGGGCAGGCCGTTTTTCAAAAGAGGTCGACAAAAAAACAAACGATTTCAATTCGTCGATTTCATTTGACAGCCGTATGTATAAAGAAGATATTGACGGAAGTATCGCACACGCAACAATGCTTGCGGCACAGTCGATTATTTCTTATGAAGACCTTGAAAAAATCGTAACGGGTCTTAATCAAATTAAAAGCGAAATCGAAAACGGTATTCTTTTAATTGATCCGGATGCGGAAGATATTCATACATTTATCGAAGGCGAACTTACCGAGAGAATAGGACAGGCGGGAAAAAGACTTCATACCGCAAGAAGCCGTAACGATCAGGTTGCCGTTGACATCAGGCTTTATTTAAGAAAAGAGTGCGATACGGTTTACGGACTTATCGAAGAACTGATAAATGTAATTGTCGATAAGGCGGAAAAATACTGTGATACGGTAATGCCCGGATATACTCATATGCAGCGTGCTCAACCTATTACTTTCGGACATCATCTTATGGCTTATGCCGAGATGCTTTTAAGGGATAAACAAAGAATAAGCGATGCGAAAGCGAGAATGAATTATTCTCCGCTGGGTTCATGTGCGCTTGCCGGAACAACATACAACACGGACAGAGAGATGACCGCAAAAGCGCTCGGATTTGACGGTGCTATGAACAATTCTCTTGACGGCGTATCCGACAGGGATTTCTGTATGGAACTTGCATCTGCGCTTTCGATACTTATGGTTCATCTTTCAAGATTTTCCGAAGAGATAATTCTCTGGTGTTCTTGGGAATTCAAATTCGTCGAACTTGACGATGCGTTTTCAACCGGTTCGTCGATAATGCCTCAAAAGAAGAACCCCGATATTACAGAACTTATAAGGGGTAAATCGGGCAGAGTGTTCGGAGATTTGATGACTTTGCTTACAATGATGAAAGGATTGCCGCTTGCATATAATAAAGATATGCAGGAAGATAAAGAGGCGATTTTCGATGCGTTCGATACGGTTAAAATGTGCCTTACGACATTTATTCCGATGCTTGAAACAATGAAGGCAATTCCCGAAAATATGCGTAAAGCGGCAGCGGGCGGATTTATCAACGCAACCGACTGTGCGGATTATCTTGTTTCAAAAGGTATACCTTTCAGAGATGCATACAAAGCGACAGGCGAATTGGTTGCACTTTGTATAAACAAGGGACTGACACTTGAAACTTTGCCTTTGGACGAATACAAAAATGTATGTGAACAGTTCGATGACGGAGTTTATCAGGCGATAAATCTCGATAAATGCGTAAACGACAGAACCTCGTTGGGCGGCCCTGCAAAAGAAAATGTACTTTCACAGGTTGAAAGAGTAAAAAACCTCAATAAATAATCAAATGCCGGGATTTTTTTCTCGGCGTTTTTATTTACCGTGTTTACACCGATAAGTAACTGTGATAAAATATTATGCATAATATTATAAGGCGGAAGGGGACTTTTCAATGAGAAAATTTATGGATAAAGATTTTTTACTGACAACAAAAACCGCAAAGGAAATATATAAAAAAGGTGCCGAAAAAACGCCGATTTTCGATTGGCATTGCCACCTTTCTCCGAAAGAAATATACGAAAACAATCCGCCTAAGGATATTGCGGAACTTTGGCTCGGCGGCGATCATTACAAGTGGCGTGCTATGCGTTCTTGCGGGGTTCCCGAAGAGTATATAACCGGAAGAAAATCCGGATATGAAAAATTCAAAAAGTGGGCGGAAGTTGTTCCTTATCTTATCGGTAATCCGCTTTATCATTGGACTCATCTCGAATTGCAGCGCTATTTCGGAATATATGAGCCTTTAAGTGTGGAAACGGCACAGGCGATTTGGAACAAGTGTAACGAACAGATTAAAAACGGCGGGTTTACACCCCGTGAACTTATCGAAAAGTCAAATGTTGCCTGCGTATGCACAACAGACGATCCTGCCGACAGTTTGGAATACCATAAAAAACTGAAAAAAGATAAATCGTTTAAGTGCAAGGTGTTGCCTGCGTTCCGTCCCGATAAAGCGCTCGGAATCGAAAAAGCCGATTTTATTCCGTGGCTTGCATCAATGGAAAAAACCGCCGGAAGAGAAATATCTTCCTTTGCTCAGCTTAAAGAAGTCCTTTCGCAGAGAATTGATTTCTTCGATGAGATGGGTTGCCGTGCATCAGACCATGCGCTGACTTATGTTCCTTATGCCGTGTCGAACTCCCGTGAACTTGAACTGATTTTCAAAAAAGGCGTCAACGGTAAACCTTTGAGCGATGAAGAACTCGATAAATATAAAACCGCCCTTCTCGGATTTTTAGGCGAAAAATATGCCGAAAAAGGTTGGGTTATGGAACTTCATATCGGCGCTTTGAGAAACAACAATACAAGAATGTATCAAAAATTAGGAGCAGATACGGGCTTCGATTCGGTTGATGACAGAGAAATCGCTCTCGGTCTTTCACGCTTCCTCGATTCGCTTGCAAAAATCGGAAAACTTCCGAAGACCGTTCTCTTTACCCTTAATCCCAAAGACAATGTTGTTCTTGCGACAATGCTCGGTAATTTCCAAAGCGATGAAGTCGCTTCGAAGATTCAATTCGGTTCGGCGTGGTGGTTTAACGACAATTACGACGGTATGCGCCGTCAAATGACCGATTTGGCAAATCTCGGTGCGCTTTCGAAATTTGTCGGAATGATTACAGATTCCCGCAGTTTCCTCTCTTATCCCAGACACGAATATTTCCGCCGTATACTTTGCGAACTTATCGGAGATTGGGTAGAGGACGGAAAATATCCCGAAGATATTAAATTCCTCTCACGGATTGTTGAAGACATTTCCTTTAACAATGCAAAAAACTATTTTGACTTGAAACTTTAATCGGAGATTTTTATGGCGATAAAACTTATTGTTACCGACCTTGACGGTACGCTTATGGCGGCTGACCATTTGACAGTAACTCAGCGCACAAAAGATGCTTTGAAATCTGCACATGATATGGGTGTAAAGATTGCAATCGCAACCGGCAGAACGCTTGCGCTTACACAAAATGTTACAAAACAGATCCCGTTTGCCGATTATGTTATATATTCTAACGGTGCTGCGGTTTACGACAGAAAACAGGGAAAAGATATATACAAAAACTGTATTTCGGTTGAACATACCTCACAAATTCTCAATGAACTCGAAAAAGTACCGGTTTATTACAATGTTTTTTCAGACGGGAAGATATACATACATAAAGACAGAGATTCTTATTACAAAGAGGATAATTTGCCGATTGATTTCTTACGGGAAGTTACCCGTATTTCAGTTCAATCCGATAATATGCCGCAAACACTTTTCGGAAAGCAGGCGGAAATATTAGCGCTGTATTCTATGCATGGGGAATTGAAAGAGCATTTTATTTCAATGTTTAAGAGTATGGGCCTTTATCTTACAGCATCGCTTCCCAACGAAATCGAAGCGACTGCGCAAAATGTAAACAAAGGGACCGCACTTGAAGGGTTCTGCAAAGAAATCGAAGTTTTACCCGATGAGGTTATGGCTTTCGGAGATGCGATGAACGATTATGAGATGCTCAAATTTGCAGGCTATTCCTTTGCGATGGGAAATGCCGTACAGCAAATAAAAGAAGTCGCACGCTATACAACTCTTACCAATGCCGAAGACGGACTTGCTGTGGCGGTGGAAAAATATTTGCTCGATAAATAAGTAAACAAAAACTCCCGAAGTCAGACTTCGGGAGTTTTTAAGGTGTATTCGGATTATTTTATAAACATAAGACTTGTGCCTAAAAGCACTTGAGCCACATAGTAGGTAACAATGTAGAATATTTTAAGCGCTTTGTTCTTTCGCTGACCGCCGAACATATAAATCGCAAGCGAAGAGTCTGAAACGACAAAACATACTGCGCCGACTACAAGAGTTAAAAAGGCTCCGAGATTTGAAAAATCGGGATCGGATAAAAGCATAATTCCGAGTCTTACGGCATTGATGAGCATAAAGCAAATCAAACTTCCGTAACAAAAAACCGGAAGGGCAAGTTTTCCGAGTTCGAGATGAATTTTAATCGCAACTGCACAGGCGATTGCCATAATAACCGCAACGGGAATAAAAGCCGAAGCGGAAAAAAGCACAAATCCACTGTGCGCATAAGAAAAAGCGATGACAAAGAAAATATGCCCGATAAAGAAAGATACACCGCCCAAAAAGTTGACAGTCGGCGGAGCGATTATATGGATTAACAAATCTCCGATAACTCCGAAAACAAGGGCAAGCATAAGATACTTCATATAAGAGGAAGAGTTATTCGCATAGACCGTACAACATACGGCGCTTATCAAAAAAAGTCCCGAACAAATCATTTTTATTTTTAATGAAGTGTGCGTTCTTTCGGGCCAAGAATATTTCAAAAAAAGAGGGACGAAGATAAACTGTAAAGCAACTGAAATAATGTAAATTATAATAGCGCTCATTTTACAACTCCTAAAATGTAATAAGTTTACATTAGTATTAAATCCGTAAATTGTCAATAAACGGACTGATAAAGGTTAACCCTTTATCAGTCTTTTTTTAAGCGTTTTACAAGGTCGGTTAACAGTTTAATATCGTCCGACGGCAGTTGTTTGAGACTGTTGTTTAATTCGATTTGATCGAGAGATACCGAATTCTCTTGTGAAAAGAAGTCAGACGGAGTGATCTCGAAATACTCGCATATATTGAGAAATTCCTGCATCGACGGTAAAGCTCTGCCTGAAGTAATTCCCTGAATATATCCTTTACTTTTGCCTAAATCGAGACTTAATTTGTATTCGGATATGTTTTTTTCTTTAATGAGCATTGAAATTCTGTTCTGAATAAATTCAGCGTTCATTTTCTCACCTCATATATAGAATACACTAATTGAATTAGTAATATTACCGATTGAATTAGCGATTATTCTTGATTTATACTGATTAAAATAGTATAATCGTTAACACAATACTAATTTAATCGGTGGGGATGTGCAATGAGAGGTAACAGTGATTTAAGAAAAGCGAATAGGGCGAAGAAAGACGAGTTTTACACACAGTTGTCGGATATTGAGAAAGAACTTAAATATTATAAAAAATATTTCAAAGGTAAAACGGTGCTTTGCAATTGCGATGACCCTTACGAGAGCAATTTTTTTAAGTATTTTGCGCTCAATTTCAACTATCTCGGCTTGAAGAAACTCATAGCAACCTGCTATGACGGTTCACCGATTCAAAGCGAGCAGTTGAGCTTGTTTGATGTTGAAACCGTTAAGGAAAATGAGGATAAAAAAGCGTATAAAATCGAAATTACCGAGGTTGATGATTACAACAAAGACGGTGCGGTCGATTTAAGCGATGTCGAATATCTCATAAAAAACAGAAAGAATGTTCTGACCGTGCTTAAAGGCGACGGTGATTTCAGAAGTTATGAGTGTATCGAACTGTTAAAGCAAGCGGATATTGTGGTTACCAATCCGCCGTTTTCACTTTTCAGGGAATATGTCGGACAACTTGAAGATCACGGTAAAAAATTTGTGATTATGGGAAATACGAACGCTTTAACCTATAAAGAGATATTCAAAATGTTTCAGCACGACAAAATCAGAACGGGATATACGAATTTTAATGTCGGAATGTATTTCTTCGTCCCGGACAGTACGGAAAAATACCATAAGATAATCGACGGAAAAAAGAGCGTGAGGGTTTCAACATCGTGCTGGTTTACGAATTTACCCGTATCAAAGCATAATGAATTTATTGACTTATATAAAAAATATGATCCCGAAACTTATCCGAAATATGATAATTACGACGCTATCGAAGTCGGTACATACAGAGACATACCGGATGATTATTATGATGATATGGGCGTGCCGATTACATTTTTGGATAAGTTCAATCCGGAGCAGTTTGAAATTGTTGACGGTATCGGAAGATACAGTATGTTAACAGGACCGACACCTGAAACACAGGGAACATATCTAACAAAAATAAACGGAATACCTAAATATGCACGAGTAATTATAAGGAGAAAGAAATGAATATAGAATTAAAGGAAATTACAATCGGTGATTTGGTTGACGGATACGAAAACAACGACGAAAACGGAGTATACGGCTACGGCGGAAAACTGAATATAAGGCCGAAATACCAAAGAGAATTTGTCTACGGCGACAAGGAGCGCAAGGCGGTGATAAATTCGGTGTTTCACGGATTTCCGCTTAATGTTATGTATTGGGTTAAAAACGCAGACGGAACTTTTGAGGTGCTTGACGGACAGCAGAGAACATTATCAATATGCGGATATTATGACGGCGATTTTTCGTTTGAAGAAAAAGGCTTTTACAATTTGCCGAAAGACAAACAGAAACAGTTTTTGAATTATAAACTGCTTGTTTATCAATGTCAGGGAAGCGAAAGCGAAATTTTGGATTGGTTTAAGGTGATAAATATTGCGGGACTGAAACTGACCGATCAGGAAATGCGAAATGCAGTTTATACGGGGGAATGGCTGACGGATGCTAAAAAGTTCTTTTCGAAGAACGGTTGTGTTGCCTGCAAAATCGCAGACGGATATGTCAAAGGCGAAACTAACAGACAGGCTTTGTTGGAAACTGCGCTTAAATGGATAAGCAAGGGAAATGTCGAACAGTATATGGCAATCCATCAGCACGATCCGAATGCAAATGAACTCAAACAGTATTTCAGGAATGTTATATCTTGGACGGAGATGACATTTATTACCAAATATAAGCAAATGCCTTCTGTCAATTGGGGAGAACTTTATGATAATTACAAAGACTCTGTTATTGATGTTAAGCAACTTGATAGCAGGATAAAAGAGTTGATGGTTGATGAAGATGTAACGAATAAAGCGGGGATTTTCAATTATGTTCTTACCGCAGACGAAAGAAAACTCAATATAAGAAGTTTTTCCGAAAAGCAGAAGCAGGAACAGTATATAAAACAAGACGGAATTTGTGTTAAATGCCGTAAGCGGTTTGAATTTAACGAAATGGAAGGTGATCATATTATCGCATGGTCTCAGGGCGGACATACAACCGCCGAAAATTTGCAAATGCTTTGTAAAAAATGCAACAACACAAAAAGTAACATATAAAGAAAAAACCTGCCGCAGTTATTAACTGCGACAGGTTTTATTTGTGCTTTATAAAAGAACTTTATCAGTCTTCATCGGGAGCGTAAAGGTCTTTAAGGCGAAGAAGATGGTCATATCTTGCCTTTGCGTTAGCCTCGGCTTTTGTGAAGAGTTCTTCGGCTCTTTCGGGGAATGCACGGGTAAGCGAAGAGTAGCGTGCTTCGTTCATAATGAAATCACGGTAACTTGCTGCGCCTTCCTTAGAGTCGATTGTAAACGGATTCTTACCTTCCGCTTTAAGTGCGGGGTTGTAACGGAACATATTCCAATAACCGCAGTCAACCGCTTTCTTCATTTCAGCCTGACAGTTTGTCATACCGCCCTTGATTGAGTGCATCTCACAAGGTGCATAAGCGATAATGATTGACGGGCCGTGATATGCTTCCGCTTCGGTAAGGGCTTTAATTGTCTGATTCTGGTCAGCGCCCATTGCGATTTGAGCAACATATACATATCCGTAACTCATAGCGAT
>CAZGPE010000013.1:0-36613 GCA_964527585.1 uncultured Eubacteriales bacterium
GGTTTTATTATTGGAGAGGTTTCTGCCGTGATTGGCTTTATTCTCTTAATATCAAGCCGGAAAACCTCAGACTCCGTGATCACGATCCCGAAGAACTTTGCTTCTATTCCAAAGCGACAACCGACTTTGAATATATGTTCCCGTTCGGTTGGGGCGAACTTTGGGGCATTGCGGACAGAACGGATTACGACCTTACACAGCATATAAAGACAAGCGGAAAATCGCTTGAATACTTCGATCCGACTACAAACGAAAAATATGTTCCTTATGTAATCGAACCTTCTTTGGGCGTAGAGCGTTTGTTCCTTGCTCTTCTTACCGAAGCTTATGACGAAGAAGTAGTTGACGAGAGCAAAAACGACACAAGAGTTGTTATGCATTTCCACCCTGCAATCGCTCCCGTTAAAGCGGCGGTTCTTCCTCTTTCGAAGAAACTTTCCGAAAAAGCCGATGAAATATATGCCGAACTTTCAAAACATTTCAATGTTGAATATGACGATGCCGGTTCTATCGGAAAAAGATACCGCCGTCAAGATGAAATCGGAACACCTTATTGCATCACGGTTGATTTCGAAACTGTCGGAGACGAAAACACACCTGCGGATAATTGTGTAACCGTAAGAGACAGAGATACAATGGAACAGGTTAGAATTCCGATTTCGCAACTTGTTGATTTCATTTCGGAAAGAATTGATTTCTGAGATATGTCGGAGGTTTGATTATGTCGGATAAATTGGGTGAAAATTTACTTCTTGTTATAAATCCGGTTTCGGGAAAGAAGCTTGCGAAAAAGTATTCGCACAGAATAATCGAACGCTTTGGACAGGCGGGATTCAATGTTACCTGTGTTTATACCAAGATTGATGAGAACGCATACGAAATAGTCAGAAAAAGAGCGGATGAATTTGACTTTATCGTGTGTGTCGGGGGAGACGGAACTCTTAAAGAGACAGTTTGCGGAGTAATAGAACTGAAAAAAGATATACCGATAGGATACATTCCTATGGGGTCTACCAACGACTTTGCCCATTCGCTCGGCATACCTACGGAAATTGATAAATCAATAGAAAACATTATCAACGGCTCGGCGAGAGCTGTTGATATGGGAGTTTTCGGAGATAATGTATTTGTTTATGTTGCGGCATTCGGTAATTTTACCGCAATTTCCTATTCTGCGAGCCAAAAACTCAAGAATGTTTTGGGGAAAAACGCTTATTATCTTAATGCGGTCAGTGAGTTTTTCAAAATGAAAGGATACCACGCCAGAATCGAAGCCGACGGAGAGGTGTTTGAAGGCGATTACTTTTATGCCGAAGCCTCCAATTCGTATAATGTCGGCGGAATGCCGGTTTTACACAATCTCGGTGTTCGGTTTGATGACGGAAAACATGAGTTGGTGCTTGTTGAGATGTTCAAATCGGTTTCCGATATTCTCGGACTGGTAAACGATATGATACATAAAACGGTTGCAAAAAACAAATTGGTAACCTTTAGGCATTGCGACGAAATTAAATTCTGTTTTGATGAGCCTACGGCGTTTACTCTTGACGGAGAGTTCGGCGGAGAACAGACTGATGTTACGGTGAAAACTCTTAAACACGCAGTGAAAATTATTACCGAAAATCCGTTGCCTGTGGAAAAAGACAGCCTTTTGGAAGAAACGGTAAGCGTATAAAACATAACTTCAAGTCCTTTTGTAAAAGAAAGGACTTGTTTTTATTCTAAATATTAACAAAAGGTAAATAATATAAAAATGCATTGACTTATTATAAATGTCGGTGTAAAATAATTAACCGATTAAATATAAATCGACTAATTTATTTTTGAGGTAGCATTATGTTTGAATTAAAGGAAATCAGCGATTCTTTTATTCGGCTTGACTGTGCAAAACGCTTCACTATGCAGAATATGCTGAAAGACAGCGGCGTTTATTTCGGGCAGCCGCCTATTCTCGAATATATCGACGAAAAAGGAGCGTGCACGCAAAACGAATTGGCAAAGGCCCTCGGTGTATCTCCGGCTTCGATTGCGGTGTCGGTAAAAAGGATGCAAAAAAGCGGGCTTATCGAAAAAATAACCGATGACAACGATTTGAGATGCAACAGGATTTCAACAACCGAAAAAGGAAAACGGCTTACAAAAGAAATTCATTCTAAATTCGACCTGGTTGACAGAATGGCGTATGCCGGGTTTTCAAATGAAGAACTTGTCGAATTAAAAATGTATCTTGACCGAATATGCAACAATCTTAATTTCGAGTCAAACGAAAAAATATGTTCAATGTTAATGAAAGGAAACGGAGGCAGTAAAGAGTGATTAAATTACTTAAATACGCAAAAAAATATATGCTTTATGCGATTATCAGTCCGTTGCTTATGATAGGAGAAGTAATATTCGAACTTCTTATCCCTCAGGTAATGGCCGATATCGTGGAAACGATACGATTGACGGAAACAGTCGATGCTTTGGGACAGCAGGATGCTATCGCATCAATTATTTCCATGGGTGTAAAAATGTTGATTTACGCTTTGTGTTCGCTGTTCTGCGGAGCAATGGCGGCAAGAGTGGCTTCTGTTGCCGGTATGGGCTTCGGAGCGAGTGTGAGAAACGCACTTATCAAAAAAATACAGAGTTTCTCGTTTTCGAATATTGATAAGTTTTCCACAGCTTCGCTTATTACAAGAACAACAACCGATGTCAACACGGTTCAGAACACTTTCCTTATGCTTATCAGAGGTATATTCAGAGCGCCGATTATGCTTGTTACCGCACTGATAATCTGCTTGAAAAAGAGCAAAGAAGTAACAAGTGTGTTCGCATTTGTTTTGCCTATTATGGTTATTGTTCTTGCGATTTTCGGACCGATAGCGATAAAACGCTTTAAGGTAATGCTTAAAAAGTTTGACGGACTTAACGCTTCGATTCAGGAAAACTTTATGAACATAAGAGTTGTTAAGTCGTTTGTCCGTTCGGATTATGAAAAAGACAAATTCAAAAAGTCAAACGACTCTCTTTACGATGCATCTATTCACGCCGAAAAATTACTTATTCTCGGTGAACCGATGCTGATGATTCTTTTGTATATAACAATTCTTGCGATATTGATAGTATCTACAAAAGTAATTGCCGAAGGCAGTTTGCTTGTCGGTGAGTTTACGGCGATTTTCACATATATAATGCAGATTATTATGAGTTTCCTTATGACGATAGCAATGCTTGCGCAGTTCTTTATGTCGGAAGCGAGTGCAAAGCGTATTTGGGAAGTGCTTGACGAAGTTCCCGATATACAGGATCCCGAAAATGCCGTTGAGCAGGTTGCGGACGGAAGTATTGAATTTAAGAATGTTTCTTTCCGTTATAACGAGAACAAAGAAATAATTAAAAACGCTTCTTTCAAAATCGAAAGCGGAGAAATGATAGGAATAATGGGATCGACGGGAAGTTCTAAAACTTCGCTTGTTCAGTTGATTGCCCGTTTATACGATACTACCGACGGAGAAGTTATTGTCGGCGGAAGAAATGTCCGAGAGTACAAAGTACACGCTTTGCGTGATGCGGTAAGTATGGTTCTTCAGAAAAATGTGCTTTTCTCGGGAACGATTGCCGATAATCTTCGTTGGGGCGACAAAAACGCTACCGACAGCGAGGTTGAACAGGCGTGTAAAATCGCAGATGCCGATTCGTTTATAAAATCCTTCCCCGACGGCTATCAGACTGATCTCGGTCAAGGCGGAGTTAATGTTTCCGGCGGACAAAAACAAAGACTTTGTATTGCCAGAGCGTTACTTAAAAAGCCGAAAATACTTATACTCGATGACTCTACAAGCGCTGTCGATTCGGCAACGGATGCCCGCATAAGACAGGGGCTTCGCAAGAGTATTCCCGATACAACGAAAATTATTATCGCACAGAGAGTTTCTTCAGTGTCGGATTGCGATAAAATAATAATTCTCGATAACGGAACAATAAACGATATAGGAACGCATGAAGAACTCCTTGAACGCAATGAAATTTACCGTGATGTATATTTCTCACAGCAAAAGGGTTCGGATGATTTTGATGAAGTCGGAGGTGAGAACTAATGCCGGGACCTAAAAACAGACCGCCAATGCAAAAGCCCGAAAATACGATGGGTACGGTAAAAAGACTTATAAAATATATCAGCAAGCAAAAATCCTTGCTTGTCGGAATGATAGTTTTTGTTGTTATAAGTTCTTTGGCAACTGTTGCGGCATCTGTATTTATACAGCCGATAGTCGACGATTTGCTCATTCCGGTTGTCGGAAAAGAATTTTCCGCAGAACTTTTCAAACCGATGCTTAAGATGTTTGCAATGCTTATTGCGGTTGCGCTTATCGGAGCGGGAGCGTCTTACGGTAAATCGAGATGTTCGGTTTATCTTACTCAAAAAACTCTTAACAACTTAAGAAAAGATTTGTTTGATTCGGTAGAAGATTTGCCGATTAGTTTCTTCGATTCAAGACCTAACGGCGAAATAATGAGCCGATTTACCAATGATGTTGAGTCCCTCAGAGCGTTTTTAAGTCAAGGACTTACACAACTTGTTTCTTCTGCGATTACAATAATCGGTTCTTTTTGCATTATGCTTTATTACAGCTGGAAACTGACCGTTTTAGTTGTTTTGATGGTTCTTGTTATGCTTGCGCTTACCAAATATTTGGGCGGAAAAAGTTCTTACTACTTCAAAAAGCAGCAAAAAGAAATCGGTGAAGTAAACGGATATATCGAAGAAATTATCGAAGGGCAAAAGGTCGTTAAAGTTTTCAATCATGAACAGGAAGTACAAAATCATTTTGAAAACATTAACGAAGAACTTCGTAAGGCATCAACAGGAGCGAATACATTTGCGAGCATACTTATGCCGTTGATGAACAACCTTTCGCATGTCAACTATGCCATTACAGCCGCACTCGGCGGAATTCTTGCCGTAAAAGGTTTCATGACAGCGGGCGGAATTGTTGCTTTCCTTACAAACTCAAAGAACTTTTCACAACCCATAAGCCAACTTTCACAGCAGTTTAACAATGCGATTGCTGCGATAGCGGGTGCTGAAAGAATTTTCGAATATATCGACGAAAAACCGGAAACGGATGAAGGATATGTAACTCTTGTAAATGCAAAATTCGACAGTAACGGCGAATTGCATGAATGTAAAGAGCATACGGGAATCTGGGCATGGAAACATCAGCATCAAGCGGATTCAAGCATAACTTATCAGCAGTTGAAAGGTGATGTGGTGTTCGAAAATGTTACTTTCAGTTACGACGGAAAGAAAACGGTTTTGAAAAACATATCTCTTTATGCGAAACCCGGTCAAAAAATCGCATTTGTCGGTTCGACCGGTGCGGGAAAAACAACGATTACCAATTTGCTTAACCGTTTTTATGAAATTTCCGACGGTAAAATAAGATATGACGGAATAAATATACAGAAAATCAAAAAAGACGATTTGCGCAGATCTCTTTCAATGGTTCTTCAGGATACACATTTATTTAACGGAACAATCGAAGATAACATTAAATACGGAAATCTTGATGCTACGCATGAACAGGTGGTCGAAGCGGCTAAACTCGCAAATGCTCATTCGTTTATTATGTCGCTTGAACACGGATACGATACAATGCTTACGGGAGACGGAGCCAATCTTTCACAGGGACAGCGCCAACTTTTAAGCATTGCCAGAGCGGCCGTAGCGGATCCGCCGGTTCTCGTGCTTGACGAGGCTACAAGTTCGATAGACACAAGAACGGAAAAACTTATCGAACAGGGTACCGATAAACTTATGCAGGGCAGAACGGTATTTGTTATTGCACACAGACTTTCTACCGTCAGAAATTCGGATGCGATAATGGTTCTTGAGAACGGTGAAATTATCGAGCGTGGCGATCATGATGACCTTATAGAGCAAAAAGGCAGATATTATCAGCTTTATACGGGCCAGTTTGAACTTTCCTGATATCAAAAGCAAAGGGGTAAACACGCAGTACAGCGGTTGTTTATCCCTTTTTATTTACAAAGTAAGTGCATTGTGATAAAATATCAAAAAAGTTTAGTTTCAGGTGTAAATAATGGATTACAGATTTTCAGACAGAATTTCAACTTTACAGCCGTCTGCGATAAGAGAAATATTAAAGGCGACTTCCGACCCGTCGGTAATTCCTTTTGCGGCGGGAAACCCCGATGTTGCGGCTTTCCCGATTGATGATGTAAAAGCGATTTCAAAAAGGATTTTCGAAGAAATGCCGATTACCGCTCTTCAGTACGGTATAACGGAAGGCTATGCGCCGTTAAGAGAAAACATTCGCTCTTATGTGAAAAAAAGTAAAAACATCGGAAGAGATTTTGACAGCGTTATAATAACTTCAGGCGCAACTCAGATTATGGATCTTATGACGAAAGTTTTCTGTAATTTCGGAGATACGGTAATCTGCGAAACCCCTTCGTTTATCGGGTCTTTGAATTGTTTTCGTTCTTACGGATGCAACCTTAAAGGAGTACCTGTCGAAGCGGATGGGATGAACATTGAAATTCTCGAAAAACAGCTTAAAGAAAACCCTAATACCAGATTTATTTATACGATAACTAATTTTCAAAATCCGTCGGGTGTAACGATGAGTTTTGAAAAGAGAAAACAGGTTTATGCGCTTGCAAAGAAGTACGGAGTTTTAATTTTAGAAGATAATCCTTACGGTGATTTAAGGGTTGCGGGAGAAGATATTCCGACAATAAAAAGTATGGACGAGGACGGAATAGTGGTTTATGCAGGCTCTTTTTCAAAAATTCTCGCTCCCGGAATCAGAGTCGGATACATTGTGGCACCCGAAAAAATAATTTCGAAAATGACTGTCGGTAAGCAGGCGGCCGATACCCATTCCGCTATGTTTTCTCAAATTCTTGTTGACGAATGGATGAAAACAACCGATTTTGAAGCGCATATAGAAAAAATCAGAACGATTTATAAGCGTAAACTTAATTTGATGTGTGATTTGATTGACGAAAAATTGGACGGATTTGTAAAGTATGTCCGTCCGCAAGGCGGCTTGTTTGTTTGGTGCGAATTGCCCGAAAGCATAGAAATGCCGGAGTTCGTTCAAAGATGTGTTCAAAATAAAGTTGCCGTTGTTCCCGGAAATGCGTTTGCGGTTGAGGAAAACGAAAAAACAAATTGTTTCAGAATGAATTTCTCAACACCTACAGATGAAAAAATTGTCGAAGGGATGAATATAATCGAAAAGGTGAAACTCAGTTATGTATAATCTTTCTGATATAGGAACCGTTAAGTCAATACTTGAAAAACACGGTTTTACATTTTCAAAATCGCTCGGACAGAATTTCCTTATCAATCCGAGTGTGTGTCCTTCAATGGCGCAGGAAGCGGTAATTACACAAAACGACGGAATAATCGAAATCGGTGCGGGTGTCGGGGTGCTGACCGCCGAACTTTGCAAAAGAGCCAAAAAAGTCGTTTCGATTGAACTTGATAAAAGGTTGTTGCCCGTGCTTGACGAAACTCTTGCGGGTTTTGACAATTTCGAAGTGGTAAACGAAGATGTTCTGAAAGTTGACTTGCATAAGCTTATTGAGGAAAAATTTGCGGATTGCGAAAATGTATCGGTGTGTGCAAATTTACCGTACTATATAACTTCTCCCGTAATAATGAAATTGCTTGAAGAAAAACTGCCGATTAAGCAGATAATAGTTATGGTGCAAAAAGAAGCGGCTGACAGATTGACGGCGCAAGTCGGTTCGAGGGAGTCGGGAGCAATTACGGTTGCGGTTAATTACTATGCACAAGCGGAAAAACTGTTTAATGTATCGAAAGGTTCGTTTATTCCGAGTCCG
Organism: uncultured Eubacteriales bacterium; assembly: GCA_964527585.1. GTDB lineage: Bacteria > Bacillota > Clostridia > Oscillospirales > Acutalibacteraceae > Fimenecus. The sequence continues at coordinate 7,864 of CAZGPE010000013.1, forward strand.
AAAGTCGATTCTGCGGTTATACGGCTGTCGGTTTACGGCCATACTCCGATTGAGGTTGATGACGAGAAATTATTTTTCAAAATCGTTAAAGCGATGTTTATGCAACGGAGAAAAACGGCTCTTAATTCCGTGTCGTCTGGACTCGGAGTCTCAAAACAAACGGTTGCTCGGGTGTTGGAAAGTATGGGGCTTACAGCAGACATACGGGCGGAAAAACTTACACTTTCGCAACTTTGTGAATTTTCAAATAAAATAAAAGAGGTAATGTAAAATGTATTCATACAAAACACAGGGAACCTGTGCGGGACAGATAGATGTCGAACTTGACGGAGATGTAATAAAAAGCGTTAAATTCTACGGCGGATGCAACGGTAATTTGCAGGGAATTTCGAGAATAGTTGTCGGAAAGACAATTGACGAAGTTGCTCAGGCTTTTGAAGGGGTTAAATGCGGATTTAAGCAAACATCATGCCCCGATCAACTTGTAAAGGCGTTGCGAGAGGCTAAAGAAAACGCTTAATTTTTACTGTTGACAATTTCACGAAACGGTAATATAATCAATATCAAGCCAAGCGAAAAATCAATACAGGGGTGCTGACGCAAGTCGGCTGAGATTACGGATAGTGCTTCGTGGACCCTTAAACCTGATGCGGATAATGCCGCCGTAGGAAGTCTGAAACAAGTAATTTTCTGCCTTACGGTATTTGAAGTATCGTAAGGCTTAAATTTTTGTTAAAGGACGGTTTTTCTATGAAAAAATCAACAGTACGCTTAGTTGAAAGTGCATTGCTTATAGCAATTGCGGCGGTAATCGAACTTGTTTCCAAAGCGGTCGGCTTGGAACTTGCATTCGGCGGAACAATTACTCTTGCGAGTATGTTTCCGATTGTTTTGATTTCTTATCGGCACGGGGTTAAATGGGGATTACTCAGCGGATTTACATATTCGTTTGTTCAGATGCTCCTCGGAGCAAAAACGGTTTCTGCGATGTTCTTGCCGGGAGACAGTCAAATGGTTGTATGGAAAGCGATTTGCGTTTGCCTTTTGGATTATATTGTCGCTTATACGGTTTTGGGATTCGGCGGAATTTTCAAAGGTAAATTCAAAAAGCCGGCAACGGAACTTGTCTTGGGAGTTGTTGTTGCATTGGCGATGCGTTATCTTGTGCATATCGTTTCCGGAGCGATTTTTTACGGAGCATGGGCTGAATGGTTTTTCTCGCAGGACGGTTTTTATTCGATAGGCGAAAAAATACTTTCGGTTTGTTCCGGAACAACTCTTTCTGTTGTATATTCGGTCTTTTATAACGGACTTTATATGATTCCGGAAATAATCATAACTTCTGTCGTTGCGGCAATTCTCGGAAATGTTCCGCAGATTACGGGTAATAAAAATAAATAGGTTATCTGATTTTTAAGAAGCGCTCTGTTGTTAAAAGACAGAGCGCTTCTTCATTTGTTAAAATGTATAAAAATATAAATATTATGAAAAAATTATGTTTATATTGACATTATATTTGTTTGTGATATTATAAAGTTAAAGAAAAAGTTGAAAAGGATATGATTCCGATGTGGTGATTTGAAATAATAACTTGCCGGCGTTATATATTTATGTGTAATTTTGAGGAGTTTTAATTATGAAAAAGAAACCGATTAAGATAGCGTTAATAGTTTTTGCGGCAGCGGTAGTTGTGTTCTTTTTAGTATTTATGTCGTACGAAAGTCCCGCAAAATTCAATAAGACGCCACTCGGATATTTGCAAAATACCGAAACCGGAGAACCGGTTGTTTATTATGAAGATCTCTTCGGAAACACTTTTGAAAAAGGAAAAGTAAGAGTCAGGATTTATTTTGCACATTCATCCGGTTCTTTGAACAATGTTCCGCTGGATATGCAAATAATATCCTATGAGAATTTAGATCAGGCACTTGCACAAAAAGAAGCCGAAGAAAGCCGAGAACAAAGCTCGGCGCAATAAAGGGCAAGGGAGTTGATTTTTATGAAAAAGAAAATGGTAAAGCCTTTAGTTATAGTTGCTGCTGTGGTATTATTTGTTCTTTTGTCGGTGTTTTTAATATATGAAAGTCCAGAAAAATTTGTACGGACTTCATGCGGATTTTTAGCGCAAGACGAAACGGGTGATCTTTATGTTTATCATGAAGATATTTTCGGAAACACTTTTACAAAGGGCGAAGACGGATGGCGCAATTACTGTGAAGTTCCTTCGGGAGAAGATGTGCCGATCGAAAAGCAATGGATAACTTCGGATAAGATAGAAGAAGCTGTTTCTTTAAGAGATTCCCGTTAAGAAATAAAATTTACGGGGACTTGGATAAATACCGAAAACGAAAGACGGAGAGATTTCTCTCCGTCTTTTTGCGTTATCTAATGACATCCGAGACTGCGTTTTCCGCACCTGTTATAATGTCTTTTGCCGTATCTCCCGCACCGGTAACAACATCTCCGGCAATATCACCGATTCCCGTTGCCGCATCTCCTACGATATCGGCACTGTCGGAAACCGCATCTTCTACACGGTTATCCGTTGACGGATCGGCGGAAGATGTAGAACCTAAGGTATCGTCTTTCTTTTTACCGCAGCCTACAAATACAACTGCACACAGAATCAAAATAACGCATAAAACCGTTAAAGTTTTTTTCATAATTTTATTCTCCTTTTTCTTCGGACACGCTTATTTTGTCCGTTTTATTGTTTTTTATTTGTTTATTTTGTTAAAATACCGCCGTCTGAATAAAGTAAAATCAGTATATCGTCTTCTTTTCCCGTTACGGCGTCAATATAAACTAAAAGTTCCTGTCCGTCCGCTGATTTACAATGAAATTCGTATGCTGTCTGTTCGGTTTGATAGTCCGTCGGAATTACGGCAAGTTTAGTTGATATTACACTTAGTGAATCGCTCAAAGAGTTTTTCGCTTCTTCGGATGAAATAATGTTTTTCGGAATGTTTCTTTGAGTATGGTTCATAATATATCCTTTTGCATCGAAAGAAATAATGTTTCCCGTTTCAAGACTGACGCTGACTTTTATCAAATCCGGATAACAAACGGTTTCTTCTTGCATATATGCGAAGTTTACGGTGCAAATTCCGTCAAGAGTTGAATAGTAACTGTCTTTCATATCCTCATATCCTTTTGAACTGAGGAATTCATACGCACGCTTAATTGCCTGTTCCGAGGTCAAAACACTCTCACCGACATTTGACGAACCGAGAAGGTATACGATTTCTCCGCCTGATTTTGAGACGCTTATACTTACCGAATCAACGGAAAACAAAAATGCCGGAATTGTTCCTGCGGCTTCTCCGTCGAAATGCATAGCAGTTATATCGGTTCCGATAAAGTCGGCGGCTGTTTTCATGGCTTCTTCTTTCGAAACTTCCGACTTTCCGTTTAGCAGAGTCGGAGAACGGGAAAGGATATGGTCCGAAAACGGACCGTCATATATCAGAGTCGGATAATCGAAAAGTGTTTGTTCGGCGTCGCTCATTGCCGTTTCAAGAAGCAATATCTGATCCGTCGAAGCGGCGAGCGTTTCTCCTGCTTGAGAAAAACTTATACTTCCGTCTTCGATTCCCTGCGTAACATTTGCAAGTTCGTTTAACAGAGTTTGAGAAATTTCGGTTAATTTTTTCATTTCTTCCCGTTCGCTTTGCGTCGGTGTTTCTCCGAGAGCTACTTTTCGGTTGAGCGTTGAAACAAAAGAGCCGACTTGGGATAAGAATTTCAAAATGTTGTCAAGTTGTGTGTCGGACAGAGGAAGAGAAGCGAGAGCGTTTTTTGCGTTTGACGCATCACGGGTCAGAGAAACCGCAATACTTCCGAACATTGCGGAGGTGTTTGCATATATCCCTTTAGTTAGATTTGTGTTAATTGAAGAAAGACAGTCTTCAAGTGATGCCAAAGAGCGCTCGGAAGAAGCGTTTAACTGCCTTGTCAATGTCGAAACTTTTCTGGAACTTATCGCAAAAGCACAAAAAAGTACCGCAAAAGCAACGGCAATATAAAGTATTATCCTTATTTTTCCTCTGTGTGAGAGTCGGTTTTCCAAAATATTCACCTCAAAAATATATTTTGTAAATTTTTTATAAATATACATAAACAATTTGCTTATTTATTTGCCAAATATCAAGCGATGGTGTATAATATATACTCAGTTTAGTGTATTTTGGGGGAGAGTCGGTTTTGGAAGTTTATCTTGATAACAGCGCAACAACAAAACCTTGTAAATCAGCGGTTGAAGCGGCAATGAATACGATGCTCGGCGATTTCGGAAATCCGTCATCGCTTCATAAAAAAGGATATGATGCGTTGATGATACTCGAAGCATCAAGAAGCGTTATCGCAAACAGTATTTCAGCCGAAACTTCGGAAATTTTCTTCACGCCAAGCGGTACGGTCGCAAATAACACTGCGATTTTCGGTGCGGTTGAACTGATGAAACATAAAGGAAATAAAATCGTTACAACTGCTTTTGAACATCCGAGTGTTGCAAGATGTATAGACGAACTTGAGAAAAAAGGCTTTGAAACCGTAAGAATTTATCCGGACAGCACCGGGAATATTTCGCTTGAAAGTTTTGAAAAGGAAATTGACGAAAATACAATCCTTGTCAGCGCCATGGCGGTAAACAACGAAATCGGTTCGATTTTGCCTTACGATAAAATTAAAAGAATCATCAAGCGAAAAAAATCTCCCGCACTTTTACATGTTGACTGTGTGCAGGCATATATGAAACTTCCGATAAAACCCGAACGCTGCGGAATTGATCTTATGAGTATGAGTGCGCATAAAATTCACGCACTTAAGGGAAGCGGAGCGCTTTATATTTCAAAAACTCTGAGATTAAAGCCGTATGTTTTCGGCGGCGGTCAGGAAAACAATATTTGTTCCGGAACTCAGGCTATGCCGAACATCGCTGCATTTTCGGCGGCGGTGGGTGAACTTTCGAAAATTGAAGAACGCCTTGAAAATGTCAGAGCGTTAAATGCATATTTTCAAGAACAACTCGGACAAATCAGCGCCGTAAAGATAAATTCTCCGTCGGATGCGTTGCCTTATATTTTGAATATTTCTCTTGAGGGCGTTCCTTCACAGGTATCTGTAAACTATCTTTCGCAAAACGGTGTTTTTGTTTCCGCCGGATCGGCTTGTTCTAAAGGGCACCGAAGCGATGTTCTTGTTTCAATGGGACTTTCGCCCGAAAGGATAGACAGCGCAATAAGGCTGAGTTTATCGTCTCAGACAACAAAAGAAGAAATTGATTACGCAGTTAAAACTGTTATCTCATGTATTGATAAATTAAGCAAAAATCAGCAAAGGAAAATAAGATGAAAGAAATTATACTTGTAAAAAACGGCGAACTTGCTCTCAAAGGACTTAACCGTTCATCGTTTGAATCGGTACTTGTAAAAAACATAAAAAGACGCATTTACGGTCTCGGCCGTGCTAAAGTTACCTGTATTCAGTCAACGGTTAATATTATTCCCGAAACCGATGATTTTGATATGGATGAAGCAATAAAACGAATTTCCAAAATTTTCGGAATCGCCGGTTATCAAAGAGCTGCGGCGGTGGAAAAGAATATTGAAGAAATACTTAAAGCCGCACCCGATTATCTCTCGGAACAACTTTCGGAAGTGTATTCTTTTAAGGTTGAGGCGAAAAGAAGCGATAAAAAATTCCCTCTCACCTCCCCGGAAATAAGCCGTGAAGTCGGCGGAGAGATTTTGTCGAAATTCCCGCATTTAAGAGTAGATGTTCATAATCCGGAACTGACTGTAACGGTCGAAATAAGAGATCAGTATGCGTTTATCAGAGGAAACCAACTTAAAGGTGCAGGCGGTATGCCTGTCGGAACGGGCGGAAAGGCTGCGGTTTTGATTTCCGGTGGAATAGACAGCCCCGTTGCCGCTTGGATGGTGGCAAAAAGAGGCGTTGTACTTGATGCGGTGCATTTTGCATCACCGCCTTATACCTCTCCTCAAGCGGAAATGAAAGTTCATGATTTACTCGGAAAAGTTGCGAAGTACAGCGGAGATATAGGACTTTATACCGTTTGTTTTACCGAAATCCAAGAACAGATAAGGGATAATTGTCCCGAGGAACTGTTTACGCTGATTATGAGAAGATTTATGATGCGTATTTCCAATGCAATCGCAAAGAAAAACGAGTGTTCCGCACTTGTAACCGGAGAAAGTATCGGTCAGGTTGCAAGCCAGACAATGTCCGCTCTCGCTTGTACCGATGCGGTTTCGGATATGCCGGTGTTCAGACCTGTAATTGCAATGGACAAAGAAGAAATAATTTCGATTTCGAGAAAGATAGATACATTTGATATTTCCATAAAACCGTTTGAGGATTGCTGTACGGTATTTACTCCGAAACATCCGAGAACGAAACCGAAACGGGAAATGCTCGAAGAAGCCGAAAAAGCGCTTGATGTTGAAACGCTTGTAAAACAGGCTGTCGAAAGTGCGAGGTTCGAAGTTATAAGATGATGAGAATTGAAGAAAAAGCGGTTGAATTGCTCAAAGAAAAAAGAATGGTATTTACTTGTGCGGAATCATGTACGGGCGGTCTTATTGCCAAGCGTATTACCGATGTTTCCGGCGCTTCGGAAGTATTTGAGTGCGGAGTTGTAAGTTATTCTAATGAAATAAAGCACAAGCTTCTCGGAGTCAAAGAAGAAACCTTGCAAAAATACGGTGCGGTAAGTGAGGAATGTGCAAAAGAGATGGTTTCGGGTGTGCTTGAACTTACCGGAGCCGATATTGCGGTTGCCGTAACGGGAATTGCCGGTCCGAATTCCGATGTGAGCGAAAAAACGGTCGGGCTTGTATATATCGCACTGTCCGACGGAAAAATAACGGTAGTAAAAAAATATCTAAACGCTTTTTCTGAAAATGTCAGAGAAAATAATCGAAACAAATCTGCCGACACGGCATTTGAAATGATAGTGGAGTATTTGAAATGAACGAAGAATTTGACAGAGAAGAATTTGACACAATCGACATAAAATCTTCTTCATCCGAAGACGACAGCGACACTCATTACCGTTATGAAAACGGAATGATGGTGCTTGATAATCCTTATCAGGACAAAAAAGAAGAGCCGGAAATTCAGGAGAATTCGAACACCCCCGATAATTCTTCATCTTTAACCGAAGAACAGCCGACAGCCGTAAAGAAAAAAATGCGCACGGTTGATAAGGTTATAATGATAATTGCGATTATTGTTTTTGCCGTTTCGTTAGCGGTTATTATTAAAACGGTAACGGAAGTCGGAATAAATAAGCGCCAGAATAAAGACCTTGCAAGTCTTGTCGACGGTTCCGAACAGGTAACAAACGAATACGGAGCAGACGGAATTCTCGAAAAATACAGAAGCGCTTATAACGCAAACAGTGATTTGGTCGGTTGGATAGTTGTTCCGAATACTTCGATAAACCATCCGGTTGTCCAGTCGAGTGATAACAACTATTATTTGAGGCGAAGTTTTTATAAAGCATACCAAAGGCGTGGAACGATTTTTATGGATTACCGTGATCATGCCGATACACTTTGTAAGAACACTATTCTTTACGGACATAATTTTCTTGATTCGACGATGTTTGCCGATCTTGAAAAGTATAAAGACATAGAATTTTACAAAACTTCGCCGGTTATTCAGTTTGATACGATATATCATAAATACAAATGGAAAATAATATCTGTTTTTTATACAAATGCGGAAGATAAAGACGATAACGGATATACTTTTAACTATATTTATCCGTTTATGACAAATGATAATTTCGAAGATTACATTCAGGAATTGGCAATACGCTCGCTTTATTTTACAAATGTCGATGTTAAGAAAACAGATAAGATACTTACTTTGTCAACCTGCACTCGTGATATGGATATAGCCGGCAACGGAGAAACAAATGCGAGATTTGTTGTTGTGGCAAGACTTGTCAGAGACGGCGAAAGCGAAAGCGTAGATACTTCAAAAACCGTAAAGAACGACAGCCCACGCTATCCGCAGGTGTGGTATGATGCGCACGGGCTTACAAACCCGTATGTTTATGCGAACAGATGGTTCCCCGAAGGAGTTGAATATTGATGAAAAATAACGAATTTGAACCGAACGAAAAAGAAATTCTTTTTGACGGGGAAGAAGAGTTGCCGGAACTTCCGAAAGCCCGGCCGTCCGATGATGTGTATGCCGAAATAGTGAAAAATATCGAACAAAACGAATTTTCGGAAGAAAAAACCACAAGGCGTGTAAAATACGACTCGCAACAGCATTTAGTCGATGTTTCAAACCCTTTTCAGACAGATCGGGAACAGGAAAAAACCAACGAATTAAAAGGACTTGAAAAAGTAGAGCCGTCTGTTAAAAAAGAGCGGGTAAAAACATTTGATGAAATGTTTAAGGACCTTGCCAAAAAAATATTTCCCAACAAGCAGGATAAAAAGCCCGAATTTATAAGAAAACTGATTGCCGATATATCGGTTGTTGTTCTTATAGGATGTGCAATTGCTTTCACGGTGCTCTATATCCAGAGCAATAAAACCGAAAAACAGCAGTTAGGTCTTTCGAGTCAGATTATAGATACGACAAACGAAGAGGAAGAAGCAAAACTTTGGGAAGAATTCAGAGCGAAATACCCTAATGTTAAGACTCCCGAAGGAATGATGGCGAAGTACGCTTATCTTTACGCTCTCAACCAACAACTTGTAGGATGGATCAGTATTCCCAATTCGGGTGTGGATGTTCAGGTTGTTCAGTCGGCAAACAATTCCGATTATTTGAAAAAGGATTTTTACGGAAATTACAGCCGATACGGATGTCCGTTTATGGATTACAGAAACGATGCGAAGTATCTTAATCAGAATACAATAATTTACGGACATCATATGAGCGACGGACTTGTTTTTGCCGAATTGAGCAAATATAAAACTCTTGACGGGTTCCTCGAATCGCCTATAATAAACTACGATACGCTTTATAAATCATATAAGTTTAAGGTTTATGCGGCGTTTATCACAAATAGCAGAGAACAGGATGATAACGGATATATTTTTAATTATACCGTTACCTCGTTCGGAAGTACGGAAAACTTCGACAGTTATATTAAAGCTCTTGACGAAAGAAAACTTTATACAACCGGAGTGGATATAAATTCATCGGATAAACTCATAACTCTTTCAACTTGTACTTATGAATTTACCGATGCGAGACTTGTTGTTGTCGGCAGACTTTTGAGAACGGGTGAAACGATGGATGTCGATACGACTTATTCCGTAACCAACGGTAACCCACGCTATCCGCAGGCTTGGTATGATTTGAAGGGGCAGTCAAACCCATACAGCGATGCGGCTAATTGGTATCCCGATAACTGATGAGAAACTAATTTAAGGTGGTAATAAAGAGATGGAAATGAAACTTTTTTCTCTGTACCGAAAAGCCGAAAACACTTCGGTTAAGATGCAGATTAAAGTAATCGGAAGTCTTAACGGATTTGCCGACAGCGATATTGCTTTTGATGAATATACTTCGCTTAAAGATATGTTCGGCGGACTTTCAAAAGCGCTTAAAGACAGTGAGTTTATCGTGATTGCGGTTGAGTCGGGAATTTACAATTCCACAAAGGCAAAACTGATGACAGCGCTTTCTTTCGAAAAAGAAGAAAACGAAGCGGTGCTTACGGCTTTGAATGAACTCGATATTGATCAAGAGGCTAAACTCAAAAATGCACTTATGCCTGTCGGAGCAACTGTTTTTGTTTCACTTGACGGCATAAATTCCGGCTTTGCGGTTAAAAAGGGAACGCAGACGATTTCTTTAATCGCACTTGACGAACACCGTCTTGACAGCGTACTTAAAAGAGGACTTGTTCCTTATATAACAAACGGCGGTAAGCTCAACAGCGTAATTATTCCGGAAACGAATAAGCACGCCGAAGAAAAGAAAGAAGAAAAATCCGTTTGTGTCAGCAAAGCGGAGCATGACATAGCGCTTCATACACTGAACATATTAAAAGAATCCGAGATTAGCGTTGCGGTAAACGGTAATTCCAATTCCATGTTCTTGCGTGATTTTGCCGCAGGTCTTGAAGGTTTTGATGAGTTTTTCACTTTCACCCCTCATATTGAGGACAGAGGCGATTATAATGTAACCGATTATACGGCGCAGATGTCCAGATCGGCAAAAGCTCTTTCAAAATCGACACTCGGAGCTTGTATTTCCGATATTTTCACAACCGATGACGGATGTGATTATATCTGTATTTCCGTTGCGACCGATAAATCGGCACTTGTGCGAAAACTTTATAAAGAAGAAGGCGAAAGTGATGAGCATTTCGTTAGAATAGCGACAGAAGAACTTTATGCTCTTATCGGTGAAAAAGCATCGGGTAACAGTTCTGTCGGAATTGAAATCGCTCAGGATGAAGCGCCTAAACGGGAAAATAAACTCGATAAGAAAACTAAAAAGAAAATAATTATTTCGGTTGTTTCTCTATTGGTTGTTGCCGCAGCGGTAATTGCAAGTGTGCTTTTTGTAAAGCATAAAAATCAAAATAAAGAACCTGAAAGCACTTCTGCCGAAACCACACTTGAGCAGGAAACAACGCAGACATCGGCACAGACCGGAACTATGTCTTTGTCTGTGTTAATGAGATATGAAGCGGCAAACGGAATTGCCGATGAAGAGCCCGAAACGGATGCTCAAAACACTACGGCAGGAGCAATTGTTCCCGCTCAGACAACAACCGAACCGGTTGCACAGGATCCCAATGCCGTACCGAGTGTTATCACGGTAAACGGTCAGGAAATAGAAGCCAAGCAGGCGATTGCAAGAATCGTTGCAGCGGAGACCGATGATTCATATAACGCAGAAACCCTTAAAGCACAGGCTGTAATTACATATACATATCTTAAATACAGAAACACAAATTGGAGAATAAGCAATCTTACAATCTCCGATGATTATTCGCAACAGGTATATGATGCGGTCAATGAGGTGTTCGGACGCTATCTTACATTTAACGATGCGGTTGCGTTTACACCTTACTGTAAAATGTCGGCAGGTAAAACCGCCAATGCCGCTTTGATTTTCGGAGACGGTGTAAGTTATCTTAAGAGTGTTGCAAGTGAGTCCGACAGAGATAGGGACGGATACAAGAAAGAAGTTCTTCTTTCAGCGGAAGAAATAAAATCGGCGGCAAAGGCTTACGATGCTTCAATTGAATTCGGTGAAGATGTTTCGCAATGGCTTAGTATCACGGCACACGATACAAGTGTCAGCACGGGAACTGGCTATGTCGAAAAAATGACCGTCGGTAATAAAGAATTTTCCGGTGTTGTATTTATTTACGATATGATGAAAGATAAGGGACTTGACTCTCCTTGCTTCAGCCTGTCTTACGATCAGGCAAGCAATTCGTATACAGTTACGACTTTCGGTTCGGGATACGGTGTCGGTATGAGCCAACTCGGAGCCGATTCACTTGCTGTTTCGGGATCGAAATTCGATGAAATTCTCGATAAATATTATCCCGGAACATTTCTTAACTGATTAAAAATATATTTTTGGAAAAGGAGAAATTTTATGTCAATTCTTGTAACGGGCGGAGCCGGATTTATCGGTTCGCATACTTGCGTTGAACTTCTTAATGCGGGTTATGAAATCGTAGTAGTTGATAATTATTATAATTCAAATCCTAAATCTCTTGAAAGAGTAAAAGAATTAACGGGAAAGGACTTTAAGTCCTATGAATGTGATATCAGAGATTCCGAAGGAATGGATAAAATCTTCAAAGCGAACAAAATCGAAGCTGTTATTCACTTTGCGGGTCTTAAAGCGGTTGGTGAATCGTGTGTTAAACCGATTGAATACTACGATAACAATATCGGCGGTACACTTAAACTTTGCGAGGTAATGAAAAACAACGGATGTAAAAACATTGTTTTCAGTTCATCGGCAACTGTTTACGGAATGAATAATGTTTCTCCGCTTAAAGAAACAATGAAAACCGGCGGCACGACAAATCCTTACGGAACAACAAAATATATGATAGAAATTATTCTTGAAGATATTTATAAATCCGATAACGAATGGAATGTAACACTTTTAAGGTATTTCAACCCGATAGGTGCACATGAAAGCGGAAGAATCGGTGAAAACCCGAACGGAATTCCGAACAACCTTATGCCGTATATAACTCAAGTGGCAATAGGTAAGCGTCCGTATTTAAGCGTTTACGGAAACGATTACGATACTCCCGACGGAACGGGTATCAGAGACTATATTCATGTTGTTGATTTGGCAGACGGTCATGTTAAAGCGGTTAACAATATTCTCGAAGGAGCCAAAGGCGTTCAGGTGTTCAATCTCGGAACCGGAAAAGGATACAGCGTTCTTGATATTGTAAAGGCGTTTTCAAAGGCATACGGAAAAGAACTTCCGTATAAGATCGCACCTCGAAGAGACGGCGATTTGGCTGTTTGCTATTCCGATCCGACTAAAGCCAAAGAAGTATTGGGCTGGGAAGCAAAGCGTGGTATTGACGATATGTGCCGTGATTCGTGGAATTGGCAATCAAACAATCCGAACGGATATGACGGTTAATTTCAAAATTAAAAGGACTTCGAAAGTTTCGAAGTCCTTTTTTGTTGACTGTAGAGTTTATTTATTGTAAAGAGTTTTCGTCTGTCTGTACGGTTCGCAAGTTACATTAACGCCGAGTTTTTTCATCGTATGCAAGTCAACTTCGGAGAGTATAACCGTGGAATGCATCTGACATCCGTTAAGTTTTTCAAGCGCTTTCATTGCCATTTCGGCAGTCGGATTTGTTGCGGCGCATATTGAAAGAGCAAGCAAGACTTCATCGGTATGGAGTCTCGGATTTTTATTGCCCAGGTGATTTACCTTCAAATCCTGAATCGGCTCAATAACCTTCGGAGATATAAGATCAATGTCATCGTTTATATTGGCGATTTCTTTTAATGCGTTAAGAAGCATTGCGGAAGATGCGCCTAAAAGTGCGGATGTTTTGCCGGTAATAATTCTTCCGTCTTCGAGTTCGATAGCGGCGGCAGGAGAGTTTGTTCTGTCGCACAGTTCAACTGCCGGCAAGACGCATTTTCTGTATTCGGGAACAATGCCGAGATTTTTCATTATCAATTCGAGGTTCCTTATATCGTCTGCAACATCATATCCGTTTTTCTTATCGACAAGTGCCTTATAATACCGTCTTATGACTTCCTGCTTAGATGCTTCTTTTACAACTTCATCGTCGATTATACAGTTTCCTGCCATATTTACACCCATATCGGTAGGCGATTTATACGGCGAAGTGCCGAAAATTCTTTCGAAAATAGCATTGAGGACGGGGAAGATTTCAATATCACGGTTATAGTTAACCGTTGTAACGCCGTAAGCTTCAAGATGGAAAGGATCAATCATATTAATGTCTTTAAGATCGGTTGTTGCCGCTTCATAAGCAAGGTTCACGGGATGCTTAAGCGGAATGTTCCAAATCGGGAAAGTCTCGAATTTAGCGTATCCCGCACAAACGCCTCTTTTGTGCTCATGATAAAGCTGAGAAAGGCAAACCGCCATTTTTCCGCTTCCGGGACCGGGTGCTGTTACTACGACGAGCGAACGGCTGGTTTGAATAAAATCGTTTTTGCCGTATCCGTCATCGCTTACGATTAACTGAACATCCTGAGGATAATTTTCGATTGTGTAATGTCTGTATACACTTATTCCCAGACCGTTCAGTTTTTGCTGAAAGGCGATTGCAGACGGCTGATTGTTAAACTGAGTCATAACAACTCCGCTGACAAGCAAGCCGAAATTTCGGTAAATATCAATGAGTCTGAGGACATCAAGATCATAGGTGATGCCTATGTCTCCTCTGACTTTGTTTTTCTCTATATCGTTTGCGTTAATTGCAATCAACATCTCGGCTTCGTCTTTTAATTCGAGAAGCATCTTCATCTTACTGTCGGGTAAAAAACCGGGAAGCACTCTTGATGCATGAAAGTCGTCGAAAATTTTTCCGCCGAACTCAAGGTAAAGTTTGCCGCCGAATTCGTTTATCCTCTGACGGATATGTTCGGATTGCATTTTCAAATATTTGTCGTTGTCAAAACCTATTTTCACGATGACACCCCCATATAAATAAAAAAATAAGACACTTCGAGGCGGTTACACCACCGACCCGAAGTGCGACACAAATTATTATAAGATAAGAAAATCCAAAAATCAATAGAAATATGTAATTCTTTGACGAATTTTTATCTCAGACTCCAATCTATCGGAGTCTGCCCAGATGATATAAGTATTTCGTTTGTTTTAGAGAAATGCCTGCACCCGAAAAATCCGTGATAGGCTGATAAGGGGCTCGGATGCACGGCGGTAAGTTTACGGTGTATCGGGTTAGTGATTATATCCGCTTTCTTTTTCGCATTTGCTCCCCAAAGCAAAAAAACAACGGGAGTTTCTTTGTTGTTGAGTTCGGAAATTACTCTGTCGGTAAAAAATTCCCAGCCCATATTTTTATGACTGTTTGCGGCGGCTTCACGGACCGTTAGCACTGTGTTCAAAAGCAAAACACCTTGATTTGCCCATTGAGTAAGTTCTCCGTGTCCGACATTCATATCCAGACCCAAGTCGGAATGGATTTCTTTGAAAATGTTTTGCAACGACGGTGGTGGCGGTGTGCCTTTTTTTACGGAAAAGCACATTCCGTGAGCCTGTCCGAAAGCGTGATACGGATCCTGTCCGATTATAACGGCTTTTGTGTCTTTGAAAGAAGTGTGCTTCAAAGCGTTGAATATATCGTCCATAGGGGGATATATAGTGCGGTGAGAATATTCTTCTTTAAGAAAATTGCGAAGTTTTCGGTAATAAGGCTTATCGAATTCGTCTTTAAGTATTTCATCCCAATCGTTTCCGAAATGTACCATTTTATGCACCTCATAAATGAATTGAGTTTATTTTAACATAAAAGAATGTTTATTTCAATAATTGCCGAAATGCACAAAAAAATATAAAAATGTTGTTTTCGGTTAGTGGTTTTACGGGTTGAAAAAAAGTGAATTAGTGCTAAAATATGGTGTGTAAAGAGGTGTAAAAAATGAACAACGATTTAACAGTCGGAAATCCTTATAAAGTGCTTTGGAAATTTTGCCTTCCGCTTTTCGGAAGTGTAATTTTTCAGCAGTTATATAATCTTGCGGACAGTTTCGTTGCCGGCAAATTTATCGGTGAAGAGGCTTTGGCGGCAGTCGGAAACAGTTATGAAATAACTCTTATTTATATAGCGTTTGCCTTCGGCTGTAATATAGGCTGTTCCGTTGTAACGGCAACACTTTACGGAGCTAAGCGATACAGAGATATGAAAACCGCCGTTTACACTTCGCTTGTTTCAACGGGGGTTTTATGTGCGATACTTATGCTTATCGGTATTGTGTTCGGAACGCAAATGTTAGAACTTATCAATACACCCGAAAACATTCTCGAACAGTCGAGAATTTATCTTGAAATATATGTTTGGAGTTTACCGTTTGTATTCTTTTACAATCTCGCTACGGGAATTTTTTCCGCTTTCGGAGACTCAAAAACCCCGTTTATATTTCTTGCCGTTTCATCGCTTTCGAATATAGGAGTAGATATTCTCTTTGTTACTGCGTTTGATATGGGAGTCGCCGGAGTAGCATGGGCGACATTCCTTTGCCAGTGCATAAGTTGTATTTTGGCGGTAGCGGTGGTCTTTTGGAAATTTTCGAAAATAAAAACGCAGGAAAAACCGCAAGTCTTTTCTTGGACACTGTTCAAAAAACTTTCTTCGATTGCGGTTCCTTCGATTTTACAGCAATGTTTCGTTTCAATCGGAAATATTATGATTCAGGGAACAATAAACGGGTTCGGTTCGAGCGTTATTGCGGGATATTCGGCAGCTGTTAAACTGAACAATCTTGTCATAACCTCAATGAATACTCTCGGAAACGGAGTTTCTAATTATGCGGCACAAAATCTCGGCGCCGGAAAAAAAGAAAGAATTCACGACGGTATGAAGTCCGGAATTAAAATCGTTTGGACAATATGCGCTCCGTTGGCGATTTTGTATTTCGTATTCGGAAGAACTTTGCTTAAGATTTTCCTTAACGATGCATCTGCTCAAGCGCTTGATGTCGGAATGATGTTCTTAAGAATTATATCTCCGTTTTACCTTTTGATTTCGGTTAAACTTATTGCCGACGGAATTTTAAGAGGCGGAGAAAAAATGCTTCAGTTTATGGTGGCGACATTTACCGATTTGATTTTGAGGGTTATTCTCTCATCCGTTCTCGCATCACGCTTCGGTCCTACGGGTATATGGTCCGCATGGCCGATAGGATGGACCGTGGCAACTGCACTTTCGCTGATATTCTATTTCGAATATAAAAAGAAATTTTTATCACGGCGGGAAAATTGACTTGTTTTACAACGCACAGATTTGATCTGTGCGTTGTTTTTTTGAATAATAAAAAATTCTTGACATATTTATGTAATATGATATAATCATATTAACAAATGAACAGTTGTTCATATATCAACTTGAATTTGAATTAACGCAAATTGAAATACGGAGAGGGAAAGAGTATGAAGAAAAGTTATAAAATCGAAGTTGATTGTGCGAATTGCGCAAACAAAATGGAACTTGCCGCCAAAAATACCGACGGAGTAAAAGATGCAAATGTTAATTTTATGATGCTTAAGATGAATGTCGAATTTGAAGACGGAGCCGAACCTAAGAGCGTAATGAAACAAGTTCTTAAGAATTGTAAAAAAGTCGAAGATGACTGCGAAATTTATATATAACGGAGATTTGTTATGACGAAAAAACAAAAGAAAGTTCTTGTGCGGATTATAATTTCATCGGCTTTGATTTTATGCATCAAAATTGCCGGTATCTTTATAAAGTTTAACGGCTATGTTGAATTTGCTCTGTATATGATACCTTATTTGACAATAGGATACGATATACTGAAAAAAGCCTTCAAAGGAATTTTGAACCGACAGGTTTTTGACGAGAATTTTCTTATGGCGGTTGCTACTGTCGGCGCAATAGTTCTCGGTGAATATACAGAAGGTACGGCTGTTATGCTGTTTTACCAAATCGGTGAACTTTTTCAAAGTTATGCGGTAGGAAAAAGCAGGAAAAACATTTCTCAACTTATGGATATTCGCTCGGATTATGCAAATGTCGAAATTGACGGAAAACTCGAAAAAGTCGATCCGGATGAGGTTGAAGTCGGAACGCTGACGGTTGTTTTGCCGGGTGAAAAAGTTGCGATTGACGGAGTAATTGCCGAGGGGTCGTCTACTCTTAATACAAGCGCTTTAACAGGAGAGAGTGTCCCCCGAGAAGTCAAGCCGGGCGACGAAATAATAAGCGGATGTATAAATTTGTCCGGTGTAATTAAAGTTACAACAACGAAGCCGTTCGGAGAGTCCACTGTTTCTAAAATTCTTGATCTTGTTGAAAATGCGACCTCGAAAAAATCCCGTTCGGAAAACTTTATAAGCAAATTCGCAAGATATTATACCCCTGCTGTTTGTATAAGTGCTTTGGCGCTTGCTTTGTTACCGCCGATTGTGAATTTAATGCTCGGAAATGCCGCCCGATTCGGAGAATGGATATACAGAGCGCTGACATTCCTTGTTATCAGTTGTCCGTGTGCGGTTGTAATCAGCGTTCCGCTGACCTTTTTTGCGGGAATCGGCGGTGCGAGTAAAGAGGGTATTTTGATAAAGGGTTCCAATTACCTTGAAACGCTCTCTAAAGTCAGATATGTAGTTTTCGATAAAACGGGCACAATGACCAAAGGCGTTTTTGAAGTTGTCGGCGTTTATGATAATAAAATAGAAAAAGATAAACTGATTGAACTTGCCGCATACGCAGAAAGTTATTCTACGCATCCTATAAGTAAAAGTTTGCAAAATGCATACGGAAAGGAAATCGACAAAAGCAAACTTTCCGATGTTAAAGAGTTTTCGGGACACGGAGTTGTTGCGACAGTTGACGGTAATACGGTAGCGGCAGGCAACATTAAGTTGATGGAACAACTTAATGTCGAGTGTCTTAAATGCGATAAATCGGGCACTGCGGTTTATGTTGCGGTTAACGGTGAATTTTCCGGATGTATACTGATTTCGGATGTAATAAAACCTAACGCCGAAGAATCGGTTCGCAGTTTGAAAAACTCCGGAATTAAAAAGACGGTTATGCTTACGGGAGATTCCGTGAGTACGGCACAAGAAGTTGCACACCGATTGAGAGTTGATGAAGTTTACAGCGAGTTGCTCCCTTCGGATAAAGTCGAAAAAGTCGAAAAAATTCTCAATGAAAAAGCAGATAATGAAAAATTGGCTTTTGTCGGAGACGGAATAAACGATGCACCCGTACTTTCAAGAGCGGATATCGGAATAGCGATGGGTGCGATGGGATCTGATGCCGCAATTGAAGCGGCGGATGTAGTGCTGATGGATGATGATCCGATAAAAATATCAAAAGCGATAAAAATTTCGAAAAAATGCTTGAAAATTGTTTATGAAAATATTATATTTGCATTAGCGATAAAATTTGCCTGCCTTATATTAGGTGCATTCGGTATCGCTAATATGTGGGCGGCGATATTTGCCGATGTCGGAGTAATGGTTTTGGCGGTGCTTAATGCCGTGCGTGCACTGTCGGTAAGAAAACTTTAAGAAAAGAGGCTTTATAATATGGCGAAAGATTTTGACACCTGTGAAGTAAATGAAGTTCACGGGCTGATTCTTGAAGATGTTGTTAAAAATATGCCCGATGAAATCGAACTTTACAACCTTGCGGAACTGTTTAAGGTTTTCGGAGATTCTACAAGAATAAGAATTCTTTATGTTTTGTTTGAAGCGGAAGTTTGTGTTTGCGATCTCGCATCGGCACTGAATATGAACCAATCGGCAATATCTCATCAGTTAAAAATACTGAAGCAAAATAAACTTGTTAAAGCAAGGCGTGAAGGGAAGTCGGTTTTCTATTCGCTTGCCGATGATCATGTTAGGACGATTATCGCTCAGGGACAGGATCATATAGAAGAATAAACGCAAGGCGCTGTGATTTGTTTTCACAGCGCCTTTTTTATTTGAAAAGCGTTACCTTGAATTGCGAAAAATTTTTCAATGTTGAATTTATTGAGATTGAATATCGTTTTTGTTTATGTTACAATAAAATTACAGTATTTAACTCACGGAAAGGAAAATACATAATGGACATTCAGACAGTAAAAGATCAAATTTGCGATGTATGTCATAAAATGTGGCAACTCGGATGGGTTGCGGCAAATGACGGAAATGTAAGCGCAAAACTTGATGACGGAACAATTCTCGCAACTCCCACGGGAATGAGCAAATCTTTTATCACTCCCGATAAGCTTATCAGAATTGACCGTGAAGGAAATGTGCTTGAAGCGGCGGAAGGCTTGCGTCCTTCAAGTGAAATTAAAATGCATTTGCGCTGTTACGATAAAAGAGAAGATGTAACAAGCGTTATTCATGCACATCCGCCGGGAGCAACGGGATTTGCCGTAGCACATAAAGCGATGGATATGTACAATATGATTGAAGATGTTGCCGCTATAGGTGCTGTACCGCTGACTCCTTACGGTACTCCTTCGACAACCGAAGTTCCCGATGCGATTGAACCGTATTTGGAAGAACATGATGTTATGCTTCTTGAAAACCATGGAGCGCTTGCGGTCGGCAGTGATGTAATTACGGCTTTTTACAGAATGGAAAGTCTTGAACTTTGGGCGAAAATAACAATAAATGCCGTAATTCTCGGCGGAAGCCATGACATTGACAGAGAAAATATACAAAAACTTATTGATCTCAGAAGTTATTACAGAATAACGGGCAGACATCCCGGATACAAAGTGTTTAATCCCGAAGATAAATTACTTCACAAGCAGGAGGACTGAGTTATGCTCAAAGGTATCAATCCGATTGTTTCTCCCGAATTGCTTAAAGCACTTTGTGAGATGGGACACGGAGACGAATTGGTTATTGCCGACGGAAATTTTCCGAGCAGCAGTATAGGAAAGAATTCCGTTGTAATTCGTGCTGACGGACATTCTACAACGGAAATTCTCGATGCGGTTTTATCTCTTATTCCGCTTGATACTTATACCGAGAAACCGATTGCTTTGATGGAAGTTGTAAACGGCGACAATACACCAACTCCGGAAATATGGGAACAGTATGATAAACTGTTTGAAAAATATGAACCGAACAATCACAAAATCGAAATGACGGAGAGATTTGCTTTTTACGAGCGTGCAAAAAACGCATATCTTATTATTGCGACCGGTGAAACGGCGATTTATGCTAATATCCTTTTGAAAAAAGGAGTAGTAAGCGTATGAGCCGTGTGTTAGCGTTCGACTTCGGAGCATCAACGGGAAGAGCAATTCTCGGTGAATACGAAGAAGGCAAAATCAAATACAGCGAAATACACCGTTTTGATAATGAACTTTGCAATTTCGACGGAAAACTTTGCTGGAATTTTCCTCATCTTTTAGATGAGGTGAAAAAAGCGATTGAAATGGCGGAAAATATTGATTCGCTTGCATTTGACACTTGGGGCGTCGACTACGGAATTATCGGTAAAGACGGAGAACTTGTTTCCTTGCCTGTCTGTTACCGTGATGAGCGTACAAAGAATGAAGTCGAAAACATCCTTAAAAAGATAAGCGCAGAAGAACTTTATTCGCTTACCGGAAATCAGATAATGAATATCAATACGCTTTTTCAATTATCTGCGGAAACGGAAAGCGGAGATACCTTTTTATTTATGCCCGATCTTTTCGCATATTTTTTATGCGGGGTAAAAAGTGCCGAACAGACAATTGCTTCAACATCTCAAATGCTTAATTTGACAAACGGCTGTTGGCAAAAAAATGTATTTTCGCTTACGGGGAAAGAAACAAAAATGCTTCCCGAACTTGTAAAAAGCGCAACCGTTGCGGGCAAATACAAAGCAATCAAAGTTATAAAGGTTGCGGGACATGATACGCAGTGTGCTGTTTGCGCAATGCCGTGTGATGACGGGAAAACATCTGCGTTTTTGTCTTGCGGAACATGGTCTTTGATCGGCTGCGAAAACGAAACCCCGATTTTGACCCGAAAGAGTATGAAAGACGAACTTTCAAATGAACTCGGAGCCAACGGCAAAATAAATTATCTTAAGAACATAAGCGGACTTTGGCTTATTCAGGAAATAAAGCGCAATTTCAGAGAAGAAGGTAAGTCTTATTCATACGATGATATGGAACAACTTGCCGTAAAAGAGAAAGCGTTTTTATCTTTTATTGATCCCGATGATCCGACATTTGCAACTCCTAAGGATATGCCGAAAAAGATTCGTGATTTTTGCAAAAAGACAGGTCAGCCCATTCCCGAAAATGACGGCGCTCTCGTAAGATGTATATATGAAAGTCTTGCGATGAAATACCGCTATGCCATTGAACAAATACAGGAAAACACGGGCAAGAAATTTGAGGTGCTTCATCTTCTCGGCGGCGGAACAAAGGACAGTTTCCTTTGTAAAATGACATCTGACAGTTTGAACTTGCCTGTTGTTGCAGGACCTACCGAAGCAACCGCAATAGGAAATATTGTTTTGCAGTTAATCGCATTAGGTGAAATCTCCGATGTTCAGTCGGCAAGAAAAATTATCAAAAATCAGGAAAAAGTAAAAACATATTTGCCTGAAAATCCGTCCGAATTTGAGGCGGCTTATCCGAGATTTAAGAAAATAATTAAATAATAAAGGAGCGAATATTATGAATTATCCCAAAATAGGCATCCGTCCCGTTATTGACGGAAGATGGGGCGGAGTTCGTGAAAGCCTTGAAAAGCAGACAATGGGTATGGCGGAATCTGCCGCAAAACTTATCAGCGAAACTCTTTTTTATCCCGACGGTACACCGGTAAAATGTGTTATCAGTAACACAACTATCGGCGGAGGTGCCGAAGCGGCGGCTTGCGAAGAACAGTTTTCAACGGAAAATGTTGTCGCAACTCTTTCGGTTACACCTTGTTGGTGTTACGGAACCGAAACTTACGATATGAACCCCAATACGATAAAGGCTGTTTGGGGATTTAACGGAACCGAAAGACCGGGTGCCGTATATCTTGCCGCTGTTATGGCAGCATACGCTCAAAAAGGAATGCCCGCTTTCTCGATTTACGGACACGATGTTCAGGATATGGACGATAAAACAATTCCCGAAGATGTTGCCGAAAAAATCCTTAATTTCGCAAAATGCGCTGTTTCTGTCGGCTGGATGAAAAATAAGGCATATGTAAATCTCGGCGGAGTTGCAATGGGTATTGCCGGTTCATACTGTAATGCTGGATTTTTCCAGAAATATCTCGGTATTCGTCCCGAATGGGTCGATATGACCGAAATCGTTCGCAGAATTACTCTTGGAATTTACGATCACGACGAATATGATAAGGCTATCAAATGGGTGAAAGCAAATTGTAAAGAAGGTCTTGATGTAAACGCCGGTAAAGATTTTCCCGAAATTATAAAGAAATCAAAAGTTGTGGATCCCGATAAGGATTGGGAGTTTATTACTAAAATGACCCTTGTTGTTCGTGATATTCTTTTCGGGAACAAAAAACTTGATGAAATGGGCTGGCATGAAGAGGCACTCGGCAAAAATGCCGTTGCAGGTGGATTCCAAGGTCAAAGAAACTGGACTGACTGGCTCCCGAACGCTGATTTCACAGAAGCGATTATGGCTTCGACTTTCAACTGGAACGGTGCTAAAATGCCTACTGCTTTTGCAACTGAAAACGATACGCTTAACGGTGTGGCAATGCTTTTGGGAACGCTTATCTCGGATACAGCACCCTGTTTCCACGATGTTCGTACATATTGGAGTCCGGACGCTTGCGAAAGAGTAACCGGAATGAAACCCGACGGAGTAGCTAAAGACGGATTTATTCATCTTATCAATTCCGGAGCAACAGCACTTGACGGAAGCGGTGCGGCTAAAGACAGCGAAGGTAAAGGCTGTATGAAACCGTTCTGGAAAATGAGTGAAGACGATATTAACGCTTGTCTTGAAGCGACCGATTGGTGCAGAGCAAACTATGAATATTTCCGTGGCGGCGGATTCTCGTCTCATTTCCGTTGTAAAGCTCAGATGCCGGTAACAATGCTCAGAGTTAATATTGTTGACGGAATAGGACCTGTTCTTCAACTTGCTGAAGGATATACTGTTGACCTTCCCGATGAAATACATAAAACAATTGATGTACGCACGGATAAATCGTGGCCGACAACTTGGTTTGCACCTAAACTTACCGGTAAAGGCGCATTTACCGATGTTTACAGTGTAATGGCAAATTGGGGCGCAAATCATGGCGTTACAGTTTACGGCCATGTCGGAGCACAGCTTATAACTCTTGCTTCAATGCTCAGAATACCCGTAAATATGCATAATGTTGAAGATGAAAGAATTTTCCGTCCGCACTGCTGGGCTTCGTTCGGCACCGACGATAAGCAGGCAGCAGATTATCTTGCTTGCAAAACTTACGGCGCACTTTATAAATAAGATAGAATAGGTTTTATAACTTTTATAGAGAACTCTTTACAAGATAAAATAGTTGTGCTACAATGTAATTGTTCTTATAACATACCAAGAACAATTGGGTTACTACAAAAAGGTAGAAAACCGCAAAGCTCTAACGACTTCCTTTTTGGAGGTCGTTATCTTTTTATAAGGAGTTTTTATATGAAATACGGTATTGGATTGGATTGTGGAATAACATCGGTTGGATATGCTGTAACGGAACTCGATTTTAATGATGAGCCGAGTAGAATTGTTAAATTGGGAGCAAGAGTTTTTGACTGTGCGGAACAGCCGAAAACGGGAGAATCGCTTGCAAAGCCAAGGCGTGATGCAAGAGGAATAAGGCGAAGAATTCGCAGACATCAACATAGGTTGGAACGCATCAGATATATGCTTGTTTGCGAGAATATCGTAAACGAAGAAGAACTTGAAAATATGTATTCGGGACAACTGTCGGATATATATGAACTTAGAACAAAGGCTCTTGATGAACCGATAAACAATGTTGAATTTGCACGGATATTAATTAATCTTGCACAGCGCAGAGGGTTTAAGTCAAATAGAAAATCGGAAACAAAAGACAAGGAAAAAGGGCTTTTGCTTAAAGCCATAGACGATAATAATGTTCTTATGACGCAAAAAGGTTATAGGACAGTAGGTGAAATGCTTTGTAAAGATGAAAAGTTTTCCGAATGCAAACGAAATAAGGGTGAGGACTATAAAAATACAGTTTCAAGAGATATGATTGCACAGGAAACTGCTCTTATCTTCGATTCTCAGCGAAGATTTTCAAAAGCATTTGCCGACGAATTGATCGAAGAAAAATATAAGGAAATACTTTTATCTCAACGGTCATTTGCTATAGGCCCGGGAGAAGGTCCTGAAAACTCAAGAAGTATTTACGCCGGAAATCAAATAGAAAAGATGATAGGCAAATGTACATTCTACCCCGAAGAGTTTAGAGCAGCAAAAGCGACATATTCGTTTCAATTGTTTAATTTGCTTCAAAAAATAAATAATATTACTTTGATAAATGAATATGGCGAAAAATTGAAACTATCGCAAGAAGAACGCTTGAAAATCGAAGAACTTTGCGTTAATAAGTCTTCGGTTAATTATGCGGCAATAAGAAAACAATTGAACATATCAGATGCGTATCGCTTTAATATCAGTTATGCCGATAAAAACTTTGAAGATGTTGAAAAGAAAACGAAATTTGAATATCTTAAACAATATCATCAAATGAAAAAAATCTTGGGAGATATAGTGAAGGTTCTTTCACAAGAGCAACTTGATTGTATAGGCGGAATTTTCACTATGTACAGAGACGATGAAATAATTCTGTCTAAATTGAAGGAAACCGATATTGATCCTACATTTTTTAATGTTTTACTTAATTTACCTGAATTCAGTGGGTACGGTCATATCAGTATAAAGGCGTGTAAGCAGATAATACCGTTCTTGAAACAGGGAATGACATATGATAAGGCATGTGAATCTGCAGGTATAGATTTCAGAAGCCATTTGGGAGAACAAAGATCAAAGTTATTGCCGTGTGCAGATGAAGTGCTTGCTAATATTACAAATCCTGTTGTTAAAAGAGCTGTTGTTCAAACTCGAAAAGTCGTAAATGCAATAATCAGAGAGATGGGAAACAGTCCTGCTTATATAAATGTGGAATTGGCAAGAGAACTTTCTAAAAACAGAAAAGACCGGGCCGAAATTGAGAAAACGAACACCGAGAACCATAATCAAAATGAAAGGATAAAGCAGGAAATTATTGATAATTTCGGAATTGCACCGAGAGGGCAGGATATTGTAAAATTAAAACTGTATCATGAACAAAACGGCATTTGCCCTTATTCTCAAAAAGCATTTGAATATGATAGACTTTTTGAAGACGGATATGTTGATGTGGATCATATAATTCCGTACAGCTTAAGCTTTGATGACAGTTATAATAATAAAGTTTTGACTTTTTCCTATGAAAACAAGCAAAAGAGTAATCGGATTCCTATGGATTATATTAAAGATGAGAAGAAATCCGATTACTGTGTCTGGGTTAACGGTAATGTAAAAAATATCAGGAAGCGTGAAAAACTCTTAAAAACTAAATTAAGTGAGGAAGAGTCAAGAGGTCTTAAAGCAAGAAGTTTGAAAGATACACAATATCTTAGCCGTGTAATTTATAATTATCTTAACGACAATTTGATTTTTGATGAATATAAATATAAGACCCATGTTTCAACAGTTAACGGAGCGGCAACCGCATATATTCGTAAACGATGGGGAATATCAAAAATTCGTGAGGACGGAGATTTACATCACGGTGTTGATGCAGCGGTAATAGCTTGTATTACCAAGCGGATGGAACAAAACATTGCTAAGTACTCAAAATATCATGAAACTGATATTTATGATGTCGATGAGATAACCGGTGAAGTTATTGAGCGCTTCCCGATGCCATATCCGGAATTCAGAAAAGAATTGGATATTCGTGCAACAAAAGAAAATCAAGAGAGTTTGGAAACGGCACTGAAAACTCTTTCAAATTATTCTCCGGAAAACATCAGAAATACAAAACCCTCTTTTGTTTCGAGAATGCCTAAACATAAAGTCAGCGGAGCAGCACACGAGGAAACAATACGCTCTGCCAAGAGTAATAAAAAGACTGTAAGCAAAAAACTTTTGTCGGATTTGAAATTGAACAAAGATGGCGAAATTATCGGATATTATAATCCGACAAGCGATTTACTATTATATAATGCCATTAAATACAGACTGCAAATGTTTGGCGGAAACGGAAAAGAGGCGTTCCCGCAAGGATTTGTATTCCACAAACCCAAGTCTGACGGCAGCGAAGGTCCGATTGTTAAAAAAGTAAAAATCGAGGAAAATGCAAGTTTGACAGTCCCTGTAAATAATGGTGTTGCGGCTAATGGTTCGATGATCAGAATTGATGTTTTTTATGTAAAGAACGAAGGGTATTATTTTATTCCGATTTATGTTGCGGATACAGTAAAATCCGAACTGCCGGATTTGGCTTGTGTAGGCGGCGGAAGAGAGTGGAAGAAAATGAATGAAGAAGATTTCGTTTTTTCTCTTTATTCAAACGATTTGATTAAAATTGTAAAAAAGACCCCGCTGAAATTTACGGTTAAACAAAAAGGCAGCTCTTTGCAAAAAGAAATATTCAGAAATGAAATATATACTTACTATGTTGGAGCAGATATTTCCACAGCGTCAATTTCCGTAAGGACACATGATAATGCATATGAATCAAGAGGTAACGGGATTAAATCATTGATCAGTATTGAAAAATATACTGTTGATCCGATAGGAAATATAAATAAGGTCGGAAGAGAAAAACGAATGAGGTTTAACTGATATGCCGTACAGAAATATTTTTGTGGCTAATGAGACGAAAATGAAATTACGCAGTAATCAGTTGATTGTTGATAATGGAGAGGAGTTGTCTTTTCCCATTGAAGATATCCGCTCAATTGTTATTGATAATCAATATGCTACATTTAGTGCGAAATTACTTTCCAAACTTGCCGATTGCGGAGTATGTGTGATATTATGCGACGAAAAACATTCCCCGACTTCACAGCTTATGCCGATAGGAACATATTGTAGGGTGAACAAAAGAATAACACTGCAATTTGAACAAAGTAAGCCGAAATTAAAAAGAATATGGCGTGAAATAGTCGAAAAGAAGATTTCAAATCAAGCGATGTGCCTTAAGGTTAATGGCATTGATAAGGCTAAAGAACTTTTCGATATATCAAAAACCGTAACTTCCGGAGATTCAACAAACAGGGAAGGATATGCGGCACGGATTTATTTCAAAGCACTTTTCGGAGAATCTTTCAACAGAAAATCCGAAAACGGTATAAATGCAGCATTGAATTACGGGTATTCTGTTTTTAGATCATATATTGCAAAAACCTTAGTCGCTTACGGACTTGAACCTTCGTTGGGGATTTATCACAAAAACCAACTTAATGCTTTTAATTTAGCGGATGATGTAATTGAGCCGTTCAGACCGATTGTAGATAATTATGTCTACAAACATTCTCTTGATTGGGGAAGCGGTTTCTTTGCGGCACAAAAGGCAGAATTAGTATTGCTTTTGAATTCCGCTGTTTTAATTGATGGGCAACGACATTCGGTTGCAAATGCAATGGAACAAGTAATACAAAGTGTTATATCATCGTTTGAAAATGATGATATTGAGTTGAAATTGCCGTCTTTTGAAGATGTGTCTTATTTTGAATATGACTAAGTTTATGAGAATGATTGTGTTTTTTGACTTACCGGTAAAAGAAAAAGCTTCTCAAAAAGAAGCGACAAAATTCAGAAAGTTTTTAATTGAAGATGGTTATTTAATGTTGCAGTATTCTGTTTATTCGAGAGTTTGCAAGGGATATGATTCGGTTAAAACTCACGAAAACAGACTGAAATTACATTTGCCTGCTAACGGTTCAATTCGTTTGCTTACGATTACCGAAAAGCAATATGAGTCAATGCAAATTCTTTTAGGAGAGTATCGTCAAGCGGATACAAGTGTTTCTTATGAACAATTGACACTTTTGTAAAAAAATAAAAAGAGAGAAGAACTTCTTGAGAAGTTCTTCTCTCTTTTTTTGCAAAATTTTCGCTTGTAAGCGTTGATTTTGCGAGCTTTTTTGTTCCCATATTATAACATACCAAGAAAAATTAGGGAACTACAACTTCAGCCAATTCAGGGCAATCAAGGTCAATAATTATAACATACCAAGAAAAATTAGGGAACTACAACTATTCGGTGAAGGTGAAGATTATTCTCTAATTATAACATACCAAGAAAAATTAGGGAACTACAACCAATATAATTTTAGCATTCATTTGAACGAATTATAACATACCAAGAAAAATTAGGGAACTACAACATACCTTACAAGTCCTATAGATATACTTTCATTATAACATACCAAGAAAAATTAGGGAACTACAACGGTCTTTCCAGTAATGAGAAATTCCGAACCATTATAACATACCAAGAAAAATTAGGGAACTACAAC